>CAUZJT010000086.1:0-11057 GCA_963580215.1 Gammaproteobacteria bacterium
TATGCCGATGGGCGTCTTCGATCGAGACTTGTTGGATCATCGAGTTATCCAATTGTTCCACGAGGCGAAAATAGGTTTCTGGATTCGCTTTTTTGTAGCCGTCTTCGTCGAGATAGTTAGGATAACCACAACACATATGCAGCCGCCGCCGGGTGTACCTGTGGGTCGGTTGGTTAACTAGCTTATTCTCCTTATACGCTGAGTAATCCAGAGCACTGTACGCTTGCATTCCAACACAATATCGGTCAACCATCAATCATAAGAGATCTGTTTAAATCAAATAATTGATTGGTATTGATCGTTTATTACGCTTGGGCTACAATTCATCTGGGAATCCAGTGACGACGTACATATTGCATAAACTGGCTATTCCCTGATAAAAACTTATCGAGGAGAATACAATTGAATTTTCAAGAGCTGTTTTTATGGTGTATGTTTTCTGACCTAAAACCGGAACCGCCATCGCGGTCCGGCAGTAATCGGAGCGAGCCATGATTCCCCAGTTTGCCCAGTTCCTGAGCCAGACCGAAGTCCTGCGCATTCACGAAGCCTCACTGGAAATTCTTGAGGAAGCCGGCCTTCTGGTGCGCAACAGTCGTGCCCGTGAACGCATGGCCAAACGCGGATGCCTGGTGGACGAGGACACCGGGATCGTGCGCCTGCCCTCAGCCCTGGTTGAGGAACTGTGCCGCCAGTTCCCGCCCACGTTCACCTTTCGCGGGCGTGATCCGGCATTTGACAAGACCCTGCCCGACGACGCCCCCGTCATCTCCACGGGAAGCTCGGCGCCCAACATTATTGATCCTGTCACGGGCGAGCTCCGCCGTGCGCGCTCAGACGATATCGCCCGCATTGCGCACCTGGTCAACGAGCTGGACGGATACGACGTATTCTCCATCTCCACGCTGGCCGATGACGCGCCCGAGGGCCAGTTCAGCCTGTCGCGATTCTACCCGGCCCTGAAAAATTGCCTGAAGCCGGTGCGCACGGCAGTCCTCAACCCCGAGGAAGCTCTCCAGGTGCTGGAGCTTGGCGAGCTGATCGCCGGTTCCAAAGGCGCCTATTGGGAGCGTCAGTTTATCACATTCGGGGCCTGTAACATCGTCTCGGCTTTAACCATGGACTACGACTCCACCGAGATGTGGATGTTCTTCAATGACCGCGACGTGCCGGTTTATGGCGGCATCGCGCCCATCTCGGGGCTTAACTACCCGTTTACCCTGCCTGGCACGCTGGCGCTGGCCAACGCCGAATGGCTGGCCCAGGCCTGCTTTGCCCAGATCAACCGCGAACACACGCCGCTGATCTATATCCACCAGCCCGTGGTTGCCGACATGCGCACAGGCGCTTACGCCTCGGGCGGCATCGAGCTCGGCATGCAGTCCGCAGCCCTGGCCCAGATGGCACGCTTCTATAACGTGCCCGCAGGTGCTTACGTGGGCCACACCAATGCCAAGACCTGTGACGCCCAGGCCGGTTTTGAGAAGGGCATGGGACCGCTCACCGCCATGCTTGGCGGCATCAGCTATCTGAAGACGGGCGGACTGCTGGACGCCTTGATGGATTTCGATTTCGGCCTGGCGGTGATCGATGCGGAGATCGCCCAGATGATGAAGCGCATCATGCGCGGCACGGAGTTCAGCGAGGAAGCGCTGTCGCTCGAGGCCATCAAGAGCTTGGGGCCTGCCGGCATGTATATTGAACACCCGCAAACCCTGGCACTGATGAAGGAAACGGGCTTCTTCCCCGATGTGGCGAACCGCGAGACCCGTGACGAATGGACGGAGAAGGGTGGCCAAGACGCCCATCATACCGCCCTAGTGCGCGCCCGGGAAATCCTCACCCGGGAAAATCACGCCGTGCTCGCACCCGAGGTCGACGCCCGTATCCGCGCCCGGTTTGCCGGTCTGGTTGCCGGTGATGCCATGGCCCCCGATGGCTGGTCACCCCCCGTCGCGCCGCGAACGCGCCAACACGCCAGTCGGCGACGGCGAACTGCGCGTAGTGTCGCGCTGTGATGGGGACGTGTCGCGACAAAAACAACTCTGTTTGGCTTCCTATCTAGAATGCCGTCCTGTGCCTAGTATTGATACCAACATAACATAAGGTAGCCCATGCGATGAGTGATGAGCAAGAGGATGATCTGGACCTGCAAACCCTGTCTGACGACGAACTCGTTGAGCAGATGCATGATGACCTTTATGACGGCCTGAAAGAGGAGATTGAAGAGGGAACCAATATTCTCCTGGGAAGAGGTTGGGGGCCGGACAAGGTTCTGGCTGATGCTCTGGTCGAGGGTATGCGTATCGTCGGTATCGATTTTCGTGATGGCATTCTTTTCGTACCGGAAGTCTTGATGTCTGCGAACGCGATGAAAGGCGGCATGGCGATCCTGAGGCCACTGCTGGCAGAGACGGGTGCAGAATCCATTGGCACCGTCGTTATCGGCACGGTCAAAGGCGATATTCACGACATCGGCAAGAACCTGGTTGGAATGATGCTTGAGGGCGCAGGCTTTGAAGTTTTTGATCTTGGCATCAACAACCCAGTGGAAAATTATCTGGCAGCAATTGAGGAACACAAGCCGGATATAGTCGGTATGTCTGCACTGCTTACCACCACCATGCCGTACATGAAAGTAGTGATCGACACGCTGGTTGAACAGGGTATGCGCGATGACTATGTTGTGCTGGTGGGAGGTGCTCCGCTGAACGAGGAATTCAGTCAGGCCATCGGGGCTGATGCGTACTGCCGTGATGCCGCAGTCGCGGTGGAGACTGCCAAGCAATTGATTGCTGAGCTCAGGGCGCGGCGAAAGTCCGCATAACTTAGCGTGGGCTGGCAGTGGTTTGACCCGGTGTTTCCCCGCTAAATACCATCTTCCCATATCGGACGTAAAGAACGCCGTCACCTATTTGTAAGAGAAAGGTTATGCCCGCAACGCCGTCGTTAGGAAAGAGCCTGGTTATTGCCTGTGGAGCGTTAGCTCATGAGATCACTGCGCTGGTTCGACTCAACAAGTGGCACCACCTTGAGATCCAGTGCCTTCCGGCAAGCCTGCATAATCACCCACGCCTGATTGCCCCGGCGGTGCGCGAACGGGTGCGGCAGTCTCGAGATGCGTTCGATTCTATTTTTGTCGCTTATGCCGATTGCGGTACGGGAGGCGCACTAGATGCGGTTCTTGCAGAAGAGCAGGTGGAAAGGCTTCCTGGCGCTCATTGTTATGAGTTCTTTTGGGGGTCGCAAGCCTTTTTGGACAGACATGATCGTGAACCCGGGATATTCTACCTGACCGATTTTCTGGCGCGACATTTTGACCGACTGGTGATGGAGGAGCTTGGCATCAAACGCCACCCGCAACTTCTGGAAACCTACTTTTCGGCATACACCCGGCTGATATACCTAGCTCAGACTGACTCGAAGGAAACTCTGGAGACTGCCCGCTTGGCAGCGCAAACCCTGGGACTGGAATTTGAACATATCAGAACCGGTTACGGAGAGTTGGAGACGAGTCTGACTGGTTTCTGTCGAGATCCGGAAGCGAAGGAGTTCTGATGGCAAAGTTGATCACTGTTTTTTGGCGGGATATCCCTTCGCTGGTCATGGCCCGCAAGGGTCGGCAGACTGTAAGGTTTATGCTGGCGCAGCGTTTTCAGGACGCAATCGATCGCGCCGCCATGCGGGCCGGTAAAGGTTCGTCGGATGCTTACCTAAGTGAATGGCGTCGCGAGAGCGTGACCTGCAGCGACGATGATCTTGAGCAGATGGCGACGCAAACGGTAGAACGCCTTGAGGCTGCACATACGGATGAGGACCTGTTAGCCCTGATCAGGGCTAAGGGTAGCGCCAGCGCTAATACCCCACAAGCTGACTGAAGCCTATGTACGCCCTGCGACAATGGTCTGTCCGCAATGCGCGAGTACTGAAGGTATTCGCATATGTGTTGAGATGATCCAGGCGATTAAGGGCGTGCACGGTATCCATATCATAGCTTACAGGCAAGAAGAACGGGTAAGCGACATAGTCAAGGATTCTGGTGCGCTTGAGGGGAGAGTCCCTTGCCACCCGGGCATAGCGCAACGTTTAATTCATTAAGAGGATAAGCAGGTGACGGTGACTGTTGTCAGTTCAGCAACGAAGGAAGTGAGGATTGGGTTTGATCAGCCATTTTGCATGATCGGAGAGAGGATCAATCCGACCGGACGCAAGGCGCTGGCTGCCGAAATGAAACTAGGCAATTACGCTCGCGTGGAGTTGGATGCTCTGGCTCAGATAGCCGCGGGCGCTCATATGCTCGATATCAATGCTGGAATCCCGCTCGCCGATGAGCCGGCCATATTGGCCGAGTGCATACAACTGGTGCAGTCATTGACTAATGTACCACTGTCTATCGATTCTTCTATTGTCGCAGCACTAGAGTCGGGGCTAGCTGTCTACCAGGGTAAGGCACTGGTTAATTCGGTCACGGGTGAAGAAGAACGAATGGAGCAGGTCTTACCGCTGGTGAAAAAATACGGCGCAGCTGTGGTGGCTATCTCGAACGATGAGACGGGAATCTCCGAGGATCCGAACGTGCGCTTCGATGTGGCCCGAAAGATTGTTGAGCGCGCGGCCGATTATGGCATTCCCGCTGAGGATGTGGTGGTTGATCCACTGGTGATGCCGATCGGCGCCCTGAATGATTCGGGCCGACAGGTGATGCATATTCTGAAGCGACTGCGCGATGAATTAAAGGTCAACAGCACCTGCGGCGCATCGAATGTCAGTTTCGGCTTACCTAACCGTAATGGTTTGAATGCGGCGTTTTTAACCATGGCCATTGGCGCCGGAATGACATCAGCTATTACCAGCCCATTGCACGGCGAGGTTATGGCAGCCGTGATGGGGGCGGATGTCATGATGGGGCACGATCCAGATTGCAAGCGCTGGATTGCACGCTATCGCGACCCGCTGGCCGAAGGTCAGTCCGGTGTTCGAGAGGGCCGTCGTGGTGGTCGGCGTCGGGCGGCCGGTGGCTGAGCAACACACTTGCGGCAGTTGTCTATGCGGGGCTGTGTCGTTTACGGTCCGTGGACCGCTTCGCCCGGTGTTGGCCTGCCATTGTTCACAGTGCCGTAAAACCAGTGGTCATTACTGGGCGGCAACAGCAGCGCCGTCGGATTGTGTGGAGATTGCGCATGAAGGCGCTCTGGAATGGTTTCAATCCTCTACTCAGGCGCAAAGAGGGTTTTGTCGTCGTTGTGGGTCTAGCCTATTCTGGCGTCACGCGTCTCGCGATGCCTGGGGGATAGCGGCTGGCGCGTTGGATAGCCCGACCGGCCTGCACACCCAGGCCCATATATTTTTTACCGATGCATCAGATTACTACCTTATTCATCCCGACGAGGCGACGATTGAGGGCGGTTCCAGTTGAGTACTGTTCACGCCACTGAAACTGTACTTGCAACAGCTGGGGATGTGCTGGTGGTATTTACCCCATCCGGTCGCAGGGGGCGTGTTGCCCATGGGACGACCGTGTTGCAGGCGGCGCGCGAACTTGGCGTCGATTTGGATTCGGTGTGCGGGGGTCGGGCGATCTGTGGTCGCTGCCAGGTGGTTCTAAGTGAGGGGTCATTTCCCAAACACGGTATTGAATCGCGGCCCGAGCACCTTTCCGACTTTGGTGGGAATGAGGTTGATTACCACGCGGTAAGTGGTCTGGCCCAGAGCCGGCGATTGGGGTGCTCAGCCCGGTTGCTTGGTGATGCAGTGATCGATGTGCCACCTGAGAGCCAGGTTCATCGGCAGGTGATCCGCAAGCGAACCGAAGTACACGATTTGTCAGTTGACCCTCTGGTGCGTTTGCACGTGGTTGAAGTCAGCCCACCCAACATGCACGAGGCAGTGTCTGACCTGCGCCGCCTGGAAGAGGAATTGGAATTCGAGTGGGCTTTGACCGGGCTCAGTTGTGACCCGCAGGTACTGGGAAAACTGCAAGCCGTGATGCGCAAGGGTAATTGGCAGGTCACGGTTGCCGTATTTCAGCAGCGCGAGATTATCGCTATCTGGCCTGGTTATCACGACACGGCGTTAGGGCTTGCGGTTGATGTGGGTTCAACCACGATTGCCATGCATCTTATTGAACTGACCAGCGGCCAGTCTCTTGCCTCGGTTGGGCGGATGAATCCGCAGATCCGGTTTGGCGAAGATCTGATGAGTCGCGTCTCTTACGTGATGATGCATCCGGGCAGCGAACAGGAGATGTCTCAGGCCGTGCGCCAGACCCTGGCAGAACTGGTAACGCAGGTCTGCCAAGAAACTGACAGCAATGTTGATGACATACTCGACTGCGCTTTTGTCGGCAACCCGATCATGCATCACCTGCTGTTGGGACTTTCTCCGGTTGAATTGGGTGGAGCGCCGTTTGCGCTTGCCACCGATAGCGCTATCACGATGCCTGCACACGAACTTGATCTTGGCCTCAATCGGGGTGCACGCTGTTATGTGCTGCCTTGTATTGCGGGCCACGTTGGCGCTGACTGTGCAGCTGTGGTTTTGTCCGAGGCGCCGTATCTGCGCAAGGAGATGACTTTGCTGGTTGATATAGGTACCAACGCAGAGATCGTCCTGGGAAACCGAGACCGCCTGTTGGCAGCCAGTAGCCCCACGGGCCCAGCCTTTGAAGGGGCGCAGATCAGCGGTGGTCAGCGCGCCGCCCCTGGGGCGATTGAGCGAGTGCGCATTGATCGCGACACCCTGGAACCTCGGATCCGGGTGATCGGCTGTGACTTGTGGTCTGACGACCCCGGGTTTGACGAGGCGATCGCCGCGGTAGGTATTTCAGGCATTTGTGGTTCGGGGATTATCGAAGTGGTGGCCGAGATGTACCTTGCTGGCATACTCAGTTCCGATGGAGTCATCGATGGCAATCTGTCTCAACACTCGGCCCGGGTGATCGCAGATGGCAGGACCTTCGCTTTTGTCCTGCACAAGGGAGATATTACGGTCACAGTCACCCAAAACGATGTGCGCGCCATCCAGCTTGCTAAAGCAGCGCTTTACGCCGGGATTCGATTGTTAATGGATAAACTTGACGTGGAAGAGATTGACCGTATTCGTCTGGCTGGCGCGTTTGGTTCCCATATTGATGTTAAGTACGCTATGGTGCTGGGTCTGATTCCCGACTGTGAATTGGGTAATGTCACCTCGGCAGGCAATGCGGCAGGGAGCGGCGCTCATGTTGCCTTGGTTGATGTGAACGCACGCCGGGAGATCGAAAGGGAAATCCGTAAAATAGAGAAAATCGAAACTGCCGTCGAACCCAGGTTTCAGGAGCATTTTATTGAGGCAATGGCTATCCCTCATAAACGCGCCCAGTTCGCCCAGTTGTCCAAGGTGGTCACATGGCCAACTCGCATAACCGGGGAAAAGACGCAGACGGGCAACCGGCGTCGCCGCAGACGCTGACTATTTCCGGCTTGCCCGGCCGCAGTGGTGCGACTACTCTTGAATCTCGCGATACCTTATCCGGGAGACTGATGCTGTGACCATCGATATCGTAAGACAGGTAACTTTGTTCTCCACCTTGGAGAATCACGAGCTACAGGCACTGGCCGCACTGGCCAGGCCGATTACAGCGCAACGTGGCGAGATCATCATCAGTCAGGGTTCGGTTGGGGACGCGCTTTATGTCGTCATCAGCGGTCGTGTTCGGGTTTATGTATCAGATAAGGACGGCAAGGAGATGGTGCTCGCATTGGAGGGTCCCTCAACAGTATTTGGAGAAATTGCTGTGCTTGACGGAGCCGTTCGTTCGGCATCTATAGCCGCTATGGAGAAAACTGAATTACTCAAGATAGGTGCAGATGATTTTTTTGCTTTACTTGAGCGCAATACCGAACTCAACCGCTCGGTGATTCAAAGCTTGGCCGGGCGGATTCGAAAGCTAACCCACGGGGCCCAGGGGCTTGCCTTAGATAGTGTTTACCGGCGGCTGACCGCCCGGCTACAAGAGTGTGCCGTGGAGGAAAACGGCGAGTGGGTTATTACCGAACGACTGACCCACCAGTTGCTCGCCGACATGATCGGTTGCTCCCGGGAAATGGTTAGCCGAATCATGAGTGATCTGGTTAAGGGTGGATACATCCGTATTGAGCCGGGTCGCTGGGTTATCGAGCGCAAGTTGCCCGAGGACTATTGATAGTTGCCAGTTAGCAGTTAGAGCCGGTCGACGGACTTGGAATCTTCACCGGTACCTTTACCCGATGTTCCCGCTGGGCGTTATAGTGGCTGTTCAGTAGGTGACAGTCGGTCCTTATTTCACGATTCAGATTACTAGCGAGTATCTTATGGCTGGCTGCCCCTTTAACCCCAGTTGATTCCGTGTAAGGAGAGTCCCATGACCCAACCGGGATGGTCGACCAGTTTATTCGTAACGAGGCCAAGGAGAACTATATGCCAGTCGGGGTGATTCAAAAAATGCACACCAAGGCCGTTTCACCGGTGGAGTATCAACTGCCTATCGGCGAAGCGTTGGTAGGACTCAATGCGTTATTGGGTCGGGAACTTGAAATCGAATTCTGTGGTGAAATATTTTGTCTGAGCTGTGGGCGCAAGACCAATAAAAGTTTTAATCAGGGGCATTGTTATCCCTGTTTGAAGCGACTCGCGGCTTGTGACCAATGCATCATAAAGCCAGAGTTGTGCCACTTCCATGAAGGAACTTGCCGGGAGCCAGAGTGGGGTCAGGCCCATTGCCTGCAATCCCATATCGTGTACCTTGCTAATTCATCCGGGTTGAAAGTCGGCGTCACTCGGGCTACCCAGGTGCCCACTCGCTGGATTGATCAAGGGGCTTCCCAGGCGCTACCCATTTTTGAGGTCAGTGAGCGACGTATTGCCGGATTACTGGAGGTCGCGATACGCACTGTTGTATCCGACCGTACGGCCTGGCAGCGCATGCTTAAGGGGGTTCCTGATCCACTTGATCTGGTGGCTGAGCGAGAACGATTGCTCGCGCAGGCCGGTCTCGCCATAGGTCGGGTGACCGAAACTATTAACGCAGACCAGGCGCGATTAATGGAAGAAGCCTCTCCGATCCAGATTCAGTATCCAGTCAACCAGTATCCGAAAAAAGTGACCGCTCTTAACCTTGATAAAACGCCCCGGGTTGCGGGGCGTCTGCTAGGCATTAAGGGCCAGTATCTGATTTTGGACAGCGGCGTACTGAATATCCGCAAGTTTGGCGGTTACCGGCTTACCCTGGAGCACTAGCAGGCCTTACTTCCGGGGCGCGTGTGCGACGGGTCTGAAAAGGTCTGGTTAGGCTGCGGCGACCCCCAGATGGTCGCGCCAGCCCGGGTAGAGTGCGTCGGCATCCAGTGGAAACGACTCGAAGGCGCGCGCGAACTCCCTGTGATCCTTAGCCCACTCGATCGGGTCGGCGCCGGCGAGCCAGCACTGGTAGGCCTGGCGCAGTGAAATTGCTCCCGCAGCCGGGCTGTCGATATGCCCATAGCTGCCACCTCCGGCGGTGTTGATGAGGTTGCCGTGCCCCAGGTTCTCGAAAAACCCGGGCAGTCGCAATGCATTCATGCCCCCGGAGATGATCGGAGTGGTTGGCTTCATGCCTAGCCATTCCTGGTGATAGGCCGGTCCGGTGTAACTGTCGCGCTCGATGATATAAGCGATCGCACGGTCATCGCGCTCACCTTCCATCTTACCGTAACCCATGGTACCCACATGTATGCCTGAGGCACCCTGCAGGCGCGACATCTTGGCGAGCACGTAGGCGGTGTAACCCCGTTTCGCTGAAGGCGAGGTTACTGCGCCGTGGCCGGCTCGGTGGTAGTGCAGGTACTGATTGGGAAACCAGCGCCGGGCCGTGGTAACCATGCCTGGTCCGCCGACATAACCGTCGACCAGGAAAGCGCAATGGTCTGCAAATTCGCCGAACTGTGAAAGGATAAATTCACCGCGGGCAACCATCTCGTTGTGGCAGTCGGCGGTAATGTTTGCAGAGAACAGCTTGGCATCACCAGTATCGTCCTGCGCCCGCGTCATTGCGTCGACTACCAGCGGGATAACCTCCTTCATCGGTGCGAATGTCTGGTTACCTTGGGGCTCGTCGTTCTTGATGAAGTCGCCACCCATCCAGAACTGGTAGGCTGCCTCGGCAAATGGCTTCGGCCGCAGCCCCAGTTTAGGCTTGATAATGGTCCCGGCGATAAAACCTCCGTCTACGATCGGGCGCCCCAGGATACGCCACAAGTCGGATATGTCTTTGGCAGGTCCATCGAACAGTTGCACTGCCCTTGGCGGCACGTAGAAGTCATACATCTTAGCGTGTTCAATATCACCCATACCCTGGTTGTTGCCAACCGTGAGGGTCAGGAAAGAAGCAATCATCATGTGTCCATCGGTAATATTGCGATCGAACAGTTCCAGTGGGTAGGCGATACGCATATCCTCGCTGGCTTCGTCTATTTGGTAGACCAGGGCATCGACCCCTTTGGTAAAGTCATCTGTAGTGGAAACATCCACGTTCGTTCCAGTAGACGATTCGGCGGCAAAGTGAGCTGCACCTTCAAGATAACCGGTGCCGGATTTGGGTTTCATCCGGTAGGCACAAAGGATATGTCGACCTTCTTCGATGAGAGTCTGCTCATCAAGATTGAGGTCGGCGTAACGGCTGGATTGATTTAAAGACACTGCCTTTTACTCCCAGGTTGTTCCGCCTCTGTCCATCAAGTTTGCGCTAAGCGTTGATGGATCTGAAGCGGGTAATGTTAATACCGTCTAAAGGTCTAACCATAAACCAGCATAATCATAAATAAAAGTAATATTCTATGATGTTACTAATAAGTAAAACATTATGAATTGATGCTACACCCATTTCCGAACCAGCGGGTCGATGACAGTTTGTTATTGCGCGCTTATCCGCACCGGCACCGGTTGGCCCAGGATCATGCCATTGGCAGGCCCAGGACGGGCGGGTATGTTGAAGGACAATAGAAGCGACAGGCCCGCTAGGACAGCGCCGACAAGAAATACCGTCGCCGGCGAGTTCAACCAGA
>CAUZJT010000087.1:0-10952 GCA_963580215.1 Gammaproteobacteria bacterium
CGCGCCATGGCCTGCCGGAATGGCCCAAGAAGATCCTCTTCGTAATTTTGGGGAAGATCACCGGTCCGCTTAAGCGCTTCAGCTTCCCGATAATCGATGCCGTAACGCGAACGGATATTCTCCGTCAAAATCCGACCGCCAAAATTCTGATCACGACTGTAGATGACAGTACCGTCCAGAAAAAGATCCAGTCGCGTACTCACATCCCCGAAATCCATTAGTGCGATAGCTCTGCCTTCCAGTGATTCTCCCAGAGTTGCGGCGACAAACTCGAAACTGCGCTCCATCGCAAACAAGCCCACATCGACGATTACCGCACGCAACCCCGCGAGCTCCATCACCGCTATGTAATCCTCAACGATTTCTTTACGGCAAGCTGTGATCATGACTTCATCATCGCTGCCCGAGCGAGCGCCACCAGTGACCCGGTAATCCAGATTTATCTCGTCTAGCGGATATGGAATCTGCTGCGTCGCCTCAATCATGACCTGCTCTTCCATCTCGCGATCGGTCAGGCCCGCCGGTAAAGTGATAGTACGGGAAACGACGTGGGTTTGTGACACCGCCACTACAGCATTCCTACGAGCGCTGCGCGAATGACTGACTGCCCGCTGCACGGCTTCGCTGGTCGCTTTGAGGTCGCTGATACCATGCTCAACCACCGCATTTCTTGGCAGGGGCTCCAAAGCACAACGGTCGGTGCGATAACCGCCACGAACGGCAGACATTTCCAGCACTTTCACCGCGGCACTGCCAATATCGATGCCCAGTGCCTGGCGTTTGCGTCGAGCAAAAAGACTCATACCCCAAACCTGGGAAAATCGACTCGATCAGATGCTTCCGGTACCGGATAAAGGTTTAATGTGATGGCCGAACTCCTCATACCCGCAAGTCTAACCCGGCCTGTCATACGATCAACTCATTCCGTCGATTGAAGTTCGGCTCCAACGGCAGGTGAGAATTTTAGTTGGCGTTTGATAAAATCCCCGCCAATCTGTTTCTCGCCCTGATTTGGCGAGTTCTTTTGCGGCTATTCTTATGTCGATTCGCGCTCTTATCTGGGGTTTTGTGAGCCTCATGCTAGTCGGAATCCTCACACTGGCCGGGGGGCTGGCAATTGTTCTGCCTGATCTCCCGCCGACCAGCAAAGTGCGGGATATCCGTCTCAAGGAACCACTACGGGTATACACAACCGACGGTCAGTTGATGGGCGAATTCGGTGACGAACGACGCATTACCATTCCGATCGAAGAGGCGCCAGACCTGCTGATCAAAGCAATACTCGCAGCTGAGGATGATCGGTTTTTTCAACACCACGGTGTTGATTTCTCGGGAGTGCTACGCGCGGTTATTGCTAATCTGAAATCCTTGGATAGCCGCCAGGGCGCCAGCACCATCACCATGCAGGTTGCCCGTAATTATTTTCTATCACGAGAAAAAACCTATAGTCGCAAAATCAAGGAAGTACTGCTGGCTTTCCGACTAGAACGAGAACTCACCAAGGCAGAAATCCTCGAGCTTTATCTGAATAAGATTTTCCTGGGTCATCGGGCATACGGTTTCCAGGCAGCTGCCTCGATCTACTACAACAAACGCCTGTCGGAACTGTCTCTGGCCCAATTGGCAATGCTCGCAGGATTGCCCAAAGCCCCCTCACGCAGTAATCCTGTCAGCAACCCCGGGCGAGCGCTCGACCGGCGCAACTACGTGCTACGTCGGATGCATGGGCTGGAACTGATCAGTGATAGCCAATACGCCGGTGCACGCTCCGCTCCGGTCACAGCCCAAAGACACAAAGCAAAGATCCAAGTCTACGCGCCTTATGTCAGCGAAATAGTTCGAAAGCACATGGTCGAGCGTTACGGTGATTTGGCTTATCAATCCGGGTTCCGGGTCTACACCACCATCGACCCAACCTATCAGGATGCAGCTAACCAGGCCCTCACGACAGGGCTGTTGGCTTATGAAGAACGCCATGGGTATCGCGGACCGCAGGGGTATATCGACCCAAATAAAATAACCAGCCGCCCTGAACAAGCAAAGGTGCTGGCACAATTCGATTCACCAGCACCCCTTCGGCCCGCACTGGTACTTCGAGCCGGGGGAGACGCACTGGATATCCTGAGGGCAAACGGACAATCGGTAACCATCGCCGTTGATGGATGGCGCTGGACGGGTCGAACTCCCTCTCAATTTCTGAACCCTGGAGATGTCATCTACGTCACTGGAGAAGGCGCCTCGCTTCGCCTGGCACAGGCACCCCTCATCCAAGGTGCGCTAGTCTCCCTGAATCCTACCGATGGAGCGGTACTCGCGCTGGTCGGGGGGTTTAACTTTAAGCAAAGCAAATTCAACCGCGTCACCCAGGCGCTTCGTCAACCCGGCTCAAATATCAAGCCATTCATTTATTCAGCTGCCCTGGAAAACGGCTTTACAGCAGCGAGCTTGGTCAGCGGTGCTCCGGTCGTTGTCGAAGACCATATGGGCGGAGCTTGGCGCCCTCAAAACTATAGCCGTAAGGTGTTCGGACCAACCCGCCTGCGCAAGGCGCTCAGCCTCTCACTGAATCTGGTCTCGGTCCGGCTGGTCCGTGCCATGGGCATTGAATTGGTTCGCGACTACCTGGCAAATTTTGGTTTTGACCGTGGGCGACTGCCCCGCGGCCTTGCGCTGGCTCTGGGATCGGCTACGGTTACTCCTTTGGAGATCGCGCGTGGCTATACCGCATTTGCCAACGGCGGGTATCTAGTTGAACCCTTCTTCATTGCCCGCGTCGAGAATCCATCAGGGGAGATCGTGGAGTACGCAAACCGTCTAATGATCTGCCCCGACTGCCCGACCCCAAACGGGGTCACCCATAGTGCTGGTCGGCGAGTCGTCGACCCACGTTTTGCCCGCCGGGTGTTGTCACCGGAAAATGCATTCATCATGAACTCTATGATGAGTGAGGTTATTCGCAGTGGCACCGGCCGCGCCGCGCAAGCCCTTGGGCGTAACGATCTTGCCGGTAAAACCGGCACTACTAATAATTATCACGATGCCTGGTTTACCGGGTATAACCCGGACATCGTCACCAGTGTGTGGATAGGCTTTGACAGTCCCCGCGATCTGGGTTCACGGGAATCCGGTGCCAGGGCCGCGTTACCTGTCTGGCTCAACTACATGCGGGTCGCGCTCCTGGCCCGTCCCCAAGTAACGCAACGACGACCTGAAAAAATTATCACGTTACGGATTAACCAGGACAGCGGCCTGCCTACCGACGAAAACGACCCCCAGGGCTTCGATGAGTTTTTCATTACAGGAACCGAGCCCCCAGCTGATCCGTCACCGAACCTGCACCGAAGCACCGGGGCCAGCAGCACGGATCCGGTGAAGGGATTATTCTGACGCGCTTGTTGAGTTGTTCTGACTAGCGCTCGCCCCTTTCTTGACACGCTTACCGACGGCTTTCTTTCGGGCAGTCTTTTTCTTGACGGCTTTCTTTCGGGCAGTCTTTTTCTTGACGGCTTTCTTCTTGGTCGCTTTTTTTCTAACTGTCTTTTTTCTGGATCTGGCGCTTGATTGGCTTTTCTCTTCGACCAGCCATTGTCCATCGCAGTTGGGACATATCGCTTTCCAGCCCGTGGCCTTACCATCGACCTCGGTCATCACGTACTGCTCCCGGGCCTTGCGGCTGTAACGGACCTGAGCCTTGTTTCCATCCGGATCGCTCACCGGGGCACTCGCCAGATAACGGTGTTTAGGGTCCAATTGGTCCTTTACTGTGAGTATCTCCTCGACCAACGGGGCACGGGTTTCACGATTTCGCGGAAACTGACTGGCCGCCAGAAAAATGCCCGAAGCACCATCGCGCAACAGGTAAAAATCATCTACTTTTTTACACTGTAAATGCGGCATCGGTATAGGATCCGCTCGAGGTGGAGCCGGCTCACCATTTCTCAGCAGTTTTCGGGTGTTCTTACAATCCTCACCAGTACAGCCAAAATACTTGCCAAAACGGCCAGTCTTCAGTTGCATTTCAGCCCCGCACTTCTCACATTCAAGCACCGGGCCATCGTAACCTTTCAGCTTAAATGCCCCCTCCTCTACCGCGTAGCCAGAACAGTCAGGGTTATTACCGCAAATGTGCAACTTGCGGTCTTTGTCGATCAGGTAAGCTTCCATCGCGCTATGACAAACCTTGCAGCGACGTGTGCGGACCAGTCGTTGCACTTCGGCATCCTCATCGAAACTCACATTCTCTACATCATCTCCGGAAACAAGGTTTAAGGTCTGGGTACAGCGTTCCTTGGGCGCCAGACCGTAGCCTGAGCAACCCAGGAATACACCGGTTGCCCCATTGCGTATCTGCATATGTCGAGCGCAAGTCGGGCACGGAATATCTGTTTCTGTGGGTAGATTCGCCCGCATGCCTCCGACGGCTGTTTTTCCCTCGCCTTCGCCATTGGCCGCATCCAACTTCTGAGTGAAGTTGTCAAAAAACCCATTCAGGACGTTCTTCCAGTTTTTTTTGCCCGTGGCGATCTCATCAAGGGTCTCTTCCATTTCAGCTGTAAAACCGTAATCCATCAGTTCGCTGAAGTTCTCACGCAAGCGGTCAGTAACAATCTCACCCATCTTCTGCGCATAAAAACGCCGGTTGGCAAGCCGAGCATAGCCCCGGTCCTGGATCGTCGAGATTATCGACGCATAGGTCGAAGGGCGACCAATGCCACGTTTTTCGAGCTCCTTTACCAGGCTGGCCTCGGTAAAGCGTGGCGGGGGTTTGGTAAAATTCTGCACGGGCTCAAGCTGCTTCAGAGTCAGACGACGACCCTTGGGGATATCTGGCAGTTCTATATTTTCCTGCTTGCCAGCCGGTGGTAAAGCGCGGGTGTGGCCGTCAAAAACCAGAATCCGCCCGCGGGCCCGCAGTTCGAAATCACCGCAAGTGACCGTTAGAGTTGAACTCAGGTACTGGGCATGGGTCATCTGACAGGCAACGAAATAATTGCGTACCAGGTCATACAGACGCTGCTGATCAGCCTCCAGCGAAAGATTACTCCCCCGTTGGCGCACATCAGTCGGTCGAATTGCTTCGTGAGCCTCCTGGGCCCCAGCTTTACTGGCATAAACATTCGCTGAAGCAGGCAAATATTTCTCGCCGAATTGGTCATGGATGTGCTGCCGACACCTTGATAACGCATCAGCGCTCAAGTTGGTGGAATCGGTACGCATGTAGGTGATTAAGCCGGCTTCGTACAATCGTTGGGCCAGCATCATGGTCTTCTTTACAGAAAACCCCAGTCGGGTGCTCGCCGCCTGCTGCAAAGTAGAGGTGATCAGCGGCGGATTGGGCCGTGACTGAGTCGGCCTGTCTGTGCGATCTGATACCTGGTATGGGTTCTGGGTTAAAAACGCCAGTGCGGCTTGGGTCTGGGTTTGGTTCTCAGGGCGAAAATTCTCGCCATCCTGCTTAACGACCTGCAAGCGAAGCGATCCTTCGACACATTCAGTATCAGCAAATACTTCCCAGTATTCTTCTGGCACAAAGGCACGAATTTCGCGCTCACGCTCAACCAACAGACTGACTGTAACTGACTGCACACGGCCAGCAGACAACCCCCGGGCGATTTTCGCCCAAAGCAACGGCGAAAGCATAAATCCGACCACGCGATCAAGGAAACGCCGCGTCTGCTGTGCCTCTACCTTGTGATCATCGAGCGTGCCTGGATGCTCAAAGGCTTCATGAATTGCCTGACGTGTGATTTCATTAAAAACGACCCGTCGATAACGCTGTGGATCACCACCGATCACTTCTTTGAGATGCCAAGCGATCGCTTCACCCTCGCGATCCAAGTCAGTGGCAAGATAGATTGAATCGGCAACAGCGGCGAGTTTTTGCAACTCAGCGACTACCCCGGCCTTATTGGGCAAGATCTGGTAGTTCGCCTCCCAGTTGTTCTGCGGGTCGACCCCCATACTCTTGACTAGATTACTGTAGTTCTTTTTCTTACGATAACGCGCCTTGACAGCCGGTGACATTTTTCTCGTTTTCGCTGCTTGGCGAGCACGCGCTTTGAGGTCTACCTTTTTTGTCGAACCACTTACTGGCAAATCACGAACGTGACCAACACTCGATCTGACCACGTATTCGCTGCCTAGGTACTTATTGATGGTTTTCGCCTTGGCCGGCGACTCAACAATGACTAAAGACCTGCCCATAAATATCAAACTCGTTTACTGAAACCGTGATTTCCATTTAGTCGACCCACCACTTAGACCTGTCGCAACTATCAGACCATGGCATATCGACCCTCAACTCCGAATGACCGAACCAGGATTAAGCCCGCCCATGACAGTCTTGTAGCGATCACTGAGCCAGTGATCGCTAATGGTTTTTCCAAGCCACACTTAACGCAAACGCAAGTACCCGCCTGCACAACTGCATACTAGGCCTGCCAACTCCATCCTTATCAGCATGGCGCAAACCTCGCTGATCGTCAAACCTGACCGCTGGGCAACCTGGTTGACACTGGTGGGGGCAAAGTCCACAACGTCAAGGGCCAGGGTGCACCAGAATGGCTGTTTTCCTGCAGGTTTAACGATTTCTTGCACCTCTTTCGACAGTGACAGATGCTCAACAATCTGCCTCGCCGACTCCACCAATTGGGCGCCGTCACGGATCAACTGGTGAGACCCACGGGAGAGTGGTGAATTGATCGAACCGGGAACCGCAAACACCTCACGACCCTGATCAGCCGCAAAACCCGCCGTAATCAGGCTACCACTTCCTGGCGCAGCCTCAACGATCAACGTACCCAGACTCAGCCCACTAATAAGTCGATTGCGCTGGGGAAAATGGTGTCGCCTAACGCCGGTGCCAAGTACAAATTCTGAAATTACCAGACCACTTTCCGAGATCTGATGGGCAAGGTCACGGTGACATCGGGGGTAAACGGTATCCAGGCCCGTGGCGCACGCGGCAATCGTTGGGCCGCGTGCCTTTAGAGCGCCGCGGTGAGCAGCGCTATCAATCCCAAGCGCAAGCCCGCTCGCAACTACAATCCCAACCGCTGCGAGCTCACTGGCAAAATCATGAGCAGTTTCAACCCCCGCTGGGGTCGGATTACGACTGCCGACAATCGCGAGTGCTGGGCCTTGCAATAAGGATTCATCGCCCTTGCAGTACAACACCACGGGCGGGCAAGAGATTTCGCGCAACAGCGCAGGAAATTTCGGATCAGTCAAGCCGATCACCGAATGTCCTGGGCTGGCAAGCCATTTTGCGTCTTGTGTCACCAACCGCTCGTTACTGCGACCGCCGAGTGTCAGCCTTGCCCCAGCACACAACCGGTTCTGTCTGGGCAAAACCGATAAGTCAGCGCTGAGCGCTTCGAGGGGATCAGGAAAATGCTCGAGCACAACTCGCTTGATACTTTCGGGGAGAGTTGCGCGTCCAATACGCAACCAGGCTAAATTTCTTTCGTCCATAAGCGGCCCTCCTTGGCCTTGTAATCAGCAACAGCGAAAACCAATCCGCTTCTGCTTACCGGGCGCTTCCTTGCCCCGGCGAAAATGTCAGGTACCGGGGTTCACTACCCTATCGCTGTGCTGGATCGCGCGCTCAACATCGCGGACCAGTGCATAACTCACTCGATCAAAAACCCGAAAGACCAGCAATTCACCGGAACGTCCCTCGGGTAGAGCAATCAATTCCGCCTCGCCACTCGCCAGGCGTCGCTTACCCGGCAAGCGTTCGGCACAACCCAGCAGACGGGTATGCACCGTATTCATGGTAACCGTGGGCAAAGTGCAACGATCAGCACGAACCGCTGGCCGAACAAGTTCTCGGGTCAGCAGTAAAGTCCTATCCGGGTGCACCACCATGAGAATATCTCCGGGAGTCAACCCATCCTGGCTTCCGGCAGATACCACGACAACCGAAAATAGCCCTACTCCGCTGATCGCACCAAAAGTGCTGACGACATGTGCGTCCACGGCAACCCGCGGTACCTTTGGATAAAGATACGGCAAACCAATCACTTCCTGTCTGGAAATCAATTGATCACCGGGGCTCACCTCTTGAACACTGCTGACAATGGTCAATCGGGCGATATCACCAGGCTCATCCAACCGAGCTGTACCGAGATATTGAGCTGTCACCCCCAATTCCTCCCCGCTGACTGGATGCGTCAATGCGCGGTCTGGGCGAAAAATCGTGTACAACCCCGTTGCTGATGTCGGCAGATTCTGAGCATAAAAACTATTGAACTGGCTCAACAAAACGTCGCCATCTAGACCACTAATGACACGGCCCGCAACCGCGGGATCTACCTCGTCGATCAGTAACGGATAGGTAAGAAATGGTGTAATCGCATCCGGAGGAATTACGGCTGGTACTCGCGCTGATGCCTCGATGCGTATTGCCGGACTGCGCTTCTGAACAGGCAGCACCTTGAACTGGACCGCAGCATCTTCATCTTGCGATGAAATAACAAGGGTTTCGCCCGGCACCAGTTCACCACGTTCGATCAATTGCGGATTTCCGGCCAGTAGTTCAGGCCAACGCACTGGATCCCCCCACAACCGCGCAGCGATGCTCCAAAGAGTATCACCGTTCTCGACTGTATAGAGCGCTGGCAAAAGGCGCTCTGCCTGCGCCGGAGCACATACTGACCCGAGCACGAGCACACAAAACACAAACCATTGCACAAAGAGCCGCCCGACAGGGCGCTGTTTCAAAGCGTTCAGCATACCTTTTCGCCAGATAATTCCGTTAGAATCCGCATTCATTCAATTCATTCCTCGCCGCATCTATTGTAGTGTAGACAACAGTTGCCGTGCGAGCCAAGCGAACAAGTTCACAAACCCGGACCTTGCACTGAAACCATGGCGTTGCTCGATATTCTGGTGTACCCCGACCCCCGACTGCGAAAACGGGCTAGGCCTGTTGAGGTCGTAGATCAATCGATCAGACAACTTGTAAAGGATATGGCTCAAACCATGTACGCCGCACCAGGCATCGGCTTGGCAGCTACCCAGGTGAACGTCACAAAACGTGTCGTGGTCATTGATATTTCAGAGACCCACGACCAACTACAGGTCTTTATCAACCCGATCATTTCCAGTTCTGGCGAAACCATTGAATCCGAGGAGGGCTGTTTGTCGGTCCCCGGAGTCGTCGAGCCTGTCGCACGCTTCTCACAGGCCACCGTCACAGCGCTGGATAGCGACGGAATACCCGTCGAGTTGCATACCGAGGGACTACTCGCAATTTGCATCCAACACGAAGTCGATCACCTGGATGGCAAGGTATTCGTAGACTATTTATCTCAGCTTAAGCGTGACCGCATTCGCAAGCGCCTCGTTCGCGAATCCCACTCGGAGCGCCCCACTAGCTGCGACAAAGAGAACGCGCCTGTTATCTGACAACAGTGACTCTACGCGCAGTTTTTTCTGGTACCCCCGATTTCGCAATGCCTTCACTAGAGGTCATGCTCGATTCCGATGTCGAGGTATGTGCCGTGTACACCCAACCAGATCGCCCGGCTGGGCGCGGCCGCAAACTGCGTGCGTCCCCAATCAAAGAGTTCGCACTGCGTCACGGGCTGACACTGCGCCAGCCGGCCGATCTGGATACTGAGGCATCGTACCTATCCACACTGGACATCGATCTCATGGTAGTTGTCGCCTACGGTCTGATCCTGCCGCACGCTGTGCTGACGACACCACGCCTGGGATGCATAAACGTTCACGCTTCACTGTTGCCCCGGTGGCGTGGCGCTGCGCCCATTCAACGAGCCATTGAAGCTGGAGATACCCATACTGGCGTAACCCTGATGCAGATGGATGAAGGGCTCGATACCGGGCCTGTCTTAGTGACCGCTGATACATTAATCAAGGAATGTGAAAACAGTGGATCTTTGCATGATCGCCTCGCAACGCTGGGTGCACAAACGCTTCGAGACCTACTGGCTCGACTACATCAAACGCCCGTCATCGGCACACCGCAGGCTGCCATTGGGGCCTGTTATGCACGACAACTCACCCGAGCCGAAACCTGGCTTGACTGGCGGTTACCCGCAGAGGTGTTGGAGCGACGCATTCGGGCCTTCAATCCCTCGCCACTGGCCCGCTCGCGGCTGGGCGACATGGATTACCTGATCCGACGGGCTCGCGCGAAACCATCCTGTACTAGTGCAGATCCTGGCATGGTTCTCACCGTCCAAGATGGGTTGATTCAGGTGCAAACCGGCAATGGAGTGCTTGAATTACTAGAACTGCAGCGCCCAGGTGGTAAAGCACTGGATACCCGAGCCTTTCTCCATGGTCACCCGATCAAATCTGGCTCGATTTTCACAACCCGGGGGGCAGATCATGCCCAGCGCTGAAGTTTGTGCCGTCGCCACTCGTATAGTCCATGATGTTGTCACCCAGGGTCGCTCTTTGGAGATGGCAGCCAAGAAGTATCTGAATACCATCCCGGCGCGCCGCATTAGCGAAACCCGGGAAATCGCCTGGGGTGCGCTGCGCTGGTGGCACCGCTATCAAGGAGTCTTATCGCGCCAATTACATCGGCCACTGCGCGCCCGGGATCGAATACTCGAATCGCTGTTGGTGTGCGGGCTTTACCAGTACGATCACCTGGATGAACCCGATTACGCGGTAACAGCCAGCACTGTCGACGCCGCAGCACTGCTCGGCGCTCCAAAAGCGACCAGCCTGATAAATGCCGTATTACGCTCTCACTTACGGGCTAAGACCAGTACCGAACCGGCCAGTGATGAAGAACTCTTTGCGACTCCCCGCTGGTTGTTGAATGCGATACGCAAAGCTTGGCCCGATCAGTGGAGCCAAGTGTTGGAGGCAGCAAACCGCAAACCTCCCATGACATTACGGGTCAATGCTTTACAGATGTCACGTGATGCATACCTAGAATGGCTACGGCAACAAGGGTTTGGTGCACGGGT
>CAUZJT010000088.1:0-10835 GCA_963580215.1 Gammaproteobacteria bacterium
GGTGCTTTTTTTGGAATGAAGAAGAGTGAGGTATATTCCAGAGTGCCTTCGACCCGATTGTGCAAAGTCGCCAGCGGCGCCTCGTTGTCATAGCTCAAGGTTGTATAAAACCGTTCGTACTCCTCGGCTGTAATCTCATTTTTGGATCGTGACCATAGGGCCGAGCCGCTGTTGATCGCTTCCCATTCTTCTTTTGTGTCCTCGTCCTGCGGATGCATTTCGATCGGTAGGGAAATATGATCGGAGTATTTACTGACAATGCCACGAATACGAGAATCTTCGGCAAACTCCTTGTCCTCATCGCGAAGGTGTAGTGTGATGGTGGTACCCCGGTCTGCCAGTTCGACCGTTTCAATGAGATATTCACCGCCACCGTCTGAGGTCCAGCGGACACCAGCGCTTGTTGGGTCACCGGCGCGCCGCGTAGTCAGTTCGACTTTCTCTGCCACCAGGAATACGGAGTAAAAGCCAACCCCGAACTGGCCGATCAGGTTGGCGTCATTTGCTGTATCGCCGCTCAGGGCATCGAGAAACTGCCGGGTACCCGAGCGGGCAATGGTTCCGATGTTTTGTACGACCTCATCGTGACTCATGCCAACGCCGTTGTCGCTGACGGTAATCGTTTTCTCTTTTTTATCAAAAGTGACGCGTAGGCGCAGGGTTTCACCGGCTTCCATCAATCCCTCGTCGGTTAGCGCAGCAAAGCGCAGTCGGTCACAGGCATCCGAGCTATTGGAGATCAATTCGCGCAGGAAGACTTCCTTATTGGAGTACAGTGAGTGAATCATCAGGTGCAGCAGTTGCTTCACCTCGGTCTGGAAGCTGTGGGTCTTGGCTGCAGCGTTTTCGGACATTAGGTTTACTCCTGGGTGAATGGCCTCTGGGGCTTAAGACGGTCTCGGAAAACAAAACCAGTGGTGAAAATGGGGTTGTACTCGGCAAAATCAACCTCTTGGCCTGCGCCTGAAACTGAGCGATCGGTTAAGCGAGTGGCGCCGCATAGCGCGCTTTATAAACCACGATCCGGTAGAATTGTTATCCGGGCGGGGATATCCCCCGACAGTCGGGGCATGGCGCAGTCTGGTAGCGCACCTGCTTTGGGAGCAGGGAGTCGGGGGTTCGAATCCCTCTGCCCCGACCATTTCGCTTGCCTGAATGTGTCGGCGCCCGTAGCTCAACCGGATAGAGCAACGGCCTTCTAAGCCGTAGGTTACAGGTTCGAGTCCTGTCGGGCGCGCCAATCCCTCGTAAACACCGCTGTGTTGGCTTATTTGCACATTTGGCTAGCATAGGAACCCATATTTATTGGATAATTGCGGGCTCGCCTTTGCGTATATGGTGATCGTAGCTCAGTTGGTAGAGCCCCGGATTGTGATTCCGGCCGTCGTGGGTTCGAGTCCCATCGGTCACCCCAGTTTCCTTTTTGGGCACGCACAGGCAGTGGACACACGGGCCGTTAGCTCAGTTGGTAGAGCAGCTGACTCTTAATCAGCGGGTCGCAGGTTCGAACCCTGCACGGCCCACCATATATCACGGAAAGTGGGGCTCCGGGGGTCTTAAGACCTAGGTTTCCCTTTTTGAGGTACCGGACGCGAAAGTGGCGGAATTGGTAGACGCGCTGGCTTTAGGTGCCAGTGGGGTAACCCGTGGGAGTTCGAGTCTCCCCTTTCGCACCAGTTACCCAGTCCGGTAAGTTTCATCTGACTAACAAAGGTGTACGAGTTAAGCAAAAGGAAGGTAGGTAGATATGGATGTATCGATAGAAACCACGGGCGCTATTGGTCGGCGCATGACGATAAAGGTGGCGGCGGCGCAGTTGGATAGCGCGGTCAGCGCGCGCTTGAGCCATCTGGCTCGGACTGCCAAGATTCCCGGGTTCCGCCCCGGCAAGGTGCCGATGAAAGTCATCGAGTCGCGCTATGCCGATCAGGCCCTTGCCGAGGCCGCCGACGAACTGATTGGATCAAGCTATCGCGACGCGGTGACTGGTGAATCGGTAGAGACAGCGGGTCCCCCGTCTATTGAACCAAAGACTCTGGTGCGAGGCGAGGATCTTGAGTTTGTAGCGAGCTTTGAAATCTTTCCCACGATTCCTCGATCTGATATCCGTGATATGCCAATCGAGCGCAATACCTGTGAGGTGGGTGACGAGGATATTGACCGTACCATCGAGACGCTGTGCAAGCAGCGAACCACTTATACCCCGGGCGATGCACCAGCTGAAGGGGATGACCGTGTGCTGATCGACTTTGAAGGTAAAGTTGATGGTGAGGTATTCGAAGGAGGTCAGGCGAACGACTACCCGGTGATCCTTGGAAAAGGCGCGCTGTTGCCTGAGTTCGAGGAGCAATTGACTGGAGTGAGTGCGGGCAATGATCTCACCATACGACTCACTTTTCCTGAAGACTATCCAGGGGCCGCGGTAGCAGGAAAGGATGCTGAATTTGCAATAACTGTTAAAGAGGTTGGAAAGCCTCAGCCCCCCGAGATTGATGAGGCCTTTATACGCACTTTCGGTGTGGAGGATGGTCTCGAGAGTTCTTTTCGCGAGGAGATACGCAAGAATCTTGAGCGTGAACGTGACCAGCGGGGGCGTGCCCAGGTGCGCCAAGCCGTGCTGGATGCCCTGATGAACGATAACGAGTTCGAAGTCCCTGCAGCACTGGTTGATGATGAAATCAATCGTGCCATCATGGCGGTACGCGAGCAATTACGTCAGCAGGGCCTACCTCACGATGGACCAATTGACCGTGCCAATTACCTGGACGAGTCCTATCGGCGCGTACGCCTTGGCCTGGTAATGCATGAAGTGGTTAAGCGGCGTGAGATTAAGCCGGATGCAGACCGGGTTCGTGCAAGAGTTACAGAGATGGGGTCAACCTACGATGACTCCGAGCAGTTTTCACGTTGGTATTACGAAGACAAGAATCGCCTCGCCCAGGTCGAAGCTGTTGTTGTAGAGGAGCAGGCAATCGAGGAGTTGTTGAGTGAAGCCAAAATCACGGAGACGACCATCACCTTTGATGAGTTCATGCGCCCAGCCACCCCCACGTCAACGCCTGTTGAAGGCACCGACAGTTAATCGGAATAAGTGATATGAACAAGACTTTTAGTGGCCCCGGAGTTATCGAGCCTCAGAGCCTCGGCCTTGTGCCAATGGTAATAGAGACTACCGGGCGGGGCGAGCGGGCCTATGATATTTATTCACGCCTACTTAAGGAGCGAGTGATTTTCATGGTCGGAGCAGTCGAAGATCACATGGCAAACCTCATTGTTGCTCAATTGTTGTTTCTGGAATCAGAGAATCCAGATAAGGATATTCACCTTTATATAAATTCTCCCGGTGGCGCGGTTAACGCAGGAATGGCAATTTATGACACTATGCAGTTTGTGCGCCCACAGATCAGTACCGTCTGTATTGGCCAGGCTGCCAGTATGGGCGCTGTTATTCTTGCTGGGGGTGCGCCGGGCAAACGCTTTACGTTACCTCATTCGAGAATCATGATTCACCAACCCTGGGGTGGATTTCAGGGCCAGGCTACCGACATTGATATTCACGCTCGTGAAATATTGCGTCTGCGCGAGCGGTTGAACTCTGTGTTGGCTGCGCATACAGGTCGTGATGTGGATACGATCGCTACGGATACTGAGCGTGACAATTTCATGGATGAAAACGAGGCTCTGGAATACGGAATCATCGATAAGGTTATTAAAAGTCGGGAAGACGAATAGTCGTCGATCTCGTGGTATCGCTGTTAACAGGGCTTGCATTTTCTTGTCAAACCTTGCATCGTTAGAGTTCAGGTGATACAAGAAATGCACGCAGTGCAGTGGGATTTTACTGGGCAGGAGGACTGATGGCCGACAGCGACGGTGACAAAAAAGGCGACAAACTGCTGTATTGCTCTTTTTGTGGAAAGAGTCAGCACGAGGTACGCAAACTGATTGCAGGACCGTCGGTTTTTGTGTGTGACGAATGCGTCGAGTTGTGTAACGAGATTATCCGGGAAGAGGCCGAGGACGCTGAGGCGCCAGAGGCCGCAGGTACGCGCTATCCTACGCCGCGAGAGATCTGCGCCCGGCTAGATGACTATGTTATTGGCCAGGCCGAAGCGAAGAAGGTGCTCTCCGTTGCGGTTTACAACCACTACAAACGTATCGAGCATGGAGTTGCCGACGCGGTTGGTGGTGTCGATATTGCCAAAAGCAATATCCTGATGATCGGCCCCACCGGTTCGGGTAAGACGCTGTTGGCAGAAACTCTGGCGCAGGAACTCAACGTACCATTCACAATCGCAGATGCCACGACCCTGACTGAAGCTGGGTATGTGGGCGAGGATGTCGAGAATATCATTCAGAAGCTCTTGCAAAAATGTGATTACGATGTTGAGAAAGCCCAGGTCGGGATTGTTTATATCGACGAGATCGACAAGATTTCTCGCAAGGCCGACAACCCGTCGATTACCCGGGATGTCTCTGGTGAGGGTGTGCAGCAGGCCTTACTTAAACTGATCGAGGGCACGGTTGCTTCAGTCCCACCGCAGGGCGGGCGCAAACACCCGCAACAGGAATTCCTCCAGGTTAATACTCGTAATGTACTGTTTATCTGTGGCGGGGCATTCGCCGGGCTGGAAAAAGTGATCCAGGAACGTTCCGAAAAATCCGGTATCGGGTTTGGTGCGGACATCAAGAGTAAGACGGATACCGAGCGCGTCAGTGAATTTTTGAAAGATCTTGAGCCTGAAGATCTCATCAAGTATGGCCTGATCCCCGAGTTCGTCGGGCGTATGCCAGTGGTTGCGACCCTTGAAGAGCTCGATCAGGATGCCCTGATCACTATTTTGACCGAGCCGAAAAATGCGTTGGCCAAGCAATATCAGAAGCTATTCGAGCTTGAAGGGGTCGAGTTGGAGATTCGCCCTGAGGCGCTCAAGACGATCGCGCAGCGGGCGACTGAGCGTAAAACCGGGGCACGGGGCTTACGCTCGATCCTTGAAAGAGCTCTGCTCGAGACTATGTTTGAGTTACCCTCCATGGAGCATGTAACCCGTGTGACGGTCGATTCCAACGTGATTGAAGATGGCGCCCAACCGCTGTTCATGTATGAAGACGAGCAACGCAACGCCTCTAGTCAGTCATCCTGACAGGCCGTCATTTTAGCTTAGGGGGCGCGTTATCGTGGCGCTTGAAAATAGTGTCACTCGGCCCCAACTATAGTACGTGACTCGATTTAATAACTCGGCGCCGATCGTATTGTTGTAGGCTTTTAAACCCACATTTCATGCATGGAAAACTTCATGACCGAAGAAAAAACCATCGACCCAATTACCCCTAGAACTCGTTATCACATGCTGCCGCTGCGGGATGTGGTGGTATTCCCGCACATGGTGATCCCTCTTTTCGTTGGCCGGGAAAAATCCATCAAAGCGCTTGATGAGGCGGTCGAGGCTGGCAAGCAGATTTTTCTTGCCGCACAGCATGACGCGGTTGACGACGACCCGGCGCCAGAGAATATCTTCGGGATTGGCACGGTCGCTAATATCCTGCAACTGCTGAGACTCCCCGATGGCACCGTGAAAGTATTGGTCGAAGGTGTGTCGCGTGCAGAAATCGTTAACTACATAGAGACAGAAGAAAGTTTTGTCGTCGATGCGGCGCCAGTGGCTGCAGGTGAGCTCGATGATCGCGAAGGCGAGGTGCTAATGCGCACCGTGATTTCTGAGTTTGAGCAATACGTCAAACTTAACTCGAAGATCCCACAGGAGGTATTAACCTCGCTGAGTGGTATTGAAGATCCGGGACGCCTTGCCGATACCATTGCGGCGCACCTGACATTACGCAACGATGAAAAACAGAAGATTCTCGAATTTTGTGATGTTCGTGAATGTCTCGAACACATTCTTGGAATCATGGAATCTGAGATCGACTTGCTGCAGGTTGAGAAACGTTTGCGTGGCCGAGTCAAGAAGCAAATGGAGAAAAGCCAGCGCGAATACTATTTAAACGAGCAGATGAAGGCGATTCAGAAGGAATTGGGAGAGATGGATGACGTCCCCAATGAGATGGAGGAGTTGCAGCAAAAAGTAGATCAGGCAGGAATGCCCAAGGAGTCCCGCGCGAAAGCTGAATCTGAGTTGAAGAAACTGCGCATGATGTCGCCGATGTCGGCTGAGGCAACTGTGGTACGCAATTACATCGACTGGTTGGTGCAGGTGCCTTGGAAAAAGCGCAGTCGGGTCGTTAAAGACCTCACCAAGGCCGAGTCAACACTCGAAGCCGATCACTATGGGTTGGAGAAGGTCAAGGAGCGAATTCTTGAGTATCTCGCAGTTCAGCAGCGTATTAACAAAGTGAAAGGGCCGATTCTGTGCTTGGTAGGACCTCCAGGTGTTGGCAAGACCTCGCTCGGCGAATCCATCGCCCGGGCAACCAATCGGAAATTCGTGCGTATGTCACTTGGCGGCGTGCGCGACGAGGCTGAGATTCGCGGTCATCGGCGTACCTATATTGGCTCGATGCCTGGCAAGATCATACAGAATATGTCGCGAACGGGAACCCGAAATCCATTATTTATGTTCGATGAGGTCGACAAGATGTCGATGGATTTCCGCGGTGATCCATCATCAGCATTATTAGAGGTGTTGGATCCGGAACAAAACCATAAGTTTGGTGATCATTATCTAGAGGTGGATTACGATCTATCCGAGGTTATGTTTGTGGCGACTGCCAACACGCTGAATATCCCGAGCCCACTGCTCGACCGCATGGAAGTCATTCGTATCTCCGGCTATACCGAGGACGAGAAAATCAACATTGCGACCCGCTATCTGGTAGGCAAGCAGAAACGCAACAACGGCCTCAAGGAAGAGGAGATCAGTATCAACAAGCAGGCGTTGGTCGATATTGTGCGTTACTACACGCGTGAGGCAGGTGTACGTGGGTTGGAGCGAGAAATCGCCAAGATTTGTCGCAAGGTGACCAAGGAGTTGCTGCTTGACAGCAATAAGCAACATGTTCAGGTCTCATCGCGCAATCTGGGTAAATATCTGGGTGTGCAGCGACACCGTTATGGCCGCGCAGAAGAGGGTAACCGTGTGGGCCAGGTGACGGGCTTGGCCTGGACTGAAGTTGGAGGTGAATTGCTTACGATTGAGGCGGCTGTGATGCCGGGCAAGGGCAAGCACAGTTTTACCGGAAAACTCGGTGACGTGATGCAAGAATCGATTCAGGCGGCAATGTCGGTGGTGCGAACCCGCTCGGCCCAGTATGGGATCGATGTAGGGTTTTATCAGAAGCAGGATATTCACATCCATGTCCCTGAAGGCGCGACCCCCAAGGATGGGCCTAGTGCTGGGGTGGCAATGTGTACAGCGGTGATTTCAGCTATGACTGGCATTGCGGTGTGTGCTGATGTGGCGATGACCGGGGAGATCACCTTGCGCGGTGAGGTGCTACCCATCGGTGGGCTCAAGGAAAAACTGCTTGCGGCGCATCGCGGTGGTATTGGCACAGTACTGATTCCAAAGGAAAACGAGAAAGACCTTGCTGAGATTCCGAAAAACATCAAAGGTGGACTCAAGATTGTTCCGATCCGCTGGATTGACGAGGTCTTCGCGGTTGCCCTTGAGCGTTTGCCTACACCAGAGGCCGTCAATCCGGACAAAGCGTCGGTGACGCCTGAAGAAGCCAAGACATCATCTGAGGAGTCCACACGAGCACATTGAGCCTTGTTCTCGATCCCGTGACAAAATTAGGATGAGGATCTCGCAAGCGGGTATAAGATTTGAACTGTTTTAGATCACCGTTAGTTTGCTTTCTTTCATAGGGTTGCCATATATTTCTTAAGTCATTTCTCAGGTTGGGACATAGCTGACATAGTATTGGCACGCCTCAGTTTTCAGTTGACACCGATTTTCCAGTTGGTATAACAAGAGGGCCCGGATGCCCAGAAGTCGACAGCGACCAGATTGGCGTCGATTGGCTTCTTAAAGGAGATGGCTCGCCGGGAAACCCCTATTATTGGACAAGAGGAACAGAGCATGAATAAAGCGGATCTGGTCGATTCGGTTGCATCTGCAACTGGTTTGGGGAAATCCGAGGCGGGCTCAGCAGTCGAGTCTGTCCTTAATGTAATAACCTCAGCGCTACAGCGTGGAGAGAGTGTCTCCCTGGTTGGGTTTGGTATTTTCTCGATAAGCGAACGTGCGGCCAGGGTTGGACGTAATCCCCGCACAGGCGAGAGTATTACCATCGCGCCGTCTCGGGCACCGAAGTTCAAGGCTGGCAAAGGTCTGAAGGATGCCGTAAACTAGCGCGCCCTCCGGGGGTGCTTAGCTCAGTTGGGAGAGCGTCGCCCTTACAAGGCGAAGGTCGCAGGTTCGAACCCCGCAGCACCCACCAAGGGCCCGCGGAGGAAAATCTCGTTGGGCTGATTGAGTCAATATTCGGAGCGGTAGTTCAGTTGGTTAGAATACCGGCCTGTCACGCCGGTGGTCGCGGGTTCGAGTCCCGTCCGCTCCGCCACCTATTTTGGGCGCAAGGATGCGTCCCGGCCCGCATACGCGAATTACACTGGCCGCAGTGATACCATTATTGTTTGACTGGCAATATGGGGCAGCGTCTGGCTGAGTTGCCCTCGCAGGTCGGGCACGACACATCTAGGGTAAGTAAAGCATGCTGACAGCAATCAGAGAGCGCGCAACAGGTTGGATTGCCTGGGCACTGGTGATCCTAATCACTATTCCCTTCGCCTTATGGGGCATCAATTCCTATTTTGAAGGCGCTTCAAAGATAGTCGTCGCGACAGTCAATGGGGTTGACCTAGATCAGCGGGTATATCAGCAGGCTCTTTCGGATCATCGTCGGTCACTGGTTCAGATCATGGGACGCAATGTCGATGCTGAGTACTTCTCTAACCCGGCTTTCAAGTTACAGGTACTTGAATCACTGATTGACAGCAATCTGCAAGCGGAGTACCTGCGTGAACGAGGCTATCTGGTTACCGATGAGCAGTTGGTTAGCCGAATCAGATCAATCGAAGCCTTTCACAGTGATGGGGTTTTTGATACGGATCGATATGAAACACTGGTGCGCAACGCAGGTCTTTCGGTGGAGGGCTTCGAGCAGCAACAACGTCAGCAGGGCGCGCTTGAACAGTTGCGAGTGGGCTTAAGCGAAACCGCTTTTGTAATACCTGCGACGATAGACCGCGCCATTGAACTGTTGAATCAACGCCGTCGCGCGAGTTACACCGTGCTGGGCGTTGAAAAGTTTTCGCACTCGGCCGCTGTAGATGCTGCTGCGGTCCGTACTGAGTTCGACAACAACCCCGATCGTTATGTTAATCCGGCCGAAATACAGGTGGATTATCTGCGATTGTCGGTTATTGATCTGGCTCAGCAGATAAGTGTGGATGAAGATTCCCTGAAGAGTTATTACGATATGAATCTGGCACAGTTTTCGCGTCCCGGGAGTCGTCGCGCGAGCCATATCTTGATTAGCGCAGCTGCCGATGCCTCTGCCGATGTGGTGAATGAAGCCCAGGCGCAAGCGGCAGGGTTAGCCCTACGGGCTCGGACTGGCGAGAATTTCGAACAACTCGCGCGCGAGCATTCGGGTGATACTGGTTCAGCGGGTCGTGGTGGTGATCTGGGAGTCATCCGTCCCGGAACCATGGCGCTGCCGTTTGAAGAAGCTGTGTTTGCTCTTGATCAAGGTGAGGTGAGCGAGCCGGTACGCACAGATTATGGTTGGCACGTGATTCGCCTGACTGATTTGCGTGAAAATGAAACTAAACCTTTTACTGAGGTGCGTGGCGAAATACGCTCCGTATTGGCTCGCGAGGCCGCCGAAGAGCAGTTTCTAGCGCTGGCTGAGGATTTTCAAAACATCGTCTTTGAACAGCCTGGCTCGCTTGAACCGGCTGCAGATATCTTGGGTCTGCCGATAGAACGCAGTGAATGGTTCTCTCGCGCCACGGGTACTGGGTTCACCAAAAGCGATGTTGTTCGCCAGGCTGCATTTAGTGATGAAGTCCGTGTTGATCGACTTAACAGTGAGATGCTGGAGGTCGACAGCGATACACTGGTTGCCGTGCGTTACGCCGATTTCCGTGAGCAGCGTAAGCAGGCCTTCGAGGAAGTTCGTCACGGTATCGAAAGCGAGCTTGTGGCCAAGGCCGCGCTCCACGCTCAGGAAGTCGCAGCACAGGCACTTATCGATGCGCTGCGATCAGGTGCAAACTGGCATGAGTCGTTGACTGAGCATCAACTCGAATCGCATGAATTGCCACAGGATCCGGCCAAACTGTCCGGCCCGATTGAGCAGGGTGTCGCCATGGCGGTTTTTTCAAGCCCTGTTCCCAGCTCAGGCGGAGCAATTTATGGCGGCCGACGTCTCGATTCTGCCCGTTATACAGTGTTCCAACTCGAGGAGGTGATTCCGGGCAATCCGGCTGATGCTAAATCGGCCGAACGGCAGCAGGTCAAGAACTTAATCGCCGCCCGTGGTGGCGAAGAGCTTTTGTCAGGCCTGCGCCTCACTTTGCGTTCGGCAGCGCAGATAGAGGTGTTTGAAGAAAACCTATAACTTACTGGAGTGGCTTCAGTTCAGAATTCGTCCGCAAAACGAGGACTGATGCCGACGGTATTGAAACCGCCATCGACATAGGTAATCTCACCGGTGATTCCAGACGCGAGGTCCGAGCAGAGAAATGCTGCGGTGTTGCCGACTTCGTCGATAGTGACGCCGCGTCCGAGTGGCGCAGTGTTTTCATAGAATTTCATCATTTTTTTCAGACCACGAATGCCAGATGCAGCAAGAGTTCTGATCGGCCC
>CAUZJT010000089.1:0-10704 GCA_963580215.1 Gammaproteobacteria bacterium
GCTGTCCATCGGCGTTTTAGATCAACCAATCGACTTTGTTCGCGAGGATGTGGCGCTGTATGCCGGTCTGGGTTACGCCTACATCCTTTTGATGATTTTTCCAATCTATAACGTTGTGGAGAGTCTGGACAAGAACCAGATAGAAGCCGCCAGGGATTTGGGAGCATCCTGGGCCAGAATTCACCGTCGGGTAGTGATCCCATTTGCCAAACCAGGAATTAGCTCGGGCTGTACGATGGTATTCATGTTGTCGGCCGGTGCGTTGGCAGCGCCCCAGATCCTTGGAGGTCCCAGCAGTCTGTGGTTTACGCAGATTATCTACCAGTGGTTCAATACCGGTAGCAACTGGCCGCGTGGCTCAGCCTACGCCATTGTCTTAATGCTCTCCTGTGTCCTGCTGGTGCTCGCAATCATGCGGATATTTAAAGTCAAGATTGGAGAGATTGGCCGATGACATCGGCAGGTATGCTGCGCCTGGCAGTAGGTTTTTATATTCTGCTGTTCTTTACCTACCTGTTTGGCCCATTGATTGTTATGTCGTTTACGGCTTTCAACAGTTCCGAGTTTCCCTCGATCTCTCCGTGGAACTGCGTTACCTCAGAATGGTTCCCAGTGCTATTCAAAGATCAGCACTTAATGGGGGGACTGCGAAGCAGTTTATTAGTTGGCATCGGTGTCGTCCTGCTGGCTGTTCCCATTGGGCTGGCAGCGTCACTGCTGATAACGCAGTTGCAAAGACGTGCACGTTCCATTGTTTATACCATCGCGATATCACCTATCCTGGTGCCGGGTGTTGTTCTGGGTATCTCGACTCTGGTGTTTTGGGAGCGGATAGACCGCGTGGTTCTGGGTGTAGAAGATAGCTTTTTTTACGATGGTTATTTCATGACTATCATCGGCCAGTCCACGTTTATTGCCGCTTATGCTATGTTGGTGTTTTTGGCGCGCCTGCAACGCTTTGACCGAGGCCTTGAAGAAGCAGCGCTTGACTTAGGGGCCACCCACACTCAGGTTTTTCGAAAAATTTTACTGCCTTTTCTTAAGCCCGCCATTGCCTCGGCTGCGGTGCTTGCATTTTTGGCCTCGTTCGAGAACTACAATACAACCGTATTCACAATTGTTTCAAAAAGCACTCTAACAACGGTCTTAGCCAGCAAGGTCCGCTACGGAATCAATCCATCGATCAGCGCGCTGGCTGTCATTATTATTGGCCTTACTCTGGTTGGGGCAGTGATTCACGAATACCTGCGGCGAAAAGAAACCGCGAAAACCGAGGCACTTGCGGCAGAGGGTTTGCCAGCCCTAACTCGTTCGCGCTCGGGTAACCGTGTACTGCGGGTTCCTGTGGGCGCCTTGGCCAGCCTTATTTTTGTCGCAATGTTGGCAACGGCGTGGATTGCTCGTGATTATGATGTTGCGCAGTGCAAGGTACAGGTGACCGAAGAGAACCGTAAGAAGTTTGATGCTCTAAAACAGCAACGCCTCGCCGAGGCAAAGGCCAAACGGGAAGCGAACCGCCAGGATGCTGATGTTGCTGTCGAGACCAACCAGGCCGGTCGCCAGTACCAGAATATTTTTGCACCCACAAACCTTGGCAGCCAGATTGATTCAACTGAGCCATCTGAATCGGACTCTGATGCGACAAGCGCTGTCGAGACCAACCAGGCCGGTCGTCAGTACCAGAATATTTTTGCCCCTACCAATTTAGACGGGCAGGTAGATTCAGAGACTAAGGATCAGTGATGGAGCTTCTATTGTCAGTGATTCATGTCCCGGTTGGCCATAAACGCACAGCTAATTGGTAACGCCAGGAATCCTCAGTCAAACATATGAGCAAAATTAGAACAACCTGCATAGGTGCTTACCCTAAGCCTGAATTTGTTGAACTGCCTGATTGGTTTACGGTCGCCGAAGGCCCTGATACTGGGGACCCTACCCAGAGTTGGAGCGAGGCTATGGCAGCCATGGGGGGAAATGTCGAAGATATTCTCACCCGTGGCGTAGCCCAGGTAATAGCCGATCAGGAATCAGCCGGTATTGATATACCCACAGACGGCGAAATACCTCGAGAAAATTATATTCACTACCATTGCCGGTATTTAGATGGTATCGATTTTTCCCATCTCACAGAAAAGTCGTTGCGCAATGGTGCCTACGTTGCGCGCCTACCCACCATCACCAAACGGGTGAGTGCCCGTGAACCGTTTCTGGTGCATGATTGGCGGCGTGCTCAGGAATTGACAGATAGGCCAGTGAAGATGACCATGCCTGGGCCGATGACTATCGGTGATACTACCGCTGATAGTTTCTATGATGATCCCGGGCGTCGAGGCGCTGATCTCGCTGATGCCCTCAACGTCGAAGTATTGAACTTGGCCGAAGCGGGTTGTCGCCATATCCAGATTGACGAACCTCTTTTTGCCCGTAAACCTGGCCCCGCTCTGGATTATGGGTTCGAAAATCTTGAACGCGCTTTTTACAAGTGTCCCAAGAATGTGATTCGAACTGTGCACATGTGTTGCGGTTATCCCGATCGCCTGGATAACTCCGATTACCCCAAGGCTGATCCACACAGTTACACCGAACTGGCGGGAGCTATCGAGGATTCCTCAATCGACTCGGTGTCGCTCGAGGATGCGCATCGACACAATGATTTAGGGTTATTGGAAAAATTTAACAACACCTCAGTAATCCTGGGTGTTGTGACTGTCGCAAAAAGCACTGTAGAGTCGGTTGAGGAAATTCGAGGTAGATTGCAGCTAGCCCTGGCGCATATCGATCCAGAACGGTTACTGGCAGCTCCAGATTGTGGACTTGGCCTGTTGGGTCGTGAGTTGGCACGGGCAAAACTGACAAACCTGTGCGAGGCCTCACGGAGCCTTCGGTGAGATTCTGGAGTTTGGGGTATAGGCTCATGACTCGATAACGCAAACTGGAGTTCGATCGGGACAGGCTTTGAAACTGAATACCACAACCCGGGCGCTGGCCTGCCTTTTGGCCGCACTCTTTTTGGTTGGTTGTTCCGAGGATATATCTGAATCAACCAAAGTAGTTGTTGCAAACCCAAAAGAAGTCAGCCAGCAAAGTCAGGAAGGCCAAGCGTCAGATAACCCAGCCTTTGATTTGCGCATGCAATTGGAACTGGCTCCAGCAGAATTATCTCAGCCCGTAACGCAAAACCAGAACTTGGAAGCGTCACCCCCTTCAGATTCTCTTCTGGAAAGGGCGCAACGCAGTGTTTTTGGCGACCTCGACAGCATTCGCAAGAGGCGCTTTTTGCGGGTTTTGGTTACTTATAGTAGGACGAATTTCTTTTTTCATCAGGGAATGCCGCGTGGATTTGAGTATGACCTGATGATGGAGTATGAAAAACACCTCAATCGCGGCATCGATTCTCCTGATCAGAAGGTCAAACTGGTTTTTATTCCAGTGAGGTTTGACCGCTTGCTGGATGACTTGAATGCCGGGCGGGGCGACATCGCGGCGGCTGGGTTAACTGTAACGCCCGAGAGATCCCGCAGCGTGGTATTTGCCGATCCTTATATAAAGAATGTGGATGAAGTCATGGTAGGGCGTAGCAATGGTGAGGCCCTCACGTCGTTGTTAGATCTCTCAGCTAAGCAAGTAGTGGTAAGGAAAGGTTCCAGTTATGTCTCCCATCTTAGATCTGTGAATAGGTTTTTAGAGGGCAAATCACTTCCTGCGGTGCAGATCATTGAGGCCGCCAAGGAGTTAGCTACCGAAGATATTCTCGAACTTGTCCATTCAGGCGTTGTCGATTTGACCGTTGCTGATAAGCATATCGCCCAGGCATGGTCAAAGTTGCTGCCCGATATAAAAGTTCACTCCGATGTGGCCATTAATACGGATGGCAAGATCGCCTGGGCGGTTCGGCCAGATAGCCCCAAGTTGCTGGCCAGTCTAAATAAATTTGTCAAAGAAAATCGCAAGGGCTCACTGCTGGGAAATATTCTATTTACACGTTATTACAAGAAAAATCGTTGGATTACGAATCCGCTATCGCAGGCAGATGGCCAGCGGCTAAAAGAACTACGGAGATTGTTCGAACGGTACGGGGCGAAGTACCATATTGATTGGCTCAAGCTTGTTGCCCAGGGCTACCAGGAATCCAGGTTGAACCAGGCTATGCGAAGTTCAGCCGGAGCTGTTGGCATCATGCAGTTACTGCCAAGTACTGCCGCTGATAAGAATGTAGGAATCGCCAATATCGAGACCGTTGAAAACAATATTCATGCGGGCGCTAAATATATGGCTTTCCTGCGCCACCGTTACTTTGATAAAGAGGAAATATCCACTGCTGCAAGGATGGATTTTTCTTGGGCTTCGTATAATGCGGGGCCTAATCGTATTCGCCGGTTGCGCAAACTATCTGCTGAGCGCGGGTTTGATCCGAACATCTGGTTTGGCAATGTGGAGGTGCTGGCAGCCGAGAAGATCGGACGTGAAACAGTTGATTATGTGCGCAATATCAACAAGTATTTCATTGCCTACAAGCTGTATTTCGAAAGCCGGCTCGAATCTGATCCGGCGAGTTGACTTAATTACGGGTTTTCATTTTCCCAAGGAGACTTCACCGGCATGAAGTCCTGATTAATATCGACTCTGTCGTTATGTCCAAAAATACCCTCGATCCGGAAAGTGAGTCGGAAAGTGGGTTCGTGATCGTACTCGTCGGGAAAATGAATTGCGGGCTCGATCTCCCAGAAAAGCCACTCTTTGCTGGTCATGCGCCGGTAACGGGCTTTGAAGACCGCGTCGTGCAGCGTGAACTGCGGTTTATCGCGAAGGTAGATCTCAGCATCGTAGGCGATGACCTCTGATTTGGATCGACGCAGTTTCTCGTACAGGCTGAAATACTGATCAAAACACCAACCACCATCGCACTGATCTGGATTTTTTTCATACCAGCGCAATACTGAGGTCGGGCGAAAAAACAAATGCGAGCTTAAGGTGCGGTCGAAACTTGCTTCGCCACGGTATTCAAACTTGCTTTTAGTGAAGTAGTAGAACGAATTGCTGACCTGGGGAACCCAGGGGCTTTTGGTCAGAAAGGTTTTTCTATGGCGAATGCGGCCATAGGGTTGGTAGTCGCCATCACGCCGCCTTATGCCGATGTCATAGCGAAGTCGTTGCCAAGGCTTGCCTGCCCGTGGCTTGAATTGCAGGCTGATATTTTGTTGTTTGTCATCTATGTCATCCACCCGGGTTTCATCTTCGTCGTCACCCAGCATTAAGTGCAACCGGTTTTCGACGCTGGGCAGAGATATTTTTGCGCGTATGCCGGGACTGACTTTGACGCCTTCATTGCCATCGTAGCGAAAACGGACAAATATACGAAGACGGGTTTTCTGAGCTGATTCGTCTGCATACTCATTACCAAAAAAGCCATCAATCTGGCCGGCGGTATCAGTCACCCATTCGGACCATTTTGTATGGGCCTCCTCGATGCGATCTACGTCGTCCGTGTCCTCTGCCAAGGCTGCGGTGCTTAGGCACAAAAGAGTGAATATTGTGAAAAATCTCATTGCTTAGATCATCCAGAATAATAAACGTTGTAGATAAAGAGGCCTTATCGGCTAATGAGTACGGTTCGCTAGTTTGTCAAAAAGGACAACAAAGAGGCTTAATCAATATCGACAAGCCACGCGCTGTCGATATTGCAAAACCCAAAGTGACGAGACGTGATCTGGTTATTCATCGTGGTATCGAGGTTGAGCCTACGGCAGGCGGGATTATTTTTAGTGTAGTTGTCAGTCATTGTCCAGGTGCTGCGAACTTTCGCATCGGTACTTTGCCACTACACCGGAGTATCCAGTGCAATCGAATTCAGAGTCTCATTAATCTCAACCAGAAGAGAGTCAAGGTCGTCGGTTGTTAATATGCCCAGCGGGGTGTTTTTAAGAAAAATTGTATTTTGTGAAAAACCGACGGCGGGTATGAGGGCCAGGATCGCGGCAAGGAAGAGAAATGATAGTCCGCGTGGGCAATTCATCCGCGATCTTGCTCATTGGCATTGTCCTCAGAATCTAAAGCCTCTACTGCAGCTCCAGCTACTGCGAGTTTGGAAGTCACTGCCTCCACCACTACCCGTTTGGGCGCGAACTGAATACCGGCGTCAGCGAATGCTTCTTGTATCTTGGCGTAGGCTACCCGCCGCAGTGCCCACTGGTTACCTGGCTTGGCAGAGAATTTGCAGCGTATAACAAAAGCCGAATCATCCATTCTGTTCACGCCCTGTGATTTCAGCCCATCCAGGAACTGAGACCCATGTTCCGGATCATTCAGAAGTTCCTTGCCAACTTTCTTGATCAGTTTTCGAACTTTCTCGACGTCTTGTTCAAAGTGCACCCGCAGTTCGAACTTCATGATTACCCAGTCGCGACTGAAATTGGTCAGGGTGCTGACCGTGCTGTAAGGGATGGTGTGGATCGGCCCATTATGATGTCGTAACTGCATGGAGCGAATTGAGATTTTCTCAACTGTGCCTGTGCTGCCGCCTACGTCAATATATTCCCCCTTGCGAAAGGCATCATCAATTAGGAAAAACACCCCTGAGATAATATCTGCAACCAGGGTTTGCGCACCAAAGCCAATTGCGAGCCCGATAACGCTTGCCGCGGCTATCAGTGGTCCGATGTTAACGCCCAGGCTTGCCAGTATGGCCATGACGGCGACCACACAAATGGTCACGAATAGGAAACCACGCAAGAGTGGCAGTACTGTAGCGGCCCGTGACAGACCCTGTCCGCCAGGGTCACTGCCAGCGTGGGCGTCACCTTCTTCGGCATCATCCGCTGTTTCATCCACTTGCGCGGAGGAAATCCAACGCTTGGCGGCGGCCCACAAGATGTACGCTAACGCAATCGTCACCAGTATCTGAGCCCCCATACCGGCTACCCTTTCGCCAAGACTGGAAGCGGTCAGTTTCACAATATCGATGTGCCAAATTTGCCCCAACGCGATAAGCGCCAGCAACAGAACCACGGCCCGGGCAGCCTGGACAATACCGTCCCTCGCCCCGCGTCGGCTTGTTTGCAGGTTTTCCAGTTCCGAGTCAGAGACACCCCATTCACGTATCAATGGGCCCATGGCACCGAGTATTAGCGGCAGGACCATCAGTAGCAGTAGCAGCGTCTTCAGTACCGAAGTCAGCGCGCCTTTTTCTTCCAACCCGATTGCACTGAACAGCGCGAACACAAATAGCAATAACACGGTTGTGGTGCCAATGATTGGCCAGATGGTGGTTAGCAGTTTGCGAACCCCCCCAGGCGGGTGCCCAGCCAGAAGCATGATGCTGACCGGCCGGCGTATAAGCCACATAACAGAAATAATCATGCCTATCAGGGTCATTCCGCCGACCAGGCTAACGGATTGCACCAGTGCTGGACCCTCAAAGGGCGAACTAATAGCGCCAAGATAGTTCTGAAAAAAATATAAAAACGATCCACCAATGAATATCCACGAGACCCGTGAGCTTAAAAGCTGGGAATCGACATCGTTCAGCGATGTAAGTCGGGAACTCGATCGGTGGGGAGAAAAAATGAAATTCACCAGTTGATTGAGTAGCCAGGCGAGCAGGATTGCGGCCAGTAGCCCCATCATGAGCAGTCGGTTGGGTTCGTGCCCGCCGTATACAAGCAAAAACGCGATGTATGCACCGAGTACAAAAACCACCGGAATAAAAAGGTCATAGATTAACAGCAGCAAGCGTCGACCCAGTCGCTGAGGAAAGTTGTTGCCCCCAACCATCGCCAGGGTCTCTGGGATACGCGCGGAAAGACGCTTAAACAGGTACTGAGCAGTCCAGCCAACCAGCAAGATGCCACCGAGGTAGGCGAACACAAGCCAGATATCTTTCTTATCCCTTCCCGGCGGCACCATGGCAGTGGCGATGACAGAGGGGATGCGAGCGATGTTTGGCGTTTGTTTTAGCTCTTTCAGTAAGCCAACACGAAACCGGTTTGTAATGGCGGTCAGTTCCTGGACCACTGAGTCTGTGGGTGTTTGTTGCTCCTTTTCAGTGCGGATCAATTGCCAGACGATAGAGCGAACCTGCTCATCAGTTAAGCGGGCCAGAAGATCTTCTCTTTCGGCGGCACTTAGATTCTGGTCAAGTATTGCTGATGGTGGAGGTATCTCGTTTGTATCCGCAGCATGAACCACTCCCAACAGCAGGGTGAGTAGCACGGTCGCGCTGATGATTTGCGTGATCAGAGTTTGATGCAAAAAATAGGGTTTCATGTGAAAGGGTAATAGTTAGAACCGGTTCAGTGAGGCTATTTTAGACTCCAAATGAGTTATTGTTCACGATAAGATGCTCAACGGGTTGAAAGTCGTATTTCAGTGAAAAGTTTTCGCTTTAAGCATGTCAGAGATGCATGCTAGAATATTTTTCGGGACGCGCATTTTGAGATTGATCCCGGGACCAATATGTAGGCTTGCAAAGAGAAGTTTTCATAACATTTCCGAAAAATAAATTAACGCTGTGGGAGAGGGTTGCAGTGTTTTATGCCAATAATAGGGATACAATAAGTTGTAAATTCAGCCAAGCGAACTGGAGCGTTTAGCTTAAACTAACTAGATAATGCTTAATGGCTGATGCTGGCATGACTTGCCGACAAAGAATAGTTTTCATCGAACAACTTATAAACCTGGATGCCAATATTATGAATACTCTGCGGCAAATACGTAATGTGATTTATTTTCTGGGAGCTGTTCTGGTACTTGCTATGCCTCGCGTCTGGGCAGAAGAGACAGCGACAGCGGATTTGGCCAAGGCGGCACAAAACCCACTAGCCTCGATGATCAGTCTGCCGTTTCAAATTAATACCAACACAAATGTCGGTCCGCTGGACGAAACACAGAACATTCTTAATATTCAACCCGTGTGGCCGATAGACTGGAGCGATAACTGGAACCTTATTACCCGTACGATTTTTCCGGTGGTATCTCAACCAGCGATGAGCGCTACGGGCTCTCGCAAGAGCGGTCTGGGCGATATCACCTTTACCGGGTTTTTTGCGCCCAAGGAAACTGAAAAGTGGATCTGGGGTGCCGGAGCTGCCGTATTGTTGCCCACCGGCGGTGACGGACTAACGGCAGATAAATGGGGTATAGGTCCCAGTATTGTGGCTCTGTCCATGGACGGTCCCTGGGTCTACGGCGGACTGGTGAGTAATGTCTGGTCCGTGGCTGGTTCTGGCGCCAGTGACATCAACCTTCTGACTTTGCAGCCCTTTATAAATTACAACCTGCCAGGGGGCGGCTATTTTACCAGCTCACCAGACATTAGTGCGAACTTCGAAGCAGACAGCAAAGAGCAGTGGACCGTGCCACTAGGCTTGGGTTATGGGAAGATCTTCAAGCTAGGCAACACACCGGTGAACGGGCAGATCAGCCTTTATCGCAATGTGAAACGGCCTACTAACGGCGCTGAATGGCAGCTGCGGGCCCAACTGCAGTTCATGTTTCCACGGTGAGTAAAGCTCGTTCTTTTATTGCCCTATCGGAAAAGATACAAAGCCCTCAAGGACAGACTGAATCTCTGCCACACTGAGGCCGCCTCGATCCTGTGGGTCCGAATAAATGCCGCACACTAGTGCGCTTACCTTGGGTTGGCTCGTACTGGTGATCTTGAGGGAGTAATTCAGGTTCAAAGGGCCGCCTTCGCGTGAGGCCAGGTGCAAAAAATGGGAAGGTGTAGTGGAGTGCATAGCGAGATTGAATTCTCGTTGGGCACTCATTTCATTTCGACGGTACTGTTTGGTGACGGTAAAGGTGTCCGGGGAGATCATAGTTGGGGAACTCATCTCAGAGCGTGGTCGACGCATGGCAAAGTAGCAGTAAGGAGCATAGGTTTGTTTAATGCGGTCCATGGTCTTGCCATCTTGAATAAAGATACGAGATTTTCCAGGACTAACCGAAAGTGGCTTAGACAGGGTGATTACTGTTCCCGGCGAAATCTTGAACGCACTGGCCCGGGAGTGTGATTTTGCGGCGAACGTAGGGCTGACGACTAAGGCCAAGACGTAAAATAGTATCGCGATAGTTGATTGCATGGAGGAGATTTTCTAAAATATTAAGGAACTAAACAATAACAAACGCATACCGTATTTACAAATTGAGAGTCAGGCTATTGGTCAATTAGGAGACATTTAATGAAACTGTTTATTAAGCTGGTTGGATTGTTATATTTTATAAGTTTGGCAGCAGCAGCTGAGCCACCAACACCAGGATTTAACAACCTTATTCCACCGGAGATTCTAACTCCGGATACCGTTGATACCCGCATCGGGACGTTGAAATTCTTTGACGGCATGCCAATGCCCGAGACGACTGCTTTGGTTTATGACCATCTCGACCTGATCAGAGGCGTCGAGGCATTTCTAAATTTCGTTCCTGCCGCATCGGTGGAAGGCTTACGGGAAGGCATGCAGAGCATCGGAATTGATTCAGCAAGCAAGTGCCTGATTTATAAGGATCTGATGGATTCTAATTCACTCTTTCTAACGGGCAATACCGATACGGTTTACGCGATCTGTTTGCTGGATCTGGAGCGTGACGGCCCCACAGTGATCGAAATGCCACCCGGCGCCGGCCCTGGCACGGTAAATGACGCGTTTTTTCGCTTTGTCATTGACACCGGCGCTCCTGGACCTGACCGCGGAAAAGGCGGCAAGTATC
>CAUZJT010000090.1:0-10536 GCA_963580215.1 Gammaproteobacteria bacterium
CCCAAAATGGGACACAACGTTAAGTTGTTGGCTTTTGTGAGTTGTATCGCCTTCACTATCGACCCGAGCCATGTTAAGCCCGAGCCGCCAGAGCGGGTTGATCTGATAAGTGCCCTGGCTGTGGACTCCTTCATCACTGTATTGGCCAATCAGGCCCTGATCCCACGCGGCTCCCGCAGGCGCTGCAAAGTGGTTTTCCTGTAACCAATAGGCCGCATCGGTATCGGGTGTTGGTCGAGAGTTGTAGCCCAACCGCATCGTATGGTGATCACCAATTTTTGTGTCAAACCCCAACGCCGGCTCCACGTCACCCGCTGTGGAATAACCAGCACGACGGTAGGATAGCAATTGATAACCAAGGCCTTCGCTCAGTATGTCGGCCGCGCTCTCTTGCGACCAGCGGTGCAACATCTGTCGGGCGCGTGCCTTATCATCGCGCACGCTCGCCAGAGCAGCGACGTTCAATCTGAAATCGCGATCGTAACGGTCAACCACCAACGCCTGAGAAAAAAGACCTTGCTGGGCTATGGCCGAGTAAATGGCGGGACTGAGTCGTAAGCGCTTATAAGCATAATCATCTCCCACAGGATCATTGACAGCATCAGATTCTTTGTCCGAGTCAGTCGGGCCGGATGGCGGTGGAGTCACCGGCCCCAACGGTTGAAAAGCTCGTACGAAATTGATCCGCCCCCAGCCATATACCGCATCTACTCCGGGTGTTCCCATATCAGTGGCTGATCGTTTAATAATATCAACCACCTCTTCAGCCTTCAGCGTAGGCCAGATTTGGAGCAAGCGGGCCGCTAGTGCGCTGGCACGGGGTGTTGCGAACGAAGTGCCCCAGTAATTGGCAAATTCCGAAGCTCCCAATGCAACCACGTAATGATGCGCGTAGGAGCCTGCCTGATTACTAAAACCAAGCATCGACTCATCAGGCCCTAAACCGCCAACGATTAACCCTTTTCCGCCAAGGCCGAGGACGTGTAACGCGTCGCCGCGTGGATTGGATGCAGCGTCATTGCCTGCCTGCATCACTATTACCTTTCCCGCGACGGCGGCCGCCAGCATTGCGTCTCCCGGCACTGTGGTCAAAGCCGCGTTGGAATGATTAATTACTCGTATCGAGGGATCTGCCGCAGCATGTAGCAAGCCCTGGTATACAGATGATGCTGAAACTGAGCGACCGCCGGTCGACGTCTGGATAGAGACTATCTTACTCCCGGGGGCAAGCGTCAAAATAACCTGTGCAACCGCAGTGCCGTGAGCGCCCTGCTTCGCATAATCAACGAACGGGTTACCACCGACAAAACTGATACTACCCGGTGCAAGCGTTTGCGTTGACATCGGCGCACGCAACTGTACACCCGTATCGAGTACCGCGATTCCAAGGGAAGAGGAATTTGGCGTCGGTATAGTGATCGTGGTGGTGGTCCCAGTTTCGGTCGATCCCGATGTATCAACCTCGCCAATCGGATCGACACAACCACCACAGTTGCTTTCCGAAAAAACAGTCGGGGGCCATCCAGCCCATAGAATAATTGATAACGCCAGCCAGCGAGGCGGCAGAAATTGAACGAAACCTGTGTCAAAAAATGGAAGAACTGATCCCTTCATTTGTTTCCGATAACCTACGCCAAATCAAGTAAAACTGACAGGTCTGCATCCAATTGCCTAATCATTGAATGGATCCCCATTTTAATTAACGGTCTCGTTCGGTCTTTTTTGTGACGCCATATTATACCCAGCGGCATCGCCACATCCCTGCCAACAACTGAGTGACTGAACCCTGCCCCAGGAGTGAGGCCATGCCTATTCTTGGCAATAACTACCACTGTCGCCATGTCCAAAAAATATCTGGCACTCAGTCAAATCGGCTTGTGAAACTTTCCACAGTGAATAGGACTTTTTATCCAAAGACAGTTCTTGTCCTCAGGACTGTCGCCTCTTTACTCATCTTGTATAAAGCTTTTTATAACCTTAAGGGTCGCCGGTACCGATCTCCTTCTTACGCCTGGCAACGAAGTCATCCAAGGCCTCTCGGCGTGTGACATCCAGCGGGGGGGCTTCGAAGTCTTTTAAAATATTCTGCCAGGTATCCGTCGCTCGTTCAGTCGCATCAGCCGCACCGGCCGCGACCCAGCTTTCACTGTTTTGCCAATCACTCAAAAAGGGTTCATAAAAGGCATTTTCATAACGTGCCATAGTGTGTTCAGTACCAAAAAAGTGTCCTCCCGGCGCAACAGCCGCGATCGCATCCAGTCCAAGCTCGCTCTCCGAGGTATCAATGGGCTGTAGCAAATGCACTAAATGCTGAATTAGCTCGATATCGAGGACTAGCTTTTCAAAGGAGGCAACAAGCCCCCCCTCGAGCCACCCCGCCGCATGATAAACAATGTTGCCATGTCCCATCACGGCACCCCATAACGCCATCTGGGTTTCATATACCCCTTGGGCGTCAGCAGCGTTGGAGGCGTTGCAGGCGCTGGTTCGGTACGGCAGACCGTAGCGTCGCGCCAGTTGCCCTCCGGCGAGGTTGGCCTTGGCGTTCTCAGGCGTACCGAATGCTGGCGCTCCAGAGCGCATGTCGACGTTCGAAGTGAAGCCGCCATAGACCACCGGATTTCCTGGATAGAACAGCTGAATCATCGCCAAGCCCATAAGGGCTTCTGCGTTTTGTTGCACGAGACCCGCGGCCAACGTGACTGGTGTCATTGCCCCCAGCAAAGTGAACGGTGTCACGATGACCGCCTGCCCATGGGCCGCCAGTGCCAAAGCCCCATCCGACATGGCTTCATCAAGTTTGCGTGGCGAATTAATATTGATGTTTCCGATCAAACTCGGACTTCGGTGCAAATCGTCAACACTGATACCGCGTGCCAGGGCCAACATCTGAACAGCGTCGTTCACCCGCCCCCGTCCTATCGGTATAGCAGAAAACACCTTGTCGGTCAGAGTCAGATTGGCCCGGTAGCTATCGAGGTGGCGGGTTCCCGCGGGCAAATCCTGCGTCGCTACCGTCTGGTTACCAAAAAAGCTAATGGCGTTGAAGTATTGCCCCAAACTGATCAGCCGCTGGTAGTCGGCAAAATTGCCAGGGCGCCGACCATTGACCCGATCATGCACATTGGGCGGGCCCGAAACCAAACCGAAATGCACGTGGTTACCCCCGAGGGTTATTGCATGTGCCGGGTTGCGGGGCGTCAGCGTAAATTCGGCTGGTGCCTGGCTCACCAGATCGAGAATCATCTGCGGGTCAGCGCAAACAATACCGGTATCGTGATCAACCTTTGCGCCCTGGCGTGCAAAAGCCTGGCGCACGGGCTCACTCATGATCTCAATTCCAAGATCACGGATCACCTTAAGCGATGCCTGATGAATTGCCTCAACCTGATCTTCGGACAAGGGCTCCATAGGCGGATAGCGATTTCGCAACGGGCCAAAATCGAGTTGTGCCACCCGTGTCGTTGCACTGCGCTCAGCCTTGCGCTGAGCGCGTGCCCGTTTGCGCGTTTGCCGGGTCCCAATTTTTTCAGCTGACATCTTTATAGTTCCCATGTTTCCAGACATAACAACCGAGGTAACTGAAGAGCTTCGGTCACAGGTCTTTTGTTAATCTAACCGCGACGGTCAACACAAGCTCAAAGGTACGGTGAACGTGGGTTTCATCCCAACACGGCTGTCGTGGCCTCGGCCAGAATTTCGACAATCTGATCCAGTGTCTGCTCATCGGTGACGATGGGTGGTGCTATGCAATAAACATCTCCGCGAACCCGCGAAAACATTCCACGCTCGACAGTTTCGGCATGGATTCGCGGCCCGATCGCATCGCTTGGGGCAAAAGGCTCCTTGGTTCCCTTATCTTTTACGTACTCTACTGCGCACATTAAGCCCAACCCGCGGACCTCACCCACATGCGGGTGATCAGCCAAGGCATCTTGCAATTTGCCCAGGAGACGTTGGCCTTTCTGGCGAGCCTGATCGACAAAATTTTCTTTCTCGATGATATCCAACATTGCAAGAGCAACTGCGCAACCCACAGGGTGCGAACTATAAGTATAAGCATGCATCCATGGTGATCCGCTCTCATTCATTACCGTGGCAATCTCGTCGCTGATACCAATGCCGCCAAGCGGGAAATACCCTGAAGTGACCGCCTTGGCAAACTGCATAAGATCCGGCTCGACTCCCCAGTGCTCCAGCCCGAACATACAGCCGGTGCGGCCAAAGCCAGTGATGACTTCATCGGACACCAGCAACACATCGTATTTGTCACAAATCTCGCGAATGCGAGGGAAATAATCATCCTGCGGTACGAGGACACCACCAGCGCCCTGGACCGGTTCTGCGATAAACATTGCGACTGTTTCGGGACCTTCTTCCAGGATCTTCTTTTCCAATTCGTTGGCAGCAGCTATCCCCTGACTGGGGGCATCCTCTGGCGCCTGATACAAGTAAGGATACGGACTGGGAATATGGACAAATCCCGGAATTCTCGGCTCAAACATTTCCCAATACGGCGCCATTCCGGTCGCACACATCGCAGCAAAAGTAACGCCATGGTATCCCCAGATTCGCGAAATCACCTTGGTTTTCTCAGGCTGACCTTTCAGTTTCCAGTAATAACGCGCCAGTTTGATATTGCTATCGGTTGCCTCCCCGCCACCGGAGGTGAGGTAAAAATGATTAATACTCGGGTAGGTGAGGCTCGCCAGGCGTTCGGCTAATTCAATAGCTCTCGGGTTGGTGCTGCCGGCATAGCCGGAAGCAAACCCCATTTGTCGCATCTGACCCGCTGCGGCATCGGCAAGTTCAGTGCGGCCGTTACCGGCGGTATTGCACCAAAGGCCCGATAGGCAATCGATAAAACGATTGCCGTCTGCATCAATAAGGTAAGCACCTTCACCACCCACCCAAACCCGGGCTGATGCATGAGCGGTTGGGTTGTGTAAAGGATGAACCAGATGCGCCGCATCTCGGCTCACCATGGCTTGTTGTTTTTGTGCTGTCATATCGCCTCCTTTAATTGTTCGCGATCTTTGGAGAGCCCTCGATACATCACCAGTGCTCGGATTTATTTCCCACAGGTCGCCATTGGGTTATTAGGATGAGTCGTCCAGTTGAGCTTGTCATCTGTGCGGATCATCTGGCTTGTTCTTTGGTCAATTTCGTTGTCTAAAGTTTTTAAGGTCAGGCAATCTTCTACCGGGCATACAGTCACACACAGATTGCAACCTACACATTCTTTTTCTATTACCTCGTAGTGACGGCTCCCATTCCGGGTCGCGCTGATCGCCTGATGCGAAGCATCCTCGCAGGCTATATGGCAACGCCCACACTGAATACAAAGATCCTGGTCGATCTGTGCCTTGGCAGTGTAGTTTAAGTTAAGGTACTGCCAGTCTGTGAGTGAAGGCACCGCTTTGCCAATCGCCTGATCAACTGACTCTATCTGACGAGAGTCAAGATAACGAGCCAAACTATCGACCATATCATCAATGATTTTAAAGCCGTGGGTCATTGCGGCGGTGCAAAGCTGTACATTCCCGGCTCCCAGTAGAATAAATTCGACAGCATCGCGCCAGTTACCGATACCACCTATGGCCGAGATTGGTAGGCCTGGGCAGTCGGGATCACGGGCAATATCCGAGACCATGTGCAACGCAATCGGTTTGACCGCTGGTCCGCAATAACCGCCGTGCCTCCCATTGCGGTCTATGGTTGGCACAACGCTAAAGGTATCGAGATCAACCGCCATCACAGAATTGATGGTATTGATCAAAGACATCGTATCTGCTCCGCCTCGTTGCGCAGCACGGGCGGGCGGGCGAATACTGGTCACGTTGGGTGTCAGCTTTACAATCACGGGAAGTTCAAAAAAATCCTTACACCATGCGGTAACCATCTCGACATACTCGGGGACCTGCCCTACGGCAGCGCCCACACCCTTTTCAGATATGCCGTGAGGACAGCCAAAGTTAAGTTCAACGCCAGGGGCGCGCACAAAACGAGCCATGTTATCGGCAAACGTTGGGGCAGAAGATGATGCGTTATCGCTCAACGGAAAAACTCCTTACACACTGCTGACTTTCAAAGACTTTCAGCCTTTGTCAAAACGGCTTGGAGCGTGACATTGGCGCCGGCCGTAGACCATTCAGGTTCGATATCTTCTACTTCGTTATGACTAATACCGTCAATGCAGGGGATAAAAATCATCGATGTCGGCGCCGCGTGTGCAATAAAACAGGCGTCATGCCCGGCCCCAGTGACAATCTCGCGCGAGCTGTAGCCACAAGTTTCGGCGCCGGATTGAACTGCTGCGACACAAGTACTATCAAAGGGGACCGGGGCGTAATAAAAAATCTCCTCAAGCGAGTGTGCTACGCCGGCTTGGTCGGAAATTCTGGTGATGCCATCACGGATGGCACTGCCCATCTCCAGCAAGACCGCATCATCCGGATGTCGAATGTCTATAGTCAAAAAGACCCGTCCTGGGATAACGTTACGCGAATTGGGGTGTACGTTGAGCATGCCCACCGTGGCACAAGCGAGCGGCGCATGGGTCAAGCCTACTTCATTCACCAGGCAGGTGACCCGTGCAGCACACAGCAACGCATCATGGCGTCGATCCATTGGCGTTGGCCCCGCATGCGATTCCGTGCCCGTCAGTACAAGTTCATACCAGCGTTGGCCTTGAGCGTCAGTAACTACGCCAATGTCGGTGCCTTCTTCAACCAGTATGGGGCCCTGTTCGATATGGGCTTCAAAATAGGCGTGCAGTGGACGCCCCATGGGCTCATCTCCTGCGTAACCGATGCGTTCCAGTTCCTGCCCCATGGTTCGACCCTCGGTATCCGCTCGCGCCAGGCCGTAATCGAGGTCATAGATTCCCGCGAACACGCCAGAGGCTACCATTGAGGGCGCAAAACGGCTGCCCTCCTCATTGGTCCAGCAGACCGCTTCCACCGAGTGGCGTGTCTGGATGTTCTGATCATTAAGAGTGCGTATAACCTCGAGCCCAGTCAACACGCCATAAACCCCATCAAAACGACCTCCCGTCGGCTGAGTATCAAGATGACTGCCGACCGCAACCGACGGTAACTGTGGGTCAACGCCGTCGCGACGGGCAAAGATATTTCCCATTTGATCAACGGATATTGTGCAACCGGCCTCGCGACACCAACTTACGAAAAGATCGCGAGCCTGTCGATCAAGGTCGGTCAGAGCAAGTCGGCAACAACCTCCCTTCTCGGTTGCCCCAATTTTTGCCATCTCCATCAGCGAGTCCCATAAGCGCTCACCGTTAATCGTCAAAGCATCGTTACGTGTCATTGGCCTCTTCCTTGTTAGTCTTTACCAACACTCATGGTTAATAGTTGTCGTTTATTCACCTAATTCAGATCGGTCAAAATCCCGTAAGTTTCGGGCCGGCGGTCACCATAGAGCTGCCAGGTATCTCTGACTTTCCGAACCATGTCCATATCGACCTCGTGGATCAAAAGCTCATCTTGATCGGCGCTGGCCTGCGCTTCGATCTGACCACGCGGGTTGACGAAATAGCTCGAGCCGTAAAACTCCTCGATATTCCAGTAAGCTTCGGTCCCCACTCTATTAATTGCCGCAATAAAAACGCCGTTAGCAGTCGCTGGCGCTGGCTGCTCAAGTTCCCACAAGTACTGCGACAGCCCGGCCACTGTTGCGGATAGGTTGTAGATGATTTCAGCCCCTTTCAATGCCAAGGCGCGCCAGCCCTCAGGAAAATGACGGTCGTAACAGATATAAATGCCGATTTTACCGTAGGCCGTATCAAAAACTGGCCAGTCCGAGGCTCCAGGCTTGAAGAAGAATTTTTCCCAGAAGCCGGCAACATGAGGTAGATGGGTCTTGCGATATTTATCCATGTAACTGCCATCGGCATCGATTACTGCAGCCGTGGTGTAGTACACCCCAGTCATGGCTTTTTCATAAATCGGCATAAATGATGACCATGTTGCACTTCTTGGCGTATTCGCACATCAAACGGGTGGTGGGCCATCTGGAATCGCCTCTACCGCAGCATACCAACGGGCATCCTGGCTTGGGCAAAATTGGGGCTGGGTAAACACTTCCTGAAAACAAAGTACCTGGACACCGGCTGTGCCCGCCTGGTCAATGAAAGGGATGTACGCTTCTAACATGGCATCACGAATCTCCTCTGGGGATAATTCTGTACTCGCCTTCAGACTCATCTGGATGAGTCCGGATTTCAGGTTACTCATGCGCACCCCCTTATGATCTGACTGGCATGGTGTTTTTTTGGGATTGATATCGCCGCTTGGCAAAGGAGTGGAAATCGACCAGATTCGGCCTTGCCGATGCTTGTAACAGTTCTTTACCATTTGGTCAATTTATCGCAAAGGCTGCTTCTGACTTGACAGGCCCAATCCTCGAACCAGTGCCGCGATAACGCCTGGCGCACCCTTTTCATACACCTCAGCGTCGTAATTCGCCGGCGAGATCATGACTTCGATCTGGGCTTGAAAATCTGCATAGGTGGGTCACTGCCCAGATCATAAACAAAGCATGCGCAGGGTCTATCGGAGCCATACGACCCTCTTGCTGCCAAGCGTGAAAAGATAGCCCCTTTTTGCGCCACCCAGTCCCGCAAGCGTCCTTTAAGATGCTCCCCAATCCCTGGCGTCCCCGATAACCTCGATCGCAAAAAGGCTCGAGGCTTCAGGATAATCTCTGGACAGATCTAGTTTGCGACGAATGTACTGGCTTATTGCATCACACGGATCATCATCTGCAGAGATATCTCCCAGCGCTTCCAGCGACAGTGACAGCACTTGTTCAATAACAACCCGATACAGGTTCTTCTTGGTCTTGAAGTAATAAAGGATATTGCCTTTGGACAAATCGGCACACTGGGCAATCTCTTCTACACGCGCACCGTCGTAGCCCTTTTGGGAAAACACACCAGTTTCGGCGCGGATGATCTTCTCTCGCTGGCGAAAACCAACCCTTCGGGGTTCGGTGCCTGAGACCTCAGATAGTTAAGTGATTTTGGGTATCTGGCTGATTTGGGCCATAAGGCGAACGATTGTGGCTCAATTTCGACCGAATGTTCGCCTTTTAGGTCGACACAGGACCTAAGCTCTTTTGAACAATTACCGGGTGACCCTGTACCCCTCCGAGCGCAATCTAACTGCCGAGTGAACCATCAACACAGCAATTACAATGCTGCCCCCGGCAATGCTCTGCCACCCAGGGTTCTCCCCGATCATCCACCAAACCCACAACGGGCCCAACACCGCCTCCAGCAAGCTGATCATAGCTACTTCAGGCGCCGGCAAATAGCGCGGGCCCAAAGTCATTAAAACCAACCCTAACGGCAGTAGCACTAGTCCCGCGAAGACAAGCGAGAACCATTGGATGTAATCCATAGCTGGATATTGTGCAAATATCGTTGCAACCAGAGCTGTGAGAAGTAAGCCGATTCCTGCCGCGGGAATCATATTGATTTCACGACGGCCTCGAATAATAGTGAAAATCAACGCCAACAGGACCGCGTTCAGTAGTGCCAGTGAATCACCAAACCACTGTATGCTGCCAAGACTACCGCTTGCCACAATAATCAGCCCCAAAGCCGCTCCTAAAATGGCCCAACGTGTGGCGCTTGAGATCTCTTCGCCAAAAATGATTTTGGACAGTACTGCAGCAATAAGTGGCATACAGGCAAATATCACCAAGACGTTAGCGACACTGGTGTAAGAAAAAGCTGCATAAAATGTGATCGAGCACGCTGCTTGCAAAAAACAGACCAGCGCACCCCAGCGACCCAAGTTGCGAACAGCACCGAAGAACTCGCCTCTAGCGTAAAACGCAAAGCCCACCACAATCACGATGCCGCCCAACAGGCCGCGACCAAAAGCCAACGTAAACGGATCAACGGCCGTCAGGCGAATCAGCAGCGCGTCCGGGGTGAATACTAGGGCTCCACCAAGGGTTAACCAAAAACCCTTTCGATGTTCTCCACTCATGATCTGCCCTTATTGCCCAAGCCCTGATTCGCGTCTTTTAAGAAACGCCCTGGAATTTCTTTTTCAATCCACTCAATGTTCTTGATCGTAGATAAACGTCTCAATTACCTCGGGCGGCACTGCGCCGGCCTGGGTCGCTTTCAACGCTCCACCTGGCGCGTAAATGAGGAATGTCGGCGTCCCTTTAAAAGACTGGCCCGTTTGATCTGAAAAAAACCGCGCCACGTCACCAGGCTCTCCAAGTAGATTAGAAAAGCCCACCTCCCGCTCCTCAACAAAAGCCCATGCCTCAAGCGCCGCGTCGGCACCATCGAGCGAGATACCCAGAACTTTCAGCCGTCCGTCCCGATGCCGCTCGTGCAAATCCGCTTGTCCTTGCATCTCCTTGGCACAAACAGGACAACTGTACGACCAAATCATGACCACCAGCCACCGATCAGCAGGAAGCACGTCGGCAAAACTGACAGGTTGCCCTTCAAAATCAGAAAACCCCTCTGTGGTGGCTGCCGATGTAGGC
>CAUZJT010000091.1:0-10479 GCA_963580215.1 Gammaproteobacteria bacterium
GGGTAGAGAGATAGCGACGAAACTGCGAGATGTCGAATATCACCGGATATTTGATGCGGCGGGTGCTTTCGCGCAATTGGTTACGCGCCCTAGCGAGGTGGACGAAGCGGTCGGCAGAGCAATAGCCTATGATGGGCCTTCTTTTATAGAGGTCAAGACCCGGGGGGTTGCGTCGCCAATTACCCAAGGACTAATTGAGATGCGAGTAAGAACTGCCATCGAGTAGTTTGCTGAACATCCACGAACAAGACCGCGTAACCCTTTTAATTGCTCCCAACCCCAACGATACCGCGCATCACAATATAGGAAGTCAAATTATGCCTGCTACAAAGCCAGCGTCCCAGTATTCCGATCAGTTCAACGCCGCATTACAGTGGATGTGGGGTGATGGTTATCTTGCCCCGGGGGGGCCGGAAGAGGTCGAAGAAATGCTGAGTGGCCTGTCTGTAAAAGATGCCGATGTTATTGATGTCGGATGCGGTCTTGGGGCAATCGCTGTGTTATTGGTCCACAAATACGGAGCCCGTAGCGTTGTGGGGGTCGATGTTGAGGCGCACCTTATTGAGCAATCTACTGACCGAGCGATCAAGGAAAACTTAGCGGATCGCGTACGGTTTGAATTGGTGGAGCCGGGTCCTTTGCCATTAGATGATGAATGCCTGGATGTTGTCTTCAGTAAAGATGCCATCGTACATATGACAGATAAGGTCGCATTCTATAAAGAGGCGATGCGGGTGTTAAGGCCAGGGGGACTGATGATCGGGAGTGATTGGCTCCGAGGAGATGAGAGTACACGAACGGCTGATGCGCAGAAGTGGCTCGATTTTATACACCTGGATTTCAAGATGCTGGATATTGAAAGTACTCGCGACGTTATTTTAAGTGTGGGCTTTGAAAAAGTTTCCCTAAAGGATCGAAATGAGTGGTATCGGCATGAGATAAATACGGAAATTAGCGCGCTTGAGGGGGAAAAATTCGATGGACTGATCGACTTAATCGGTGAGAAGGAAGCTACTTACCGTAAAGAGAGCAGTCGATTAAAAAAGAAGGCAATCGATGATGGCTTCCTAAGGCCGGCTCACTTTGTAGGATTCAAACCAAGAACGCCGCTCTAATGACATCATCTCCTTGCTATTTTCGTGGTGTAAATAGTGCCGGCGTTAGCATCGAACCGCTTACGGGGTCAATAGGTGCTGAGATTACAGGAATAGATTTAGGAAAACCCATCCCTGACGAAACCTTTGAAAAAATCAGCCATGCCCTCCTTAAGCACCTTGTAATTATATTTCGAGATCAAAATATTTCCCCGAACCAGCATAAAGATTTTGCATCGCGCTTCTTTAGGCTTGAACCTCATCCGTTTGTTGAGAGCGTGAACGGAGTCCCGGAAATTACAGAAATTGTCAAAGAACCATGGGAGGTAAAGAATTGGGGAGGGGACTGGCATGCTGATGTTACGTTTCTTCCTCAGCCATCAACAGGAGCGGCGCTATTGGCTAAAGAGGTGCCACCCCAAGGCGGGGATACACTTTTTTCAAATATGTATCTAGCCTATGAAACGTTATCTGGTGGAATGAAACGCCTTTTGGATCCGCTACAAGCAATCCATGATAGCGGCGAAGTAGAGCGATTCTCTGACCAATTTCAGGGTATGCGAGCGAAAAAGGCCGAGCGAATAGTATCGGTTCACCCAGTTGTAAGGGTCCACCCAGATACTCAGAAAAAAGCTCTTTTTGTCAATGAGGGCTACACGACTCATTTTAAAGGAATGACACATGAGGAAAGCCGACCTTTGTTGGAATATTTATTCCAACACTCCATTCGCTCAGAAATAACGTGCCGGATCAGGTGGCAAAAAAACACCCTTGTAGTTTGGGATAATCGTGTAACTCTACATAGTCCTGTCGATGATGATTTTGCTGCGCGATTTCATAAATCTGGTTTTCGGCGGGTTATGCATAGGGCGACGTTTGCGGGCGAAAAAACCGCGTGAAAAGTAAATCTCAATTCAAGTGTTACCAGTACGAAATGGATAAGCGCGTGGTTTCTTCTAAACAAGAACATCAATCGGTCGTGCCGCTGAAACATCACCCTGAACGGAATTTAGAGCATGTCCATGATATGAAATTTGAACATAGATAATGGATTTTTGCGACCTACGCATTTCTTTGCATACAAACCCATTACAAATTAATCCGTTTTGACGCACCGTCAGCGGTCATATTCTATTTAGCCAAGGAAAGAAAGTGAATCAGCCCGTAACGCCAACCCAGATCACAAAGCAGGCTCAGGAGAAAGCAGGTTGTGACGCGACTTTTGACTGGGCAAATAGGCAGGACTTTGATTTCGCCTCACGTGGGCTGATTCATCGGCCTGATGACGCGGCAGTTTATGATTCACAAGGCAACATCGTATGGCATCACAAAGCCTTTGAAGATTTTCTGTACGGTGATCCCCCGCTCACCGTGCACCCCAGTCTTTGGCGACACGCGCTTTTGAATAATTTCCGTGGGCTGTTCAAAGTGACCGATAACGTCTATCAGGTGCGTGGTGAATCGCTTGCCAACGTCACTTTTGTTGAAAGCGACAACGGCTATATCGTGATAGACCCGCTGACTACAGCGGAAGTGGCGACGCATGCATTGAACCTGTTGTATGAACACGTCGGGGAAAAACCCATTGTCGCCATGATCTACTCTCATACTCACTCGGACCATTTTGGCGGGGTCAAAGGGATGATCTCGGATGAGCAGGTTGAAAGTGGGCAGATTCGGGTTTTTGCCTCAGAAGGTTTTGTCGAATGGGTGCTGAAGGAGCACGGACTGGCCGCTGAGGGAACTCCATCCAGAAACGCTTATATGTATGGAGAAAATCTGCCGATCAGTGCGACAGGTTTAGTTGACGATGGTTTGGGTCAGGCAATTGAGGGCGGACAGGTGACCTACATCGCGCCTACAGATGTCATCGGTCAGGACGGTGCCACATTATTGATAGATGGGGTTGAGGTGGAATTTATGTATGCCCCGGGAGAAGCCCCGACAGGGATGCACTGTTATTTTCCCCAACTCAAAACATTACATGTCGCTGATAACTGTTATATGTGTATGCATAACATTTATACGATTCGTGGGGCTTTCCCACGCGACGCCCTTCAGTGGGCGGATTCTGTAGCGCGGTCATTGAAGTTTGAAGAAACAGAATTCCTTATTAGCGGACACAATTGGCCGGTATTTGGTGCTGATGAAGTGAAAACCTTCCTAAGTCAGCAGCGCGATGGCATTAAGTTTATGCATGATCAGACTTTGCGCCTGATGAACTTCGGCTATGTTCCAGCTGAGATCGCCGACCAAATTGAATTCCCGCCAAGCCTTGCGCGCTTATGGCATCTCAGAGGCTACTACGGCACCCTAAAGCACAACGTCCGAGGTATATATGCCTACTATCTGGGGTGGTATGACGGCAACCCCTCGACCCTGGATGAGCTGCCGCCACGGGCACTTGCAAAAAAGACACTTGAGTATATGGGGGGTGTCGATATTGTTATTGAAAAGGCGCGAGATGAGTTTGAGCAGGGAAACTACCGCTGGATTGTCCATATTCTCAATCAGGTGTTGTGGGTATATCCAGAAAACACACCAGCCCGGGAACTCGCTGCCGCGGCCCATACTCAACTGGGTTATGGAGCGGAGAATGCTACCTGGCGCAATGCTTATCTTTCTGCAGCAATGGAGCTAACCCAAGGTCTTCCCGAGGTGCCAAAATTACATCGAGTGCTGCGGGATGTTACGCGAAGTATGAGTGTGCTACATATGCTCGATGCTTTAAGCATTCGACTGAATGCAACACGTGCAGTGAATCAGGCATTTACCATAAACTGGATTCTGAGCGATAGTGGGGAGCAATCGCACAGCCAACTATGTAACTGCGTGCTAAATCATAGAGATGGTATTTCTATCGAGTCGGATGCGACGGTTACCCTAACGCGCGCAGTAATCGGACAGATGAGTCTGGAGCCTTTGACTATTGATCAGTTGCTCGACCTTGTCGAGAGTGTTGCGGGTGACGTCCAGGTAGTGACAGAATTACTCGGCTTGTTGGATCATTTTCCACATTGGTTTCCGGTTGCAACGCATGACTATAAGTTTGAGGAAAAACGGGGCAGCGAGTCGGAATAACGAAGTCCAAGTGCGGCGTAACCTTTCCGAAACTTAGGAGTGCAAATGTCAAACTTTCTGACCCCCGCTGATTGGACATTCCCTGTTCCAATTCGATATGGCCCGGGAAGATTGTCCGAGCTCGGGACAGCGTGCCAAGAACTTGGAATAAAAAACGGGCTCATCGTGACTGATCGCGGTAGCAGTGGCTTGCCGTTTATAGAAATTGCCCAGAAGATTTGTACTTCAGCAGGTATCGGTATTGGGGTATTTAGTGATGTCTCACCAAACCCAACCGATGAAGATGTCGCGCGAGGTAAGCAGGCTCTACTGGAGGGTAAATACGATGGTGTGATCGCGATTGGCGGTGGCAGTGGTATGGATGCCGGCAAGGCCATCAGTCTCGTGGGTCGCAATAAGGTGGATTTATGGGACCTTGACTACGATCAACCAGAGGCTCCTCAGGTCGGATCAGAGGCGTTTCTGCCGCTCATAACTGTACCCACCACAGCAGGTACGGGAGCTGAAACTGAGAGCACCGCCATGGTGACTGATATTTCAAAGGGCATTAAACGTTGTATCTGGCACGCTCAGCAGAAACCACGTCTGGCTATTCTGGACCCCGAACTAACGCTAGGATTGCCCCGAAACCTAACAGCCTGGACGGGGTGCGATGCTCTAGTGCACGCTATTGAAGCATTTTCAGTTCCAGATTGGCATCCCTTGTGTGATGGTCTTGCACTTGAGGCAATAAGGCTGATCAGTACCTCATTGCCGACAGCGGTGGAGGAAGGCGATAATCTTGAAGCGCGCGGTGCGATGCTGGTTGGATCGTGCCTTGCAGGCGTATCTTTTCTTAAAGGATTGGGGCTGGTGCACGCGATGAGCCATATGGTGGGTGCTGTTTGTGATACTCATCATGGCCTTACCAATGCAGTCTTGTTGCCCCCGGTACTGGCCTATAATCGTGAGGCGCTTGGTGAAAAAATACCGATGATGAGTCGAGCGATGGGGTTGTCGTCTGGGGATTATGAGTCGTTTTTCGCCACGATAGTCGACCTCCTGGACGCGCTGGAGATCCCTCGTGGTCTGGAGGCGATCCAGGTACCTGAAGAGAAACTCGATTCAATAGCTGAGAAGGCCTACACAGATGCAGCGAGATCCACAAATCCTGTTCCATCAACCGTCCCTCAGATTCGCGAAATGTTGGGTGAGTCATTTCGAAATGCTCGCTGACTGATAAACCCGCGTTCATAGATTACTTGTGACCGATAGACACTACGACTTCATCGTTATTGGGGCGGGCTCTGCAGGCGCCGCGCTTGCGGCTCGTCTAAGCGAGGACCCGCATCGCAGTGTTTTGCTTTTGGAGGCGGGCGGCGACCCGGCCCGAAGTTTTGAGTCGGTTCGTTTTCTTTCTCAGGGTGCGGCGTTTGTCCTTGGTTTGAAATCCAAGTCTGCACAAAATTGGCTGCGTGTGCCGTTAGGTTTAGGCCAACTTCTTGCTGACGAATCTATCCTCTGGCCTTTTTTTACTGAGCCAGAAAATGGTATGCAGGGTAAGCGTTTGTATTGGCCCCGCGGCCGCATTTTAGGTGGATCAAGCAGTATCAACGGTATGGTTGTCACTCGGGGCGGAAAATTAAACTACGACTTGTGGCGCGACTCCAATTGTCCTGGCTGGGGCTATGAGGATGTGCTCCCGATATTCCGGCGAATCGAGAATTATAAAGGGGGCGACAGCCAATTAAGAGGGAGGCATGGACCAATCAATGTGATGGATATCGCGCATAAAGATGCGCTTTCAGAAGCGTTTATGGAGGCCTGTGTAGATATCGGTGTACCGATTGCTTCTGACTATAACGGTGCTGATCTAGAAGGCGCACATTACCCGCAAATGTCACAGATTAACGCCCTGAGGTGCAGTACCGAGGTGGGCTACCTTAGAGATGCGAATCGAAGACCTAATCTCTTCATCGAGACACAAGCCTTGGTCGACCGATTATTGATGAAAGATGGTCGGGCCGTGGGGGTGAAGTATCTCAAAGGCGTTAAGGGCCGTCATCCTGCTAAAAGTTGTGAAGTCTTCGCCGAGAGCGAAATCATTCTCAGCGCTGGTGCAATCTGCTCTCCGATGATTTTAGAAAGATCCGGAATTGGTGATGCTGTATTGCTAGAAAGCAAAGGCATGTCGGTCGTGTGTGACGTCCCCGGCGTGGGTTCTAATTTACAGGATCACCTTAATGTGCGTACCACTTATGAATGTACTCAGCCGATTACGGTAAATGATCTACTAAATAGCCGCACGCGGGCCATGCGTTCCGGCCTGCAATACTTTTTGTTTCGTCGCGGTCTGATGTCGACGCCTACCATAACCTGCTTCGCCCACGTAAAAAGCAGCGAAAATTTGGCAACTCCTGATATCAAACTGGGTGTAGCCCATGTCAGCGGAAAAGATCGATTCGCAATGGCCAAGGGTCTTGGTGTAGATGCTTTCTCGGGCTTCGGTCTGACTGCGTTTCAGTTGCATCCTCAATCCCGTGGATCTGTCCATGTCAGATCATTAGATCCTTCAGACCCACCGGTAATTCAGGCTAACTATTTGCAGTCCGAAATAGACCAACAAGCTGCGGTGACAGGCCTTGAAATGTGTCGTGAATTAGCTGCGCAAAGCGCATTTGGAAAACTTGCTAAGCGAGAGGTACGACCGGGCCCACATCTGAATGGCTACTCGGCGTTGCTTGACTATGCCCGGCAATGCGGCAATACCTGTTGGCATCCTGTCGGGACCTGCAAGATGGGGCAAGATGATCTATCCGTTGTCGATCCGGAGCTCAGAGTTTATGGAGTATCGGGCCTGCGGGTAGCAGACGCGTCAGTATTTCCACATCTCGTCTCTTCAAACACTAACATGCCATCAATCATGGTCGGCGAGAAGTGTGCAGATTTAATAAATAACTGACTATTGTGGTTAAAGACTCGGTCCCCAAACGCCTAATCGGAAAGTATCCATGATCAGACAAATCACTTTAATTCGATTTAAACCAACGGCCAGCAGTAGTGATATCGACCTTATGGGTAAGGGCTTTAAGGAATTGGCGGATGTAGTTCCTGGAATTCGCCGATTTGAATTTGGTTCAGACCTCCAGTTGCTCGAAGACGCTTGGAACTACGCGTTGGTTATCGACTTTATAGGCCTCGATGATTGGCGAGATTATCGTGATCACCCGCGTCATTTGGCATTCGCGGAGCGCTTCATGCCATTGATTGATGATATTGCGAGGGTTCAATATCAGGTTAATGCCACCTGACTGAATCCCCGGGCTCTATCGGACCCCGGGGCAATACCCGATCAGCCTAAGGCAGTTTCCGGGTCGACATACTCATAACCCAGATCCCGCGCTACTTCTTCGCAGGTGATTTTGCCTTCATGCACGTTGAGGCCATTGCGCAAATGACGATCCTCCCTGAGAGCCTGTTGGTAGCCTTTGTCCGCCAGCATCAGCACATGAGGCAACGTGACGTTATTGAGCGCGTAGGTCGAGGTGCGCGGTACACCGCCCGGCATGTTGGCGACGCAATAATGCACCACTTTATCGACCAGATAAGTCGGATCGGCATGAGTCGTCGGCCGGGAGGTTTCACAGCAGCCGCCCTGGTCGATAGCCACATCAACGATGACGGCGCCCGGCTTCATGGCTTGAACCATCTCGGCTGTGACCAGTTTGGGGGCTGCTGCGCCTGGAATCAGAACGCCACCGATGACCAGGTCGGCCTCGAGCACATGACGCTCGAGCGCGTCACGGGTTGAGAATACTGTATTGGTTGAGCGACCAAACTGTTGCCAGTGCGTTTCAATGACCTCGGGGCTTCGATCGACCACCCAGACATCTGCACCCATGCCGACTGCAATATGCGTGGCGTGCGTGCCGACCACACCGGCGCCCAGAATCACCACTTTGGCCGGGTCCACGCCCGGCACTCCCCCGAGCAGCATGCCCAGGCCGCCGTGGGGATGCTCCAGGCAATAGGCGCCGGCCTGTATAGCCATGCGGCCGGCCACCTTGGACATGGGCGCAAGCAGAGGCAGGCCACCGCGAGGCGACGTGACGGTCTCGTAGGCGATACAGGTCGCACCGCTGTCGACTAAGTCACGAGTCTGCTCCGGATCTGGCGCCAGGTGCAGATAGGTAAAGAGAATCTGGCCTGGGCGTAGCATGGCGCGCTCGTTAGCCTGTGGCTCTTTCACTTTAACGATCATTTCTGCGCTGGCAAAAATTTGTTGCGGATCATCAACAATTTGTGCACCTACTGCTCGATACTCGTCATCGCTTGCGCTGATACCTTCTCCGGCGTTGGCCTGTACCATGACCTGGTGGCCATGGGCCACGGCTTCACGCACGCTGGCCGGTGCCATGCCAACCCGGTATTCGTGGTTTTTAATTTCCTTGGGTACGCCGATTAACATTAAGAAACCTCCCGGTTAATTAGAGCATGACACCTAATAGTGCCCAACTAGATTTTTTGTACAGCCGCCAGACAATAACGCACTCACTTTGACCCCTAGGCGAGTTGCAATTTTCACAATCGCCCATGGGGTGTTCTATTGCGAGCGCATGTCGGCACGGTCAATACCTGCAACTGCTACCGGTGCCTTCATTGCATCCCGGCGGAAGGGTTCGCCCAACTCCTGGTTGAGAACCACCTCGATAAAGGTCGTGATATTGCTGTTCATCTGCTCGCTGATAGCAGTATTGAGCGCAGCTGTGAGCTCTTCCATGGTCTCAGTTTTAACACCCTTAACCCCACAGGCTTGGGCTATCTTGGCGTATTCCACACCTACGTTGAGTTCTGTGCCAACGAAATTGTCCTGATACCATAATGTGGTGTTTCGCTTCTCAGCACCCCACTGGTAATTACGGAATATGATCATGGTGATCGGTGGCCACTCGTTACGTCCGCACGCAGTCATCTCGTTCATGGAGATCCCGAAAGCTCCATCCCCAGCAAAACCAACCACAGGAACATCGGGGCAGCCGATCTTGGCGCCGAGGATTGAGGGAAAGCCGTAACCGCATGGGCCAAATAGGCCGGGAGCAAGATATTTGCGGCCTTGCTCGAAACTCGGGTATGCGTTGCCGATGGCACAGTTGTTACCAATATCCGAAGAGATAATGGCTTCACGGGGCAGGGCTTTCATAATGGCACGCCATGCCTGGCGAGGTGACATGCGCTCAGGTTTGTCGTCCCGCGAGCGTTGGTTCCAGGTAGTGCCGGGATCATCTTCTTCGTGATCCATGTCGGCAAGTTCTGACGCCCAGTCGGACTTGCACTTGGCGATCAGATCCGCCCTTTGGGCGCGGCCTTGGTCGCCTGCATTGACGCTGAGTTGCGTAAGCAACTGTTCAGCGACTCGTCGGGCATCACCTTGGATAGCCACATCTACTTTCTTGGTTAAGCCAATGCGATCAGCGTTGATATCTACCTGTATCAGGCGTGCATCTTTAGGCCAATAATCAATTCCGTAACCGGGTAGGGTTGAGAAGGGATTCAGGCGCGTACCCAGCGCCAGGACGACGTCAGCCCTGGAAATAAGCTCCATTGCAGCTTTGGAGCCGTTGTAGCCCAGCGGTCCGGCAGCCAGGGGGTGTGAACCAGGAAAGGCATCGTTGTGTTGGTAGTTGCAGCACACCGGCGCACCCAGTCTTTCGGCGAGGGCTACGGACGTTTCGATCGCGCCGCTTAGCACGGCACCGGCCCCATTGAGAATGACCGGGAAACTGGCGTCGGATAGAAGTGCCGCAGCCTTGGCAATAGCATGCTCGCCGCCGGGAGAGCGCTCTACCTCAATAACTTGGGGCAGTTCAATATCTATAACCTGGGTCCAGTAATCGCGTGGCACATTGATTTGCGCTGGCGCCGAACCTCTTCGGGCTTTTTCGATAACACGGTTGAGCACTTCAGCGATCCGGGCTGGGTCACGAACCTCTTCCTGGTAGCAGACCAAGTCCTGGAATATGGCCATCTGCTTTACTTCCTGGAAGCCACCCTGGCCTATGGTTTTGTTCGCAGCCTGGGGGGTCACCAGCAGTAACGGAGTGTGGTTCCAGTAAGCGGTCATGACTGGTGTGACGAAGTTAGTAATGCCCGGCCCGTTCTGACCAATGGCCATGCTCATTTTGCCGGTCACGCGCGAATAGCCGTCGGCGCTCATTCCCGCATTACACTCATGGGCGCAATCCCAGAACTTAATACCAGCCGCTGGAAAAAGATCTGATATCGGCATCATGGCAGAGCCAATGATCCCAAAAGAATGTTCGATCCC
>CAUZJT010000092.1:0-10275 GCA_963580215.1 Gammaproteobacteria bacterium
AATTGCTGACTGGTTCTTTGCTGAAGCTCCCGCAGGTGGCTAAAGATTGACCGTTGCCGATCGAAATCGTTTTCGGGTGCGGGAATCGCCATCAGGCCGCGCAAGCGAATATTGGGTAGTTCCAAAACAGTGGCGGCCAACTCGCTAACTGAGTCCGGCGAGATACCCGCTTTTGTGGCTTCATTTTGTAAGTTGACCTGAAGCAGGATATTGAGAGGCTCCATTTCCACTGGCCTCAGTTCAGACAGGCGTCGTGCAATTTTGAGCCGCTCAACGCTGTGAATCCAGTCGAAATTCTGAGCGATATCACGGCATTTGTTACTCTGGATTGGGCCAATAAAATGCCAGGTGCGATTCAAATCCTTTAGTTCTGGAAACTTGGCTAGAGCGTCTCGCACCTGATTTTCACCGAAGTCTTGTTGCCCCTCTTGGGCTACAGTACGAATATCTCGGGCCGGGTAAGTTTTGCTGACCGCTACCAGGCATACACTGTTATCGGGTCGATCAAAACGCTTCTCTGCGGCTCGCAGGCGCCGAAGTAGCCCCTGGTAGCGAGACACAAGATTACCTTGTGAACTTGAATCAGACTTAAACACGTCTTGCATCGCGATCTTCAGTGGAAAGTTAGTTGTTCAACTTAATGTTTGTAGCTTTCGCGACTCTCGCCGCATTCTTGACCACAGTGATCATTTTCATTTTCTTGTGAATTGGTATCCATTGGTATAAAAGCAACACCCCCGGGATCACTTGATTTATTTGCCGAGCCATTTTAGGTGCCAAAATCAATGCCGGTGAATAACAGCATCCCAAGCATCCAAAGCCTGTAAACCAACACGGAAATAAGTTGGTTGGCATTATACTGACAGGCGGTTGATAATTACCCGCAATTGGATTTTCATTGATCTTTTTCCATGGACTTGTCTGAACTTTTAGCTTTTGCCGTTAAGAATGGCGCTTCCGATATCCATATCAGCTCGGGCCTGCCGCCGCTGATTCGGATCGATGGCGAGATGCGGCGCATCAAGGTGGACCCGCTGAATTCAAATGTTGTGCACGACATGATCTACGACATTATGGTCGACAGCCAGCGCAAGGAGTTTGAGGAGCGTTTGGAGGCCGATTTTGCGTTCGAGATTGCCAGCGTTGCGCGCTTTAGAGTTAACGCTTATAACCAGGCCCGCGGGCCTGCCGCCGCTTTTCGGACAATTCCTACTGAGGTCCTCTCGCTCGAGGATATCAATGCGCCACCGATATTTCGGACGCTGTCAGAAAAACATCGCGGTTTAGTGTTAGTCACCGGCCCAACGGGTTCTGGTAAATCAACGACGTTAGCTGCAATGGTCGATTACGTTAACCACTCTAAGAAAGGGCATATTCTGACCATTGAAGATCCGATTGAGTTTGTCCATCAGAGCCATAACTGCTTGATTAACCAACGTGAGGTGGGTCGGCATACGCAAAGTTTTAACAATGCGCTGCGTTCCGCGCTTCGTGAAGATCCTGATGTGGTTCTGGTGGGTGAGATGCGGGATCAGGAGACCATTAGTTTGGCGTTGACTGCAGCGGAGACAGGCCATCTGGTTTTTGGCACTTTACATACCTCCTCGGCAGCCAAGACCATTGACCGCATTATCGATGTGTTTCCGGCTGGTGAAAAAGAAATGGTGCGCGCGATGTTATCCGAGTCTCTCGAGGGCGTGATCGCTCAGCGACTTTTAAAAAAGCCTGAGGGTGGGCGGGTAGCAGCATACGAGATCATGATCGGCACGCCTGCGATCCGTAATCTCATCCGTGAAGCTAAAGTCCCTCAGATCTACGGCATGATACAAACGGGCCGCGACGCGGGCATGGTGACGATGGACCAGTCTTTAGATGATCTTGTCAGTCGTCATCTGGTTACCCGCGAAACGGCTCGAACGCTGGCGGTAGATCAGTCAAAATTCGAGTAAGGCAAATGCAAGTGTTGGATCTTTTCAAGTTGATGACCAGCAAGAGCGCATCAGATCTATTTATCACCGTTGGGGCGCCACCCAGCCTTAAAGTCGATGGCCAAGTGTTTCCGGTAAAGACCGATGTTTTAACCCCTGAGAGTTCGCAACAGCTCGTCAATTCGCTGATGAGTGAGGCCCAGCGTCAGCAATTTGAGTCTGATAAGGAGGCCAACTTTGCGGTAAATCCAGAAGGCTTAGGTCGTTTTCGCGTCAACGTGTTCCGCCAGCAAGGCCAAGTTGGCATGGTGGTAAGGCGTATCAGCGCGCATATCCCCACATTTGAGGAGTTGAATCTGCCATCGGCTATTCTGGAGAAGATAGCCATGGCCCGCCGTGGGCTCGTGCTCGTTGTCGGCGGTACCGGCGCTGGAAAAAGCTCTACCCAGGCTGCCATGGTCGGGTATCGTAATCATCACACCCGCGGGCATATTGTCACGGTTGAAGATCCCATCGAGTTTGTGCACGCGCATGATCGATGCATTGTGACTCAGCGTGAGGTTGGGGTGGATACCATGTCCTATCGGTCGGCATTGGAAAACGCGATGCGACAGGCGCCAGATGTGATCCAAATTGGAGAGATACGCACCCCTGAGACTATCAAAAGTGCGATCGTCTTTGCCGAGACAGGTCATTTGTGCCTTGCGACTTTACACGCCAACAATACCTATCAGGCATTGGAGCGGATCATTAATCTCTATCCGGATGAAGGCCGTGATCACTTGTATATGGATTTATCCATGAATTTGAAAGCGATTATCTCGCAGCGTCTGGTGCCTAGAGTTACTGGCGGTGGGTTTGTACCGGCGATCGAAGTCATGCTGAATTCTCCTCTAGTCAGCGATCTTATTCTTAAAGGGCAGATCGATAATATCCGGGATGCTGTGGAAAAGTCGGTCGATGAAGGGATGATTAGCTTTGACCAATCATTGTTCGATCTTTTTGAAAAAGACTTGATCAGTTATGAGGATGCGATGCGTAGTGCAGATTCCGAAAACAATCTGCGCCTTAAGATCAAGCTCGAAGGCAAGGCGGCAAAGGGGCAAAAAGACCTTGGCTCAACCTTTGAGCAGGTGGAGTTCTGATCAGCGTCGGGAGAACCTGACTTCACCAGCAACCAGGGTGGTCTCGACAATGCCAGGCAGTGATTGCTGGTCGAAAGGCGTGTTGCTTCCGTTGCTGCATAGTTGTGCCGCATTCACCTGCCACGAGGAAGTGGGATCGAACACGCATATATCCGCAGGTGTTCCGGCCCCCAGTTGGCCAATATTGATGCCGAGGATTCGTGCTGGATTGGCGGTCACTTTGGCAAGCGCATCGGATAATGATAGGACGTCCTCATTGACCAGTTTGAGCGTCAATGACAATAGCGTTTCCAGACCTGCAATTCCCGGGGCGGATTCGCTGAAAGGTGCTAGTTTGGCATCCAGCCCATGCGGTTGGTGATCAGAGCAGATCACATCAAGAATTCCACTGGCAAGCCCCTCACGCAGAGCGTCGCGATCGACTGAACCGCGTAGTGGCGGGATCACATGACAACGGGTATCAAATTCCCCGATGTCCTTTTCACTTAAGTGCAGATGATGAGCGGAGACACCAGCCGTAACGCTGAGCCCGCGGGCTTTTGCCTCACCGATTTTGCTTACCGATCGCGCACAGGATAACTGAGTGATATAGCCACGCGTGCCAGTGGTTTCGATCAGTGCAAGCTCTCGTGCCAGTGCGACGACCTCGGCAGCTGCAGGTATCGCAGGCAGGCCCAAGCGCGTGCTGACTTCGCCTTCGTGAACACATCCGTTACCTTTCAGCCAAGGGTCGAGTGCTGTGAGAAATACCGTTAGGTCGAAAGTGCTGGCGTATTGCATGGCACGGCGCATCACCAGGGTGTTGTCTATGCTGTGATCGACGTTGCTGAGCGCAGTGCAGCCAGCGTCGCGCAAAGTGGCCATGTCAGTGAGTTGCTCTCCCTTAAGGCCGATGGTGAGCGCACCCAGTGGATAGACTCGTGCTTTTTCAATCCGTCGGCCGCGCTGGCGCACCATATGCACCATTGCGGGGGTATCGATTACCGGGTTTGTATCTGGCGGTACACAGACGCTGGTGACACCGCCGGCGACAGCAGCACTAAGCTCGCTTTGCATAGTCGCTTTATGTTCCTCACCAGGTTCACGCAGGCGCGCCTGCAGATCGACAAGTCCGGGACAAACGATCTTGCCAGTCGCATCGATTGTCTGATCGGCTGTGAAATCGCTCCCAGCAAGGTGCGGGCCAACGATCCGACTGTCATCAATAAAAAGATCACGCACCTGGTCGATGTTGTTGGCCGGGTCAATTACGCGCCCACCACGGATGTGAATTTTCATTGTCGACCGCCTTTTAGGCCACCCTGTACCAGTTGTGCCATGATGGCCATGCGCACGGCAATACCGTTGGTTACCTGTGAGAGAATCAGCGATCGTTCACTGTCGGCTACATCGGAGGCGATCTCAAGGCCTCGGTTCATTGGCCCTGGGTGCATCACCACAGCCTCGGGTGCAGCACGGTTCAGCCTCTCCATCGTCATCCCATAGCAGCGAAAGTATTCCTGTGTACTGGGAATCAGTTGCCCTTCCATGCGCTCAAGCTGCAAACGCAGCATCATGACGACATCGATATTCTCTAAGCCGGTATCCAAGTCGGTTAGAGCGCTTACGCCAAGACTTTCTATCTCGGTGGGTAACAAAGTGGCTGGTGCGATCACGCGTACTTCTTTGGCTCCCAGAGTGTTCAGGGCGTGAATTTGTGATCGCGCAACACGCGAGTGCAGGATATCGCCGATGATCGCGAAGCGCAGTTTGGAAATATCACCCTTATGCTCGCGGATAGTGAACATATCCAGCATGGCTTGAGTCGGGTGGGCGTGCCGCCCATCCCCCGCGTTGATAATATGGACATCGGCAGGAACATGCTTTGCGATCAGGTGAGCGGTTCCACTGGCACTGTCGCGTACCACAAAAATATTAGTATCCATTGCCTCCAGTGTACGAACCGTATCAAGAACGGATTCGCCCTTGTGCGTTGATAGTCGCGCAGTATTAAGACTGATGACTTCAGCACCCAGGCGTTTGCCGGCGATCTCAAAAGTGGTGCGAGTGCGGGTGCTGTCCTCAAAAAAAAGATTAACCACCGTGTGGCCTGCTAGTAGTGCAGACGACTTGTTTGGAGAGTCCCCGGAGGACGGGACAAACTTCTTTGCGGTATCCAGTATACCGATCAGCTGTTCCCGGCTAAGCCCTTCAATGGTCAGAAAATGTGTCAGGCATCCCGTGTCGTCCACCTGGATGCTCCTAAAAGGAGGGCTTGGTGTTTCAGGCAACATCAGGTTTGTAGGCGCGCGCGTTTAAGTAAGTTTGCAAAATGAGTTCAGCTGCAATCTGGTCGCGCAGTGTTTGGCGCTTGCCGATTATGCGTTTGCCCGGAGCTGTGGCATCTGAAACCAGAGTTTCTGCAGCTCGGGAGGTCAGGGTTTCATCAATAAATTGCACAGGCAGATCACAATATTCGCTAAGTTCTTGTCCGAAAGCGCGCGCCAGCTTAGCAAGATTAGTCTCGTTGCCATCTTTAGCTAGCGGTAGGCCTACCACCAGGGCATCGGGTTGCCATTCTTTCACCAGCATTGCAATCGCTGGCCAGGGACCCTTCGCACCGGAATTGTTAATGGTATCAATTCCTTGAGCGGTGCCGGTCAGGTTCTGCCCCACAGCGACGCCAATGCGTCGAGTGCCGAAATCAAAACCAAGAAAAGTAGTGCTCATGCGTGACCGACGCCAGATCCAATCTGGGTAATGTCTACGCCAATCGTCTGCGCTGCTTTGTGCCAGCGCTCATGCACTGAGGTATGAAAAATGATTTCAGGGTCAGCCTCGATTGTAAGCCAGGAGTTCTGCTGGATCTCATTTTCCAATTGACCCGAGCCCCATCCGGCATAGCCCAGACTTAAGAGTAGATTTTGCGGGCCTGAAGCATTGGCAATTGATTCGAGCACGTCGCGTGATGAGGTTAGCCCCATGTCATTACCAACTATCAGGGTTGATTGCCAGTCACCTTTGCCTTCGTGCAGTACCAGACCCAGTTCGTTATGCACCGGGCCGCCGGCGTACACTGCGTGAAGCCCAGTAGGGCTGTCCATGGGCGGCTTAAGATCAAACTGACTCAATACGTCGTTGATCACCAGATTATCCAATGGTCGATTGATCACCACACCCAGCGCCCCATTCTCGTCGTGCTGGCAGATCAGCGTTACAGTTTGGCTGAAGTTTGGATCCTGTAATTCGGGCATGGCTACCAGGAAATGGTTGGCCAGCGAGGGGAAATCACTTTGCGAAGCCATGCTCAACGCGTCACGCTTGTGCCGGCTGGCGTGAATTGCCAGGTGCGTGTGATATGCAGTACATCAGTTTTCGCCTGGATGGATGCGGGGAAGGCCTCGTAGGGCGCTGCAAGGCGGGCAATTTCCTGGGCAGCCTGGTCCAGCGTGTTCTGGCCTGAGGAATTCAGGAGTTTGACTGATTGTACTGAGCCATCGGCCGTTAGACTAACCACCAGCAGTACCGCGCCGCTTTGTTTGCGCAGTTCTGGTTGATCCGTAGCGTGGCGGTTACCCACAACCTCAACGTGTTTGCGCCAGCGAGCCATATAGGCGCTGTATTCATCCTGATCGGTTGTGGCGTTAATAAAAGTCTCTCGCTCCAGAGTCTTGACCCCTTTTTGAAGGACATCGATCTCCTCGCGGTAGCGCTTTACCAGCAGGTGTTGCACCTCGTTGGCCTCGTGGGTTGAACTTGGTACAACATCTTTTTCTGAAGAAAGCCGGGCACTGAGCCTACTCTCCGCTGGCGTCGCCAGGTCCGTAGAAAGCGTTGCCAAAGCGCTGTTTAAGCGGTTTTGACTTAATGAATCAGGCAGGTGCGTGGAGGTCTCCCGTAAAGCGTTAGCATTGGGGGACCTCTTTGAGGTGGGCGCGAGTGTAACTTCCACGGTGAGTGACGCCACTGGTTGAAGCGCAGGGACGGTAACCGCAAACCCGATACCAGTGATAAGGGTGGCATGGATGACGAAAGAGAGCGCCAAACTGCGCCGGACTCGTCGTGCCTGTGCAACAGGGGCAGAAAAAAAAGTACTATTGATCGTCAAAGGAGCTTCGTTTGGTCGGGGTCGATCAAAAAAGACAGGGGTCGGTGGGGTGCGCGTGTACAGTGCTATAACATTATTGGGTTAATTGTAACCGTTCGGTTGCACCAGGTCAGCGTCTGGTGGTCAAAAGGGAGAAGGAAAAGGTTTGTTTTCCCCACTGACAGGAATAGAATCTGCATCCGGAACCACTCCTCAATGCCCCCGTCTTTAAGCTTTCTCGAGCATTCCTCAGTTGCCAGGCCCTCCTGGAGTTTTAAGCCGTTGAATTATCGCCCTTGGGGCTGGCACCGACACCCCTCATGAGTGGCCTGCCTGAACTTGCCGCTTTGCGTCAGATAGTCATTGAGGCTGCGAACAAGGCGGGTTTGTCAGAGATTTGCCTGCATCCAGCCAAATCTAAGGCCGATGGCAGCATTGTCACAGCGCTTGATCACGAGATGCAGGCACTTATCTCAGCCCAGCTAGAGGCGCGTTGGCCACAATACTTGTTTATGGGCGAGGAGATGGACCATGACGAGCAGGCGCGTATCGTTGATGGCGAACAGCGTGGTTTTTGGACCCTGGATCCACTGGATGGCACCACGAATTTCGCCATGGGGTTCCCCTTTTATGGAGTCTCGTTGGCTTTGGTTATTGATGGTGAGCCTCACCTGGGAGTCGTGTTTGATCCGGTCAGGGGGGAATGCTTCAGCGCCAGCGCCGGGGGCGGCGCGTATCTGGGCGACGAGCCCTTAAGAACACCTTCGGTGGAGTTTGCTCTTCGCGATTGTGTCGCTAACGTCGACTACAAGCGGCTGGTGTCCGGGCTTGCAGATCGCCTGGTGCGTTACCCACCTTACCGTTCCCAGCGCAATCTAGGGTCGTGTGTGTTGGAGTGGTGCTGGCTCGCGGCGGGTCGTCTGCAGCTCTATCTGCATGGGGGCCAGCGGATGTGGGATTACGCCGCGGGCAGCCTTATCCTGAGAGAGGCCGGGGGGGAATTTACGACTGTTGCGGGCAATCCGCTCGATTGTCGAAAGTTCACCAAGCGATCGGTAGTCGCGGCGACGAACCCCGAATTGCATACCCTTTGGTTGGCCTGGATTCGAGAGAATCAACAACCGTGGGGTAAATAAGTAAATATTTATGTGCCAAATCAATAATATTTGCTATACCTTTTGGTTTGGTCTGGGCATAGTCAGCCACTGAGAATTCTTAGCCCCGCGCTTATGGGTTGGTGTAGTGAAAACCGACATCCACCCTTGCCTGTCTCATTTTTGCCAAATGAAACAAGGTTCTAGCGTGAAATTACAGTAAACGAGGCATCATCATGAATACCGGACCAGCAGCTGCCCCCTCAGCGGTGGATCGGCGCACCAAGGCTAACGCGATCCGCGCACTCAGTATGGACGCAGTGCAAAAAGCCAAAAGTGGCCATCCGGGCATGCCCATGGGCATGGCCGACATCGCCGAAGTCTTGTGGTCCGATTATCTGCGCCACAATCCCACCAACCCCAAATGGGCTGATCGCGACCGTTTTATCCTGTCAAATGGTCACGGCTCGATGCTGCATTATTCTTTATTGCATCTGGCCGGGTACGATCTGCCGACTAAAGAGTTGCAGAATTTTCGCCAACTGCATTCGCGCACGCCAGGTCATCCCGAGTATGGCTACGCGCCGGGGGTGGAAACCACTACCGGGCCACTGGGCCAAGGGATTACCAATGGCGTGGGCATGGCTTTGGCAGAGAAAGTGCTTTCGGCACAGTTCAACCGAGACGGCCATGCCGTCGTTGATCACCGTACTTACGTTTTTCTGGGGGACGGGTGCTTGATGGAGGGGATTTCCCATGAGGCCTGCTCTCTTGCGGGCACCTTGGGTCTGGGCAAACTGACAGCTTTCTGGGATGACAACGGCATTTCTATCGACGGCAATGTTCAAGGTTGGTTTACCGATGACACGCCAGCGCGTTTTCGCGCCTATGGCTGGCAGGTCATTGAGGCTATTGATGGCCATGATCCGCAAGCGATCGCCAAGGCAATCGATGAGGCCCAGGCCGATATGGCACGCCCCTCGCTTATCTGCTGCCGTACTGTGATCGGCTGGGGCTCGCCAAACAAGCAGGGTAAAGAGTCCTGTCATGGTGCGCCATTGGGTGACGAGGAGATTGCACTTACCCGCGAGGCGCTGGGTTGGACTCATGCGCCTTTCGAGGTGCCTGACGATGTGCGTAGTGCCTGGTCTGCAACCGAATCGGGTGCAGCGATGGAAAAAGATTGGCAGGGGCGGTTTGAAGCCTACCGTGCCGATCACCCTGAATTGGCTGGTGAATTTGAGCGACGCATGGTTGGCGTGTTGCCTGCAAACTGGACAGAAAAGGCGGATGCGTTTATTGCATCGGTCAACGCGGATGCTAAAACAGTAGCCAGCCGCAAAGCGTCGCAGATGGCCTTGGATGGCTTTGGACCGTTGTTAAAGGAACTGATCGGCGGTTCGGCCGATCTTGCTGGTTCGAACCTCACCTTATGGTCTGGTTCCAAGGGCATTTCCAGTGATGATGCATCAGGAAATTATGTGTATTTTGGTGTGCGCGAGTTTGGTATGGCGGCGCTTTGCAACGGCCTTGCCCTGCATGGCGGGTTGATCCCTTACAGTGCTACGTTCCTGGTATTTTCTGATTACGCGCGCAACGCTTTGCGCATGGCAGCACTGATGAAAATCCGCCAGATCTTTGTCTTTACCCACGATTCCATTGGTTTGGGTGAGGACGGACCCACCCATCAGCCCGTTGAGCACGTGGCCAGCCTGCGATTGATTCCCAATATGTCTGTGTGGCGACCTTGCGATGTGGTTGAGACTGCGATTGCCTGGCGCTGTGCCCTTGAGCGCGACAATGGCCCCAGTAGCCTTGCCCTGTCACGCCAGAATCTCCCCTATCAGGCCCGTGACGCCGCGCAGATTTTGGATATTGCTCGAGGTGGTTATGTGCTGGCCGATTGTGACGGCATACCTGAAGCGATTATCATTGCCACTGGTTCTGAGGTGACATTGGCGATGGACGCGGCAGTAGTGTTGCGCGAGAAGGGCCGCCGCATTCGGGTGGTATCCATGCCTTGCGCCGATGTGTTTGACGCC
>CAUZJT010000093.1:0-10197 GCA_963580215.1 Gammaproteobacteria bacterium
AGAGGATCATAAAAGTCGGATGGCGTCGGTGGCGTGGCATATTGTCGCGCAGTACCACGAGGACGGTGCTGTTCGGCTGTTTGATGGAAGTGGTGGGTATGGCCCTGGCGAGCAGCGCCGCGATTTTGTTCATGTCCAAGATGTCGCTCGGGTGAATCTATTTTTTCTTGATAATCCCTCGATTAGCGGAATCTTCAATGTCGGTACCGGCGCCAGTCGAAGTTTCAACGAAGTTGCCTTGGTCGCGATCAATGCATGCCGCGATGTCGATGGGGACGCGCCGCTAAGGTTGACTGATGCGCAAAGCCAGAAGGTGCTAAGTTATTTTCCAATGCCTGAAGCATTAACTGGCAAATACCAGAGTTTTACCGAGGCCTCAATTAGCCAGTTGCAGTCAGTCGGTTATTCGGCGCCCTGGACGAGTTTGGAAGACGGGGTGGCGCACTATGCGCGCCAACGCTATCAGGCCTTGAAGGCTAACTAAAGTCCCAATTGTTGAGTTACTTTTTCGTGACACAAGCCTCCAACCTTTCGCCGAAAAACACCTGTGTCATGGTCACAGGTGGGGCTGGGTTTATCGGCTCAGCTGTGATTCGACGCCTGATTGCAGATGGTTATGGCAAAATCATTAATATTGATCTTCTTACTTATGCAGGCAATCTTGAGTCATTGATTGAGGAGTCGAAATACCCAGGATATGTATTCGAGAAAGCGGATATCCGTGACGGCGCTTCGATGGGTGAGTTGATCACTCGATATGAGCCAAATGCGATTATGCATCTGGCTGCAGAATCTCACGTCGATCGTTCGATAGATGGTCCGGGCGCTTTCGTTAGCACCAATATTGCGGGAACCTACAATCTACTCGAGGCGGTTCGTGCATCTAACCAAAAAACCCACGAGGGGGCGAAAACGTCAATCCGTTTTCACCATATTTCAACTGATGAGGTGTATGGCAGCCTTGAACAACAGGGCCTTTTCACCGAGGATTCACCTTATCAGCCCAACTCCCCGTATTCGGCGACTAAGGCTGCTGCTGACCATCTCGTGAGGGCGTGGGGTGAAACGTTCGGAGTCGATTTTGTGCTGTCTAATTGTTCAAACAATTATGGCCCATACCAATATCCAGAGAAGCTGATTCCTCTCATCATTCAACGAGCGCTTTGTGAAGATCCGATACCTGTTTATGGACGGGGCGAGAATATCCGGGACTGGTTATTTGTGGACGACCACGCAAGGGCGCTGGTCCTTATTATGAGTCAGGGCGAATCAGGGCGAACCTACAATGTTGGTGGCGATTCTGAGCGAACCAATATCGCAGTCGTTGAGGAGCTTTGCCAGGTTCTTGACGAGATCTGCCCAAGGCAAAGCCAGAAACCCTATTCGGATCTGATCGAGTTCACCTCCGACCGGCCAGGCCATGATTTTCGCTACGCCATTGATGCATCGCGAATTCGTACGGAACTTGGTTGGCGTCCACAACAGAGTTTTGAGACGGGCCTTCGCCAGACGGTCAAATGGTATCTCGCAAACCCAGACTGGGTAAGCGCTGTTGGCGGCTTGCGCGCTGCCGGCGAACGACGTGGACTAGGAGCAAAAAAGTGAGAGGACTAATCTTGGCAGGAGGTGCGGGCACACGCCTTTCTCCGGTAACAAAAGTAATATCCAAGCAGCTTTTGCCTGTCTATGACAAGCCCATGATTTATTATCCTTTAAGTGTCCTTATGTTAGCTGGGATTCGGGAAATCATGCTGATTTCGACACCCCAGGATACGCCTCGGTTTCAGGATCTTTTGGGAGATGGCTCCGAGTGGGGGCTAAACTTATCCTATGCGGTGCAGCCGTCTCCTGACGGACTTGCCCAGGCTTTTATTCTTGGCTCCGAGTTTATTGGGAACAACCCCTCAGCACTTGTTCTTGGAGATAATATATTTTATGGACACCAACTCTCTGATTCGCTCCAGCGAGCCTCTGCACTAAAGCGCGGCGCGAAAGTCTTCGCGTATCCGGTACGCGACCCTGAACGATACGGAGTGGTCAGTTTTGACTCCGAGGGTCGAGCAGAAACGCTGGAAGAAAAACCCGTAAACCCTCGCTCACGTTATGCCGTGACTGGGCTTTACTTTTATGACGAGCGTGCATCGGAGTACGCACGAAGCCTCAAACCATCTGCCAGGGGTGAACTTGAGATTACCGATCTTAATCGACGATATCTCGAGGATGGATCCCTGAGTGTGGAATTGTTAGGCCGGGGCACGGCCTGGCTTGATACCGGAACTCACGAATCACTGCTTCAGGCATCCGTTTTTATTGAGACACTCGAGGCCCGACAAGGGATGAAAATTTGCTGCCCCGAAGAAATTGCCTACCGTATGGGATATATTGGAATTGAAGAACTAGCCAAACTGGCTGATGATCTCGGAAAAAGCAGTTATGGGGCATATCTGCGGGAGTTAACGCAAGAGTAGTGATCCCGGGAGGATGACTGTGTCTTGTATAAGATGAGAAACCGAACGTCGCAGTCAGGGAGTCAGGTCCGCCGCTCCGATCCCGGCTACATATTCGCAAGCCTGGTTGAACATCGATTTGTGGTAGCTCAACTTTCGCGTCGTGCAATCCTGGGTCGCTACCGCGGCACAATGCTGGGGCTTTTCTGGTCTTTGTTCACGCCGTTGCTCCTGCTCGCTGTGTACACTTTTGTCTTCGGGACAGTGCTCCAGATCCGCTGGGTCGATCAAGGAGGGGGAAACCTGGAATTTGCGGCAATCCTGTTCTCAGGAATGCTGATCCATGGGATTCTTGCAGAATGCCTTACTCAGGCGTCATCCCTAATTTCTGCGAATCCACAGTACGTGAAGAAGGTTGTATTCCCCTTGGAAGCACTCGCTTGGGTAACCGTTATCGGCGCGTTTTTCCAAGGATTGGTTAGCACCTGCGTACTTGGGATCTACCTTTTATTTGTTAATGGTGCCGTACCGTGGACCATCGTTTTTTTGCCCTTACCGCTTTTTTCGTTGGGCCTCGTTTGTCTGGGCATAACATGGCTAGTGGCAGCTACGGCGGTATTCCTAAAAGACATTGCTCAAGTTGCTGGGATTCTTACCACAATTCTCTTTTTCATGGCCCCCATTCTTTACCCGAAAACTGCACTTCCCGAACAATTCCAGATCTTTCTTTATCTGAACCCAATAACTTTTGTCATTGAGCAGTTTCGCGACCTCGCGCTTTGGGGCCGACTGCCAAACTGGACCGGTCTTGGTATTTATACCGCTGCGGCGTTCGCTTTTGCTTGGGGTTCTTTGGCGTGGTTCCAAAAAACGCGACGGGGATTTGCTGATGTCCTCTAACTGCGCTATTAAGGTAAGCCAACTAGTGAAGAATTACCGAATTTACACCCGTCCGGTTGACCGAGTGCGTGAAATGTTTTCTATACGAGGGCGCAAATACCACTCCGAATTTTCTGCAATAGAGAATCTTAGTTTTTCGGTCGATAAAGGGGAGACGGTTGGGATCATAGGTCCTAATGGCTCGGGCAAATCTACTTTGCTCGAGATCATCTGCGGTACACTGACTCCAACGAGTGGTGATGTTTCGGTTAATGGGCGAGTCGCTGCTCTGTTGGAACTCGGGGCGGGATTCAACCCGGCATTTTCCGGCAAAGAAAATGTCTACCTCAATGCCGCATTGCTAGGTGTGTCTAGAGCTGAAATAGATGAACGATTCGATGAGATCGTTGAGTTTGCAAACATAGGAGAGTTTATCAATTACCCGGTCAGTACCTACTCAAGCGGCATGTATGTCCGCTTGGCGTTCGCGACTGCAATAAATACCGACCCTGATATTCTCATCGTCGATGAGGCCCTCGCTGTTGGCGATATCAGGTTTCAACGAAAGTGTTTTCGGCGTTTTCAGGAGATGCAGGAGGCAGGCAAGACCATCCTCTTCGTCACTCATGCAGTTGACCTCGTCCAGGCCCATTGCTCCCGAGCAATCTACCTTAGATCTGGAAGGATCGCATCGGTTGGGCTACCGAAGACCGTTATTCAGGACTATCTGGAGGATCTTTTTGGGGCTGCCGGAGAGTCATCAATGCAGTCACTTGAAGATTCCGCTGGGAAGCGTCTATCGGATGTAGGCGACGATAGCAAAGAGCCTGGGAAATCGAATGACCGATCACCGCCGGATAGCGCAATTACAGGCGTACTAGTGCGGGATCTTGAATTAGCAACCGCTGCGGAAATGGTACCCAACGATCGCTGTCCAGCCCAGCCTACCTACAACTCTAATGAGTATCGGTGGGGGGACCAGCGAGCCGTGATCTTCGATTACCAATTAACCAACATCGCAGGCCAGAAGAAAGCAGTTTTTGATCGACAAGAAAAAGTACGACTTTCCGTGCACATGTTTTTTGCCGAGGCGCTTGCCAATATTATCTACGGGTTTACCTTAAAAACGGTAGACGGTCAAACGGTCTTCGGCGCCAATACTCGAGAGCGCCACATCGGAGCCCAAGATCGTTTAGCTGGGGAATCAACTACGATGGTTTTTGAGTTTACTTGTGCCGTCATCCCTGGACAATATTTCATCTCGCTAGGAATCGCTCTCGATGATGCTTCTCGAGATAACGTCGCTGTAGATCGACGATACGACTTGATTCATCTTCCGGTCATTGGTGAAGCAGGTGATTTTGGCGTGGCAGATCTCCATTTGACGATCTCGGAGGAGGGCTGTGACTAGCGATTCAACGCCGACTCGACGACTTGACGGCGACCCCCCCTTATTTTGGCCCGCTTTGGTGGATGTGCTTCGGCTATATCCCAGTTATTCGGACTACTCGGCAGTGCTAGCTGCCGGAAACACTTCCCAAAAAGTCCAAAGAATCTTATCCCCGGAACACGCCGGACTAGGCGGCCTCTTTCGATTAAGGGAAAGCACTCGAGTACTGGTAGCGCAATGGCCAGATGCTGTCGTACCCTGTTATCTTGCCCAAAGTGGCCATGATATCCACCTGGCTAGTTCAAACCTTGACGTTAACTATGCCGCAGAGTTGCTTTGTGAGGGTTTGGCCAATTTTTCGGTCTCGGATGATCTTCCAGAACAGGTGATGGGCAATGACTCTGTTTTCACCCATTTTGACGTGATACTGATTGGATCCTCCGGTAAATGTGGCGAACTTCAAGAAGTCGTGCTGAATAAGTTGATAACACAATGCCTCGTGGGAGGCGGATTCGTTGTCGTCGCTGATCCCTCTGATTCCAAGAAAGACAATCCCGGTTGGGAATGCGTTATCAAGGAAGGCGCGCCTCGACATGTGAGGAGCGAGGAGGTACTGGTGCTCCCTTCGCTGGCTTCACCCCAATTTCTAATTCGAGAGGCGTTTCTCCGGGAACAAAAAGGAGCCTGGCGCCACATTGTCAAATATATCGATGAGTCCGGACGCCCTCGAACTGCTGGCCTGCCCCCTGAAGAGAAGGTTTGGCAGACTTTCGAGAAGCACCAAGATCTTCCACTTTCGAACATTGATCGCTATCAAATATTTTATGAAACGTCTCAACATGACGAATCTCCTTTGACTGCAGATTTTCTTCACTCCGCGATCGGCACGCGTAAACAACAGTTTTGGACTCAAACTGTAAAGCCCCGCGGGGAAAGATTTGTTCGCAGGCATAAATCCCCGCTGAATCTGGGAGGCAGATCTGGGCTAACTGTTGAGAGCGATCTTGAGTTTTCTCATATTTGTGAAAGCGAGGCGTATCGCCCTGGTGAGACTTTGTCCGAACGAATGCTGAAGGCTTTGCAACTTAGTTCCAAACCCGACATCGCATTTGGGTTATTAACAAAGAAATATTACTTGTTTCTCTCGGAACAGCTTGATGGGTGTTCATCCAAATTGGTCGATCTTTTGCCTGATAATATCGTTGTTGAAGGTCAAGATACCTTAGATACAATTGACCAGGAATGGACTACCATTGACCCAAGTTTTGACGCTGATGTCGCGTTCATTCGCGGTCTAGTCTATTTCCTTTCGCGAAACACACTAGCCCTAGATAGGTTAGTACAAGCCCGATACTTTGGACCGACTCATGGAGACTTCTTGCGGGGAGTCATTAAAGACATCATAGGGCCGCTAGATAGGTTGACCCCTCGGTTAATTGAATTTGAGGATCGTTTTCGAAAGGTAACCTTGGATTGCTTCGGCGTTGTAGGGATCCCCACAATGTTGAATCGCCGTTTCGGTGATCACGAAACTGTAAAGGTCGATGTTCGCCTTGGTTTCGGACCGAATAGTAAGGATCACGAAATCTCGATTCCCTTCAGTGCAAGCACCACTGGTTGTCGCGCAATCTGTCAGTTAGTGATTCCAGCTATCGACTTGCCACCCACTGAATTGACAATCTTGTTTGATCCTCCAGTTGCCGAAGTTCGACTGCATTCCCTTCGATTGCATTTCACTGATGGATTAAATGGGGTAGATCTTCTCGACTTATCGGGCCATAGACAAGTATCTGAATCCGCTGGCCGCATCGAGAATGCTGGGGACGGATTAATCGATGTGCCAACCGAACCCTCAGTGACCAGGTTGATGTTTTTTGTCCTGCCGAAAAGCTCGGTTTTAACCAGTCGGCTTGGGAGGGTGGTAGTGGATCTCGTGTTTTCCTGGCCCGAGTTAGGATTTCGGGTTAGTGACCGTCCGGCTCGTATGGACCGCCTTTGGCAAAGGGAGGCCGCGCTGGCCCAGGTTGAGGCCCAACTTCAGGTGGCGAGACAAGAATTAGCGCAACGAACTAGAGAACTAGAACTCCTTAAATCCTCAAAAGCATGGCGACTCGCTGAGATCTTGCGCCGGGCTGTCTATAACGGGGTTCTCTCACGTGCTGTTCGAAAACCCGAGCCCAAAGCGGCAATCGAACTGCTTCAGGCTGAATCCGCGACTCCTACCGAACGTCTTTCAAGTCTTGTCGCCCAATCGCCCACTATTCCGAGTGTAACGAAGACTTCTGCCGCAAACGAACCTTTAATCAGTGTAATTCTGCCAGTTCACAACACGCCGAAATCGTGGCTCGCCGATGCGGTTGGTTCCGTTCGAAACCAAAGCTATTCTCATTGGCAGTTAGTTATCGTCAATGATGGATCGAAATTATTGGAAACAAGGGAATTTCTCGACAAGCTTGACGACCCGAAGATCACAGTGGTCCCATTAACGCGGAACATCGGCATTTCCGGCGCCACCTGTGTAGGCATTGAATCTGCGCACGGGCAATTTATCGCCTTTCTGGATCACGACGATATGCTAGCGCCAGAGGCATTAAAAAGCGTTGTGGATGTTATTCAGCGAGACAGCCCCGACATTTTGTACACCGACGAAACTGCATTCCACGATTCGACCGACAAAATAGTTCAAGGTTATTTCGGGAGGCCGCACTTAAAGCCCGACTTCTCTCCAGATCTTCTGTTGTCGCATAATTATATTACCCATCTGCTTGTGGCTCGAAAAAGCCTGATTGATAACGTAGGGGGCCCTCGACCGTCGCTCGATGGCGCTCAAGATTACGACTTTATTCTTCGTTTGAGTGAGCAGACCGATAAGATCGCGCACATTGCTGAGCCTTTGTACCACTGGCGGCAATCACACCAGTCAACAAGTCTCGATACAGGAGTGAAACCTGAAGCTCACGCAAGGGGGGCAAAGGCCCTACGTGAAACGTTACAACGTAGAGGGATCAATGGGGAGGTTCTTACGGCCAATGCGCCCCACTTCTTTCGAGTTCGTCGTGAGATTGAAGAAGATCCACTAGTGAGTGTGATCATTCCTTTTCGGGACCAACCTAGGCTTTTGCAACAATCGATTGGCGCGTTGCTTGAGAGGACTCGTTATTCGAATTTCCAGATACTCGGGGTTGACAACGGAAGCGTTGACGAGTTGACGCTTGAAATTAAAGACACTCTGGAAACGACATCCAATCGCGTTTCATTCGTTTCGTTTGATAAGCCGTTTAATTTTTCTGAATTGGTGAATTTTGGGGTCTCCCAAGCACGTGGGTCACACATTGTATTGATGAATAATGATATTGAGGTAATCAATGGAGACTGGCTTAGTTGTATGCTGGAACACTCACAACGAGCAGAGATTGGCGCGGTTGGCGGTAAATTGTATTATCCAGACGATACTATTCAGCACGCTGGCATTGTTGTGGGTATTGGGGGTTACGCGGGGCACAGTCATAAACACAAACCTGGTGGAGACCGTGGGTACCTTAACCGACTAAATATTATTCAGAACGTCTCAGCGGTCACAGGGGCGTTATTAATGTGCAAAAAACCTGTGTTTGAAGAGATTGGTGGCTTTGACACAGTCAATTTCGGGGTTGCCTGTAACGATGTTGATTTTTGTTTGCGACTGATAGAATCCGGCTATCGGAATTTATTTACCCCGTATGCATTAGCCTACCACTTCGAGTCTGTAAGCCGTGGTTACGAGGACACTCCAGAAAAAAAAGCACGCTTTAAGCGAGAGGTGGATGCCTTCCGGGCACGTCATGGCGAGATACTGAAACAAGGTGATCCATACTACAATCCCAATCTTCGGTTGGATGTAGAGGACTTCTCGGTTCGACCCCTTGATGATTAGCATTCCTAACTGTTTAGCTAGAGTTTGATATGACCCAGATTGAGTTATCGGTGGTGGTACCAGTCTATAACGAGGTTGGTAACCTTGAAGCTCTGCATCAAGATCTCGTAGAGGTGCTTGAGGTGACTGGGCGTTCCTACGAGGTGCTATTTATTGACGATGGCAGTACTGATGACTCGCTGGAGATTCTTCAGGATCTTCAAATCGGCAATCCTCGTGTTCGAGTCATCGAGTTTCGCAAAAATTTTGGCCAAACCGCAGCTATCGCTGCGGGTCTTCGATACTCTAACGGCGCTGTTGTGATTACACTGGATGCTGATCGCCAAAACGACCCTCGCGATATCCCGTCGCTGCTTGGTGAAATCGACAAAGGCATGGACCTGGTATGTGGGTGGCGACATGACCGGCAGGATGGACTCTTGCTCCGACTACTGCCGTCCCGAATTGCAAACTCCCTAATATCGTTGACGACCGACGTTAAGTTGCATGACTACGGTTGCACGTTAAAAGCGATGCGCCAGGATGTGGCTAAAAATCTACGCCTATATGGCGAAATGCATCGTTTCATCCCCGCGATTGCAAGTTGGTATGGCGTCAGAATGACAGAGGTTAAAGTGCGACATCATCCGCGGGTATCAGGTGTCTCCAAATATGGCCTGTCTCGGACCTTCCGGGTTTTGTTAGATCTGTTAACCGTGAAATTTTTAATGGGCTATTCAAGTCGGCCGATCCATTTCTTTGGTGGTATTGGCCTCGCAAGCAGTGCTGCTGGCGGTACCATGCTCGGCTGGTTGTTCGTCGAACGGATTTTCTTCGGAGTCGCGCTTGCGGATCGCCCGGCGCTGCTTGGCGCTATTTTGCTCACTTTGCTCGGTTTTCAGTTCATCACCGTCGGACTCCTAGCAGAGCTACAGACACGAACTTACCACGAATCCCAGGACAAACCGATCTATGAAGTCCGGCACACATACGGGGACAGCTAGTAAATCGAATGCTGGGATTTATCGGGGACTTGCAATTACTAGTTCTTGGAAGATTCCCAAATTGCTGCACTCATTGGCGTGGAAAAAGTCTCAGTAATTCTTGTTAACTACAATTCTGGCCGGTTTTTGGCAGAATCTGTCCTTAATCTTAAAAGCCTTTCGGACGATCTTGAGATAGTCGTTATAGATAACGGGTCGAATGATGGGAGTGCGGATTATCTTCGCGCGGATAGCAGTGTGAAGCTAATCTGTAACGGTGAGAACGTTGGCTTTGGGTCCGCGGCAAACATTGGGGCCCAAATAGCGACCGGTAAGTACCTGCTTTTTCTCAATCCTGATGCTTTTCCCTTGCCTGGCACCATCGCCAAGATGGCCAGTCATCTGGATCTTGCCTCGGGTTGTGGCGCTTGCGGCGCCTTCATAGTCGATTTCCAAGGGCGAGAGCAAAATGGCGGTCGCCGCTGTGACCCTAATCTTGTGCGAAGCCTGGGGAAAGTTGTTTCCTCGTTGTTCTCTAGACTAAGACTTCCTACCTTTGATTTAACCCTAGACCCTCTGCCCATTTTGCCAACCCCTATCGACGCT
>CAUZJT010000094.1:0-10060 GCA_963580215.1 Gammaproteobacteria bacterium
GCCGATTGATACTTGGAAAATACCGCTTGCAGCGCTTGCCCCGCAACACCGTGACTTTCAAAAACTCCTCAACTCGGCCGAACAAGCCCGGGCTGCGCGCTTTGTTTTCGAACACGATCAGGAGCGCTTTGTTATCGCCCGGGGCGCCTTGCGTACAGTGCTTGGGATTTATCTGTCGGTCCCTGCGGGCACTATCGAGTTTAGCTACGGGCCCTACGGGAAACCGTCCGTGCAGGAATGCGCTCTGGAATTTAATCTCTCGCATGCATCTGACTGGGCCTATCTGGCCATCAGCAAGAGTGCGCCGGTCGGTATCGATGTTGAACGCTTACGCGTACCCTCGCGTCATGGATGGCTCGACCTTGCACAGCGTTTTTTTTCTGCATCCGAGGTGGCCGAGCTCACTGCCATGGCACCGGATAAACAGACCGAAGCTTTTTTTGCCTGCTGGACCCGCAAAGAAGCCTATATCAAATTACATGGCCGGGGGTTATCGCTGCCATTGGCGCAATTCTCGGTAAGCGCCGCGCCTGACTCAAAGGCAACCTTGCGCACTAGCGAATGGCTGCCGGGCGATGTGTCCCACACTGCCATGCATGACCTAAATGCACCACAAGGATACCGAGCTTGTGTCGCGGCTCAAACTGAAAGTAGCATCATCGTATACCAGCGTCAGTGGGCCGACTTAGCGTTAAAAAAGTTTTGACTAAAAAAGTCACTGAGTGCTCCAGCCCGTTAGAATCAAGGGCATGAAATACCAAAATATCCTGCAAACTATTGGTGCGACACCGGTCATTCGTCTTAACAGCTTCAACGATCACCAGGCGAGTGCTCTATGGGTAAAGCTTGAGAGTTTTAATCCGGGCGGCTCAGTCAAGGATCGCCCGGCACTTAACATGATCGAGGACGCGGAGCAACGCGGCGTGCTCAATCCCGGAGACACGATCGTTGAGCCAACCTCTGGCAACACCGGGATTGGCCTTGCTATGGTTGCTGCCGTCAGAGGCTACCCTGCAGTCTTCGTCATGTCCGAGGACATGAGCGAGGAGCGCAAGGCGATTCTGCGCGCTTATGGTGCCCAGGTGATCCTGACCCCTGCTGATAAAGGCACGGTCGGTGCAATTGAGGAAGCCCGGCGCCTGGAAAAAGAAAAAGGGTATTTTTTTGTTGGCCAGCACTTCAACCCGGCTAATCCAGCATCGCATCACCAGACAGCACAAGAGATTGTTGATGATTTTGGAAAAGACCTCAAAGCCGTGATCTGTACCACCGGTACTGGCGGAACCATCAGCGGCTTATCGAAAGTTTTGCGTAAAGCGATCCCGGGCATCGCAATTATTGCTACCGAGCCGGATAACTCGCCCATCTTGTCCAAAGGAGTCAGCTGCAAGCACCGCATTATGGGTACCGCCCCCGGATTCATTCCAGATACTTTGGATCAAAATTCTTACGACGACATTATTCCAACAAATGCTGATCAAGCCATAGCCACCGCACGGCAGCTCGCCGAACGCGAAGGGATTTTTTGCGGCATCTCCTGCGGCGCCGCGGTCCTTGGAATGCTCGATTACGCCCAACGTGACGTGGCCCGCGATCAGCAGTTGCTCGCTATCCTGGCCGATACCGGTGAACGGTATCTCAGCACCGAGTTATGGGTTTGACCCACATGCGCCTATCATCGTTTGGCACGCTTAGCCTCGCTCTCACCCCAAAATGGGGCGCGAGTCGCTTACCCGCTTGGTGCCGAGTAGGCTCAGGAAGGGTATTCATAGCGCAGGCCAACCGCTGTGCCTTTTTGTGCGGCATTGAACTGCCGCGCCAGCAGTTAAAGATTCGCTGAAATAGGCCGGCATCATGACTTACATCGTGCACGTCACCGCAGTTGTTGAAGGCGATCTGGAACGAATTGAGGAGTTGATCAATGAGTACAGGTACAACTGCTTGGAAAACCAGCCGGGAATGAAGGGATTCTACGTGTGCCGCCCCCCCGATCATCCCAATGTATTTCTCTATACCCAGATTTTCAAGGACATCGGCGCACATAGAGCCCACATTGAAGGTGACGATCCCCGTATCTTTTTTGCCAAGATGGAAAAGGAAGGTTTTGAGTTCCAGGGGCGCTGGATGGCCGGAAAAGAAATCGACTCCCCTCCGGACGGACAGCTACTCAATTGAACCACCCATGTTAGTTTTTGCGCCCTCTACACACCCGCCCTGTTAGACTGAAATTCGAATCTCAAAAGCCTTTATGAGCGCCTGAACAACCCCGTTAACATTCTCTAAGGCATAAAACGTAGGGCTAGATATGGGCGAATATGGATGGAATCTTCTGATTTTCTTCGGTGGAGCCGCAATTGGCTGCGCGCTAGGCAATCAATGGATCAAAATCTCGTACTACTGGATGCAAAATAAAATAAGGCACTTGAGACATCCGCACTAGATTCGAGCGATCAGCCCTTGCAGGCGCCATGGCAAGCGCTGTCACTCTACGAGTCGGGCGTGGATGAAAAACAACGATATTTGATGTCGAAAAAATAAAGCCGACGGTGCCGCCTAATCCAAATACCAATACCTCAGTGAACTCTTAGCGAATAACAAGTCGAAAACGAAACGGGGAATTCTCCCCACCCGCGATCACCACATTATCCCCTTTGTTAAGTGAATGCTGGTCTGTTGAAAACTCTTGTCCAATCATCACATCATTAACCTTGGTGCCCAACTCACTAACGCAGTCCCGAATAGAGATGACGTCCGAGCTTAATACAACCAGAAAATGATTAACACTGAGCCGGTAGGGTTCCAGGTCAGGTAATACTACGCGATGCAGGTAATGGGTCGAACCGATTCCAGCGCGGCCGACACTGTATTCTGATCCAGATAACAAAATGCCCTCTGCTGAAATACAATCGGTCAGATGGCTGCTATCTCCAAATAACGTTACTGATAAAAACCCTTTGGATTCAGCGATCGGTTCATTTTGGTTTTCTTGAACGGAAGATTGTATTTCTTGAACGGATGATCTTGCATTCGCATAATTATTATTAGTATCTCGCAGCCTGCTGCTTAATCGACTGATCATTCTGCGGGCCATAGCGGGATGCTCAGCAAGGGCATCGACCAGTTCCGAGTATTGCATCTCATGTGCCTTAACATCTGTTAACGCACGAGCGCTGGCGCTGCGCGGTCTTTCATCAAGCAAGCCCATTTCGCCCAGAAACTCGCCAGCAGATAACTGGCCAAGGACCGTGACCCCTTGATCGTGCTCAACAAAGACTTCAACCACGCCGGACAACAACAGCAAGGTTGTTTGGCTGCTTTCGCCTTGCTTAAAGATCGGCTGGCCTGCTTTATATTTAACCTCTTTCATGGGAGACCTTTTCCTTGGGTGGTATCATTTTCAAAGATATTGCTCAATTGAAATGGCAATACAGCGCGACCTGCCTATGTCCAATAACCAACGCGCCCTGCCTTTTAGGAGCAATTTGGTGTTCTCAAAATCCGGTACAGGTCATTGCGTGGTCGTGCCGAAGTTTTATCTTTGGTGGTTGCCACCAGTGATTTATCCTGGGCGCTTATCAAATGCCGTAACACCTTCAGGAACATGATGGAAATTCTGCTTATCGCAGGTAAAGATGGCTACAGCCGGAGCGAAAATCGAAGGGTCATCGAGGGTTCCCACCTTGATCACAATCGAACCTGGCCTGCTCGGAGTTTCTGATGCGAGCCCAGTCCCGCAGTTGTCACAAAAATGTCGGGTCACCGGTCGTTCAAGATCAGAACGACGAAATTGCTTCATCTCACCAGATGTCAGCTGAAAGTCCTCGAGAGGAAAAATCATCAGCGCTGCCGGATTTCCGCCACTGATGTACTGACACTCCCGACAATGGCACTGAAGTGATGCTTGTGCCTCACCGGTAATCTCATAACGAACTGCGCCGCAGTAACATCCTCCGGTTATCTTCATTTGTCCGCTCCTCCTATATGAGTTTTCTCCACGCGCTATTATAGAACGGGCAGTAATTTCGTGATGACTTGGCCACCAAAGACTCACGATTGGGCGTTAAATGGCCGCCGGATTCAAACGACTTGCTTTTACCGAAATTGCGCTTTTAGACCCCTGAATTTTTGATTTATTATGAGCCGCGCAAAGATCACCACTACAATTATCTGGTTAAAAATAACAGACCGATAACGCCATCAGTCCAACTCTGGCCTGCTGGTTTTGGATCGCCTATTTTTAAATGGATGATTCCAGGGGAAAGACTGGTCTGCGCCGGCTGTCGGGCTCCCGGTTTGAATCACAGGCCCAAACGGCGAGGGGAGCGTACGGCTTTAGTTAACAATCTTTTAGGCCCAAACATCGACCTTGATTCGAAACCATGAGCCTTAAGAGCGCAAGAGCGCTATGATAGAGTACCTTAAGGAACGTTTAGAAATTCGGAATATGTTAACTCACGTAACAAATAAATTGCTTGTCGCTTCGTTGTTGAGCGCAACGCTCGTCTTATCGGGCTGTGGCGCCACCACCAGCAGCGATGCCATGAACATACAGATCGGCAAAAAGTTCGGTCTAACGGGGCATTGGACAGGGCAACTTGTAGATGTGAAATACGGAATTCATAGTATCAACATGACCTTAAACGACGGTGGAGGGGCTGTCACTGGCACCCTGATCGCGCCCACCCATAAATGCCTTGGCGATGATTCAAATATGGGACTGGGTAATATGTACGAATGGAATGGAAAAATATCAGGAACAGCTACTCAAGCGGCCGAACATTCCGATGGTGACAACATTTTGACGCCGGAACAGGAAAACAGCAATAGCGGAACCGCCGACCTAGAAACTGACGTCATTTCAGAAACATTTTTAGACGAAGCTGGCGAAGAAGTCACTATAGACCGTCAAGTCTTTTTTTCGCTGAGCGGGAATTCGGATTCTTTAAGCGGGAGATTTTCTGGCACCTGGATTGGCACTGATATTTATTGCCGAAGCGGAATCCAAGGTACTATCGCTATTACTCGAGGCTAGCACTTAACCAGGATGTCTCGACGAAGCTCTTTATTAATCTGGATACTGGGCCGGGGTAACTCCAACGCCTTGGTTTAATGCTCCAGCACTCATTGTTTGTAACTGGAGCTAGCTCATCAAGAGCGAAACTTTCGCTCACTGAAATACCGTGCGTAACGGCGCAATAATCTTTGCTAACCAGTAAAAGGTTTTCAAAATCTCTCCCGCCAGGATTCAAGCACTGCCTCTTGGGAGCCGCTCGATTCAGCTGCTACCGTCCCGCCCGAGATGATATTGGCTTTCTTGATAAAACTGTCACCGATGGTGGTTTCAATATCAGAATCATTGGTTCCGCTTATTCCCATATATGTCTTGTCTTTAAAGATGCGGACTCCTGACACATAGCCTTGCCCAAGGTCGGTTTTTTTAAGAGACTTGCCACACCCATAGCCAAGTTCATGCAGGGCGCTTGTACCGGCGAAACAGAGTTGGGTTGAATCTGGCGTATAAATTGGAACCGATAAGACTCCTTTTTCAATAGCCACCTTGTTGGTTACCTTCTCATCGCGATTTAAATCAATGTACCAGCCTTTATCGGTATCGCCCGGACAAGTGGCATCTGTGTCTGTTACATTTTTCAGACGTGAATATTGGGTGGAGTGCGTGTCGTCAAATTCTGGAAACAGGGTATCTTTAATGCCAAAGATTCGGTTTTTAATAGAAGCCTGTGAGAGTTGCATCCGCTCCTGGTTGCCGGTCCCAAAATACATCCAAAGCGTGTTATCAGCATCTATTGAGACTGTAACTGGGCTAAAGTTTGCGCGTTGATTGGCATCATTCCCCTCCGCATCAAAATATTGAGTGGAATCGAGGGCGCTATAACTGTCGGCCCTGTCGATCTTAAACACCTTGCTTTCCATATCCGCCGAATACAGCATTGCGCCTTTGTAGTTTGCGGCGCTGGTGGTGTCCGGGGTGACCGCCGTAATCTGCGCGGGATGCGAATTCTTAAATCCCCCAGACGCATCCGCTAGCGGGATAGCCCGGTCTATCCTCCCACCATTTTCAAGATCAATCAGATAAGCAACTGAACCATAATCTTTATCCGAAGTGTTATTCAAGCCGCCGCCAATCGCGGCAACCCATTTCTGGGCGCCACCAGTACCTGACGAGACCAACATAATAGTGGGCGTAGACACGGCCAGGCCCAACTTTGAGTAATCGTATTCGTCCGAAACCTCACTGTAGCTCTTTTCGGTATATGCAACAGAATTCCATGTTTCCCCCCTAACCCAATGTCGGATCACCTGGTTTGCCGAATCATTCTCAAAGGCAAACAAAAATTCAGGTTGACGGTTCCCATCAGTCACATCTAAAGCAAAGTAACCCTGCCCTCCCCTGCCCATACCGGCTATCAACACCGTTCGCCATTGACCGTTTACATAAATATCCTTCACAACTGGAGAGCCATCAACCCCATAGATCGGTATGGTGACATGGTCGAGACCCGAAACCATCGAGCGCAATTTGGACCACATCTGCGGCGGGACAAATGACCATAACAATTCGCCGGTGCTGTCTTTAAAAGCATGCAACATGCCATCGTTAGCCCCGACATAAACTACTTTTCCTCGACTGGCCCAGCGATCAATAAAGTTCTGATAGCCATTTGCAGACTTATAATGGGCTTCTGTTTTCGGGTTACTCGCCTTTTCGGTATCGATAGCTTTTGGGGGACCCACGATCGCCATCTCGGAGTGATAGATGTCGCCGAGGGGGGAATCCCGCAAATAGTAATTATAAATAGAGGATAGGGGATCTAGTTGTTTCTCATCAAATGAATCAATACCCCAAATAAACTGGGTCAGCTTTACCGCCTCTAGGGTGGTTAAAGGAGTACGCGCGCGCCAATTTATAAGATCCTTTATCGCTCGAAATGTTGTAAGTTTGTAAGCTTGGTAGCTACTTGCATATTTCACAAGTAAGCGCCTTACGCCGGATCCCCAGTCATGAGGGACGGTATAGATTTTTCTGTCTTTCCAACCACGGCAAGTCCCTACATGGGGATCGCGCCCGCAATATCTACCACCGAGCTTGAGTTTTAGTTGCTCGGCCGCGTCCCAGATCTTATCGCCCACCTTCCCACTGCTTGCATCTAATGACGATTTCACTAGTCGCCCCACCCATTGACCGCTTGGCGGAATCAAAAAGGTCGACTGATAAATATAATCTCCTGCTGCGTCTGAGGAAATCGATGGTGTAGTGCCCGTAAATCGCTTTGTGATGTTTCCGTTTGATCCAAGTGCGATAGCCTTAATCATATCTTTAATCGACTCCGCCGCACCCTTACTCCCTGGAGGCCCTCCGATAAAGATTGGCGAAAAAGGCGTGGTGCCGCCAGCTTCCGCAGTCTGATAATAATTTTCCTTTCCTTCGGCCCATCTATCCTTGGGACGCTGGCCCTTGAAACCGGCGATATACACCCGCACACCCATATCAAAAAGATCTTTGGCGGGATTTTTGGGATGACTACTACCACAAACACCACACCCTCTCAGCTGTTCTGTTAACAACAGAACGGCGTGTGACTCACAACTTGAAGGATTTAGGGGGCTTGGGAAGCCGCCCGCGCCGCTTTGATAATAGCCCTTAACTATTTGCAATGCCTGTTCCTGATCTGGCTCGGGGTACTTTAGTGTATTTTTGAAATTATTTTCGTAAGCATCAGGGCAATGGGCGCAGAGTAACGGCGGTATCTGACCCGCCCCGGTCGGAGACACGCCCACCAATACTTTTGCTGCCACGGAGTTACCCCCATATCCACCCCCTTTATGATAAGCAACCAGGCCCAAATTCACTTTGCTGGTGACGGTCGGGTCAGACAAGAGCTCCTTAACCGCGCACTTCACGATTGACCTTCGATCGTCTCCTGCCGATACCGTCGCCAGATAATCTCCATCGGCCGAATATTTTTTGACGTTCTGCCACTGATTTAGGTTACGGAAGCTCCACCCTATTTTCCCTTGAGTGCCGGCCTTCAGTCCACCGCCGGCAACATAAATATTACCGCCAGGGTCTGAGGTCAACCCGATCGGTGCCACTATCGACGCTTTGTCACAATCTGTCTGCTGGCGCGCAAATCTTTTGATAAAAACACCAGAATGAGAATACTTGCCAACCTGTCCACCACAGGCGTTGTTATGGGGATCTGAGCTCTGGGAATTTCTGCCGACAACGTAAACCCCATTTGCGTTGACTTCGATATCATGGGCACCCAACGCATACCAGGTGGTAAGCAAGTCACCGGTGGTCGCGTCGTAGACTTGTACCGAGTAACCACGTCTACACTCGGGATGAGAGCCCGGGTGCTTACCGAAGATCCCGAAACCCCCCGACCGACCTCGGGTCTGAGACAGTACGTAGACCTTTCCGTCGTAAACCGAAATCCCAAATGGCACCCTCGACCGCCCAGGGCCGGCAAACTCAGTAGTCTGGATCTCCCATTCGGCGAGTTGAGTGCCGCTGGAATCTAGCTTGCGAACATAATACGGCCCGAGGTCACTATCGGGTCCATCAAATTTTTCGTCCTTTGAGGCGGTAACCCAAATATTACCGCTCGAATCAATATCAAGCCCGATAGGGTAGTTCGTAGTGATTGGGTCGCGCACGGCGCCTGCGGTTGTCACGCTATATATCCCACCCTTGTCGCCGTGGCCACGAGAAGTGAAATAAATATTATCGTTTCCATCAATCGCTGATTTAGATGGATAGGGTTCACGCTTTTGGCAAGAACCGCCGCCGCTAGGGTTACCAGCTTGATAGCACCCAAGCGGTTTCTCGCCGGTGGAATAGATACCCCTAAGTTGTAGCAACCCTTGATCCCAGGTGTAGCTTCCTTCTGAGTCCGGCTTGAATCGGGAGAGAACCCTGCTATTGTATCTCTGGTCTCTGGGTAGCGGCCACTCAGAACGATCTGCCATAAACCCGTTTTTACGCTGCAGAACATCATAGAAATTGGGGTGTTGTTTTACAAAAACATAGCCACGTGAATCAACCACTACATCTGTTGGATGTTGGGAAGTATCGTCTAGCCAAGAAGTATCCTTTCCAGCGGCCGGCACCATGATTAATAAATTTGCTTTACCTGTGGTGGCACCCTCTGCGCCCGGAGGCAATCTTTTGACAGCCATCACGTCCGCCGAAAAAAAGGCGAGGATCAGGAAAATAAAACTGAGATATTTCTTCATTTCTATAATAAAACTAAAAATGGGTGACCACTAACAGGCGCTATCTGCTTTAAAAGCTTTTATCATATTTGTTAATGGTTTCGTACCCACCAGCTTGCTTAAGGGCAATGTAGGAATCGGACATTTGCACAATGCTGATGCGTCGGACCCTGAAACACTAATGAACATATTGGTAAATATACCAAACAACATGTGAATAATACGTGTTTTACGCTCAACGCCTCCAAGGCTGTCAGATCAGTATTGAGTGCAATCACAACTAGACGTCGGTCACTGGGTGCTGGTATTTTGCACGACGCCAATGCGCCGGTGCTGCGTAGGTGAGAAATCAATAAGTCTGCGCAAATTTCTTTCAGTATCACCGCTCGATTGTAAACCAGGGGATCTATCTGCGAAGCCGATCGGTTGTTGAAAAGGCCATAAGACCCGCAGGCGGAAGATTCGAACTTGCAACCTTGCCGTGTGAGGAGCGTTACCGCCCACCGCACTACCTTGCAATAACCCACTTAGTGCGCTGATCCCACGCGCTTGTAACTGAATATGACTCAAATGGGCGGCAACGGACTCCTGTCGGTCACGTTTTGGCCACACTGTTTTTGTTTTTGTTTTTGTTTTTGTTTTTGCTTTTGCTGGCTGTTGCTCATGCGAAAGGCGCCGTCATAACCCTCCAGCCATAACAATCTTGATCACCAATATTTCGTAAAGGGGATAGGTTGCATGGTTAAAGAGGTAGATATTTTTTTAAAATCTCTCCCGCCAGGATTCAAGCACTGCCTCTTGGGAGCTGCTCGATTCAGCTGCT
>CAUZJT010000095.1:0-9942 GCA_963580215.1 Gammaproteobacteria bacterium
CGATAATCGCCTTAACCTCCTTGCGAATAGATTGAGGCTCGATGCCGTGACGCTGGTTATAAGCCTCTTGCTTTTCGCGCCGCCGATCAGTTTCGTCGATGGCTTTTTGCATCGATTTTGTGACTACGTCTCCGTAGAGAATAGCTTTACCATTAATATGTCGAGCGGCTCGGCCAATCGTTTGAATCAATGACCGCGCCGAGCGTAAGAAGCCCTCTTTATCGGCGTCGAGAATAGCAACCAGCGATACCTCCGGTAGATCGAGCCCTTCGCGCAATAAGTTGATACCGACCAACACATCGAAAACCCCTCGTCGCAGATCAGAAAGAATCTCGACTCGCTCAACTGTATCGATATCGGAATGCAGGTATCGCACTCTGATGCCATGGTCATTGAGGTAATCACACAGATCCTCCGACATACGTTTGGTCAGGGTTGTCACTAGCACCCGTTCCGAAACTGACGCCCTTTCCCTAATCTCCGACATTAGATCATCTACCTGACTGACTACCGGCCTGACTTCAATAATCGGGTCAACCAACCCCGTTGGCCGGACAACCTGTTCGACCACCGCGGAGCTGCGGGTGTGCTCGTAGTCCGCTGGCGTGGCCGACACAAATACGGTGCGAGGCATCAACCCTTCGAATTCATCAAACCGTAATGGCCGATTATCCATCGCCGATGGCAGACGAAAACCGTATTCCACCAGGTTCTCCTTGCGCGAACGGTCTCCTTTAAACATCGCTCCCAATTGAGGCACGGTAACGTGGCTCTCGTCGATAATCAGCAGCGAATCCGCGGGAAAGTAATCCATCAATGTCGGCGGGGGCTCGCCGGCTTCGCGCCCAGAAAGAAACCTTGAGTAATTTTCTATTCCGGCGCAATAACCCAACTCCTGCATCATCTCAACGTCATAACGGGTACGCTGCTCCAAACGCTGGGCCTCCACAAGTTTGTCCAAGTCTCGCAAGACCGTGAGTCTGTCAGACAGCTCAGCTTTTACTTTGACAATTGCCTCAAGGACTTTTTCCCTTGGAGTAACGTAGTGACTCTTGGGGTAGATGGTAAAGCGAGTCACCTTCTGTTCGGTTTCCCCGGTCAGAGGGTCAAAACGGGTGAGTTGCTCTATTTGATCTCCAAAAAGCTCAACCCGCACTGCGAAGCGTTCGGACTCAGCAGGAAAAATATCTATGACATCACCGCGCACCCGAAAATTGCCCCGTCGCAACTCGATGTCATTGCGGGTGTACTGCAACTCTGCAAGGCGGCGCAAGATCTCACGTTGATTGCTAAGACCGCCCTCACGCAGGTGCAGGATCATCCCATGATAGGCCGCTGGGTCGCCCAACCCATAGATCGCAGAAACCGTGGCAACAATGATGACATCTTCACGCTCCAGGATCGCCTTGGTGGCGGACAGGCGCATCTGATCAATATGTTCATTAATCGACGCATCTTTTTCGATGAAGGTATCGCTTGCCGGTACATAGGCTTCAGGCTGGTAATAATCATAATAAGAAACAAAATACTCAACCGAATTACCTGGAAAGAACTCCCGCATCTCTGCATAAAGCTGGGCAGCCAGAGTTTTGTTTGGAGCTAGTATCAACGCAGGTCTATTCAAATCTGCAATGACATGTGCGATTGTGAATGTTTTTCCTGAGCCGGTAACCCCAAGTAAGGTCTGGAACGCCTCCCCTGCAACAAGGCCATCCTTTAGCTTGGCGATCGCCTCAGGTTGATCTCCAGCAGGCACAAACGAACTTTCAACGGCGAATGGACGAGTCATATTTCAGTGCGTTTCTTCACAGAACAATCCCGGGTAATGTCGGACTATTGGATATATGTACAAAAACGGTAGGCCCCTATTATCTTCCATTCGCCGCAAAGTCTCGAATCCAAGCTGCGGCTTTAGCTTGATTGAACTTATGATCTGCCTATCTATCTTCGCCATCCTAGGGCTTTACAGCGCCAGCACCTATAACCAAAATATTGACCAAATTCGGGTTGATCGGGCAGCAAAACGATTGGTCCACCATCTTGCCCTGGCCCGGCTGGAGGCTATAAGGCTAGGCTTACCGGTAACGCTGTGCCCCGGGGACACCTCTGAAGGATGCGCGACTGGCAACGGATGGTCAGGGGGTTGGATCGCGTTTGGGGACCCTAATCAAAACTATATTCTCGATCCGGATGAGAGACCTCTCCTGGCCGGCGTCGGAAGTTCCGGTCTCACCATTGGCTGGCGCACCCCCGACCGACTCCTATTTAAGCCGGACGGTAGTGCATGGCCGAATGGCCATTTTCGGATTTGTGGCCTGGCATCGAGCAACCGGCGCGCCGTGATTGTTCACCTTACTGGACGTGCCAGGTTGTCGGCACAGGCTCCAGGCAACAAGCCGGTTCAATGTACCTGAAACCCCAATAAATCGATTTGCCCGCTTGACCAAAACAGCATCCGACAGTAGCATTGCCGACCCTGCGATCCCCGGTAGTTCAGTTGGTAGAACGGTGGACTGTTAATCCATATGTCGCAAGTTCGAGTCTTGCCCGGGGAGCCAGTTTTCTCGATGTATTTTGACATTTCTACCGCTACCGTTTCCTCAATGTGGCGCAAAATCGCAAGTCTGCCGATCTCTCAAACACCAGGCATCGGCTTGATCAATAACCCATGGCTTGCCATTACCCCGACTCCTTTTGATCGCACGTAGCGCATAAGTTGGGGCAATATGGTTGCGCCGACTTCAACTTCCGGCCTAGCCGAGTACCAGCCAATAAGTACTAGAGCTCTAATCAACATGAATAAAGGTATATATGATAGGTCTTCATCATTGATGGAGCGGGCTTTGCGGTAACCACTGACCATAGCCGTTTGCAAGTGCTCGATTGATGTTTCAAGATGATAGTTAAAAAGAGCTACTGCTATATCGTAATAATGCCATCCAAAACCTGAATCATCAAAGTCGATTACGTGCAGCCTTTCCCCTTCAACCACTATATTGGCTGGATGAAGATCAGCATGAATGAGACTGTAGATGCGACTATCTTTGCTGAGATTAACAAGAAGACCATAAATATGGCGACGTAATGTATCGAGATAGGTCTTTTGATTTGAGGTGAGGATAGAGGATTCCCAGAACCTACCCCAGAAAGGTCTTTCTCCAACTAACCCGTCAGCGTCGAAAGAGTGCCTCGAAAATTCAGGTGGAGTATCCCAAGAAGCTGCCTGATTATGGAACCTAGCCATAATCTCACCTAGCAGTGAAAAAGAGTCTTCAATAAAAATTGTACTGGGATTGCTCTCAATGAGATTGTTCATCGGAATCCCATCTGCCCATTCAAGCAGTCCTACATAATGATGTTGTTTTCCAATAAAGGCAGATGCATATTGTTGGCCCTCTCGAGTGGCCCGTGGCACAGGAACATCTAGTCCGGCATCTAGAAGAGCCACAGTCCATTGCTGTTCAGAGACTAACCCCTTGAAATCATGGTAGCCCGGCCTGTGCAAGCGTAGAACGAAAGATTGACTCTTCGAGACAACAACCTTGAAGACAATGTTTTCCGTTTGACTTAGGAGCTTGATATTTCGAACTTTGAGGTCCCAGTTTGACAAAGCACTGTGTGCGGCGGTGGATAACAAATCATTAAGCATCCAAATCTTCTAGCGTTTGCTCTAGAGCACCAAGAAACTCTTCTGCGTCATTTTTTGAAAACACAAGAGGAGGTCGAATCTTGAGTACGTTGTCGTATGCCCCAGCGTTTCCTGTTAAATACCCGTGTTCTTTAAGTGCATTAACGACACGTACCGCTGCTTGTTTATCTGGAGTTTTACTTTTCAAGTCAGTGACAAATTCTAATCCCCTAAAAAGACCATGTCCTCGAACATCTCCAATCGTTTTATGCTTTTGTTGGATTTGAAGAAATCTTTCGTGTAGAAAATGACCAACAGTTGTTACGTTCTCCTGTAAATCATCTTGTTCAATGATGTCAAGCACAGCATTGCCAGCTGCAGCTTGAACTGGGCTTGACGCACAAGTATTGAAATAGCGAGTATGTCGGCGAAATGTTTCAGTAATTTCCGTTGATGCGGCAGTTGCTGCCAGTGGGATTCCACCTCCCAATGGTTTTCCCATGGTGACAATATCGGGAACAACGTCCATCGTTTGATAACCCCACCACATACCGGTCCGACATAGCCCGGCCTGAACCTCATCTGCCATGAATACTCCACCAGCTTGATGAACGATTTTAGCAGCCTCCGCCATGTACCCTTTGGGCATATTCGGCAGTCCTTCGTTAGCCAGTATTGGACATACCAGCATACCGGCAAAGGGTATGCCATCTTCTCGAAACGACTCGATCACAAGCTGGAGTTCTCTTAGATGATGATTCAGCGGATCTTCCGTATCGGTTCGGTACGTTTCTGGGAATCGTATGGACCTCACGTCACCTTGATTGCTCTTTGCACCCGTTAGCTTGGAGACCTCGGCGCTATTTCCATGGTAAGTGGCATCGGTGCATATAATACCTTGGCCACCAGTTACCAGCCTCGCCATTTGTAAAGCGATTTCATTGGCCTCTGTACCCGTACAACTAAAGATTACACTTTCGATTGAATCATGATGGGTATTAATCAGTCGATCAGCATAGTCAAGTATCGATTGATGTAGGTACCGGTTATGAACATTCAAGGTTTTTAATTGACTCGAAACAGTTTTAACAAAATGGGGGTGACAGTGGCCTACGCACGGTACATTGTTATAAAGATCAACATAGCGGCGACCAGACTCATCGTAGACGAACACACCCTCGCCTCGTACGAGTTGAATGGGTTGTTCATAAAATAGAGTCGATCCTTTTCCAAATAAGCGGTTTCTACGCTCAAGAAGTGTTGTCTTTGTCATTAATTATCCTTGCGCCCTAAAAACGCTTTTAAGCGAAACCCTACAGTCAATGCAAATGCACCGGCCAATATTACCTAACCACCCATCAGTTTCCATAAAGCCATTCAAAGATTGTTACATCCGCACCATTAGAGTAACAATGTTTCCAACATTGTACCGCTACACATTAGTGATTCCCGGTTTCCTGATGTTCGTAACGTGACCTAAACGTGGCGCTGTGATCTCTAGCAATGTCCTCTCATCTTCCGCAATTGCATCGATGCGCTGGGTCAACGTGTAAAGTTATGCTTGAATACATCGGGTTATTGAAGAGTGGCATCTAATGGCGCAGTGGACCGTTAATCCAGTTGTCCCAAGTTCGAGTCTTGCCCGGGGAGCCAGTTTTCTCGTCTTTTTTCACGGTTGGGAACCCTTTTTTGGGCTACTGCCGGTATCGTGTAGTTCCCGAACACGCGTGAGACCGGTTGCGCTATGAACGAGTTGTCCCCACAGCAAAGAATCCGCTGCATAAGCGCACTCATCGCTACCTTAGCGGTTGTGTCAATCGCCAGTTCCTTGACCTGGCCGATTTTAGCTGAAGGGCTACGCAATCAGGGCTATAGCGAATCCATGATCGGCATTAATGCGGCAGTCCAGTTTCTCGGAATTATCGTGGTCGCGCTGGCCGCACCGCGCATCATCCCGGCTATGGGATTTTTCAAAACCATTGCGCTAGGCCTAGTAGTAGTCGGGCTAATGTTGATAGCTTTGCCGACGTTTCGCGGTTTCGAAACCTGGATGTTGATCCGGTTCCTCCTGGGTATGGGCAACTCGCTATTGTTTACGGCTGGTGACACGTGGATGAACCAGATTGTCAATGACCGAGTCCGCGGACGGTGGATGGGTATCTATGTAACGGTCGGCATGGCCGGTTGGGCTGTGGGTCCTTTGCTCGGCGCTTATCTAGACCCAGACACTTACTGGCCTTTCGGTTGTGGGTTGGTAGCGATTGTTGTTGCGGCTGTTTTGCTGGCACCTACCCGGAGACTTGATGTCAAACTTGGCGCCCCCAAACAGGGAATCGTTGTTGGCTTAGCGGCGGTGTTTGTTGTCGCACCCACGGTCCTTCTTTCATCAGCCATGTTTGGTATTGTCGAAGGCGCGATGCAATCTTTCGCCCATCTGTACACCATGGATATCCTGGGTGCACAATTTCGCCAGACCGGTTATGCCGTTATCTGGGTCGGTGCAGTAGCTGCTGTTTTTTTTCAATACCCAATCGGCTGGTTAGCCGACAAAGTTAACCGTAGCTGGCTTCTGATCGCCTGTGTTTTGACGCTGATGGTTTCTATCTTTTTGTTTTCACTGCTTATCGAAGGTGGACGCGACCACTGGTGGGAAGCGCGGGCGCTGGCTCTGTGGGGTGTGGTCAGTGTCTGGGGTGGTTCGATGGGAGGCATCTTCACAGTTGGCATTACTCTGCTGGGCCAACGTTTTCGCGGTGTCGAACTGGTTTCCGCTAACGCCGTATTCTCCGTACTGTTTGGTGTCGGCGGTCTACTTGGCCCATTCTTGGCAGGCACCGCAATGAGCACCGTTGGCCCCGCTGGCTTTCCATTGTCGCTACTCGCAGCGGTTGCGCTCTACGCGCTGTTTGCGCTCTATCGGCAATTTACCGCCAGACAACAACTATCTTGACTATGACTGCTTGCGCGGCCCGGTCAAAATCTGGAGACCAGTCGATCTGATTTACAGCCTTAGTTGCGGATCCCGTGCTTAATTGACACTGAGTAACAGCTTTTCTTTTCCTTGATTACAAGCGTCTATTTGGCTAGCTTTTGGACCAAAGCCGTAAATTCGCAGGTTTTGCTGCAGTTTGGGTCCTATAAACACCTCTTCGTGTATAAGGCAACGTTCTGGCTACTCGACTTCCAATGACGTCTCGATTTGAGATGATCGTCATATCGACATACGGTTTCCCTTTGCCGGTGCTTCCATCTATTCTGTCGCCCTCAAGGAACAACTACCATGAAATTGATTGGCGACACCAATGGCTGAAACAGATCAAAGTCCCAAAAAAGGACCATTAAGCGGCCTTCGCGTACTTGAATTGGGGCACTTTATCGCGGCGCCGTTTTGCACACGTATTTTAGGAGATCTCGGCGCGGAAATTATTAAGGTCGAAAACCCCGGTAAAGGCGACCCGGTTCGCAGTTGGGGAAAAATGGTCGACGGGAAAAGCCTTTGGTGGTCGGTTCATGGGCGCAACAAAAAGTCGGTTACGCTCAACATGAAAAATAAGAAAGGTCTGGATGTCGCAAAGCGATTGATCGCTAATTGTGATGCGGTGGTTGAGAACTTCCGGCCCGGACAACTGGATCGTTGGGGACTGGGTACCGATGTTATCGCCGGTATTAATCCCGACTGCGTCCTGGTTCACATCTCGGGATACGGTCAAACCGGTCCAGATCGTGACCGTCCCGCATTCGGGGTTATTGGCGAAGCCATTGGAGGGATACGCCATTTGACCGGGTTTCCCGAGGGCACAACACCGTTGCCTCCAGCGCGCACCGGGGTTAGCCTGGGTGATATGGTTGCAGGATTGTATGCGGCGATCGGTCTGCTGTCGGCAATTCATGCGAGTCGTCCCGATCGTGACGCAAAGGCGCCATCGGTTGATGTCGCGCTGACAGAGTCGGTCTTCTCCTTACTCGAAGGGGCCTTGCCTGAGTACGGAAAGCTCGGAGATATTCGGCAACCGACAGGAGCAACCTTACCAACAAATGCCCCATCAAATGCCTATCTGACAATGGATAAACGTTGGATCGTAATAGCCGCAAATTCGGATGCTTTGTTCCAACGCCTGATGGTGTTGATCGAAAGAGATGATCTCGCAAGCGATTCGCGGTTGAGCGATAACCCCGGGCGAGTCACACACGCGGAAGAACTAGACGCGGCCATTTCCGGCTGGACACAGAATCTAAAAGCAGGTTCCGCTGCCCGGATTCTGGCTCAAGCCGATATTCCCTCTACACTTATTTATACAATTGAAGACTGCGCCAATGATGCTCATTTTAAGGCGCGTGATATGATTTGTGCGGTAGCAGATCCCAATTTTGGACAAGTCTTACACCCCGGAATTGTGCCCAAAATATCCGGAAGTGAACCCGGCGGTATTTCCTGGCCCGGCCCTGATGTAGGTGCCCATACGGACCATATTCTGGGCGATCTGCTGGGCATGTCCGCGACTGACATTCAGGCCCTGCGGGCGGAGCAGGTTATATGAAAGCACAAGAGCCCGTACAGATTGTGGAAGTTGCCCCTCGTGATGGTTTTCAGGCTGTAAAACCGTTCATACCAACGCATACAAAAATCGCGGTCGTCGAAGCCCTCATGGAAGCCAAATATCGCAGGCTCGAGGTCGGCGCATTTGTCAGCCCCAAGGCAATTCCACAAATGGCCGACACGGCAAAGATCCACGCGGTTTTCGCGATGAAATCCTCGACTCGGCCTATCCGCCTGAGCACATTAGTACCAAATGCCATCGGTGGGCAAATGGCATTGGACGCTGGTGTCAAGGATCTGGTCTTTGTCCTGTCGGCTTCCGAATCACACAACCACAGCAATGTCCGGCGCACCATCGCTGAGTCACAAGAAGAGTTGGAGATAATTGTTGCAGCAGGCCGACAGATTGATGGCTTTCAATTACGCGTCAATATTGCCACCGTTTTCGATTGCCCTTATGAAGGCAGAACCCCTGAAAAAGCGGTGCTTGATATCATCGAACATGCCCTTGAAATGGGTATCCCTATTGAGTTCGGTCTTTGTGACACGACAGGCAGAGGGTTTCCAGATCATGTTGCCACCTTATGTGGCGGACTAGTTGATAAGCACAAATCCGATACTAGCGTTGCCTGGGCTTTTCACGGGCATGATACCTATGGTCTGGGCGTCGCGAATGCTCTTTCTGCCTACAACGCTGGCATCCGCATTTTTGATGCGGCTGCCGCAGGGCTGGGCGGCTGTCCTTTCGCGCCCGGAGCGTCGGGGAATACAGCGAGCGAAGATCTAGTTTTCACCTTCGAAAATATGGGAATCTCAACCGGGGTGGATTTGAACAAACTGCTGGACGCCGCCGCATTGATCGATTCACTACCGGATGTTGACACCGGCGGCCATGTGCGTTTATTGCCAAGATTGCGGATCAGTGCATAAATCAGAGAATCTCCCATGCGGTTTGATCTGACGACCATCAAACTCTTCCTGAGTACCGTTGAGCAAGGGTTGATCGCCGGCGCCGCCGAGGCAAACACGATTGCTCCATCTGCCGTCAGCCGTCGTATCTCCCAACTAGAAATGCACCTTGGGGCCACCGTTGCTCCTTGAAGTCATCCGTTGGCTGATGCGCCAGCCAAGTTTGCTATCCGTCAGTCTTTCATTTCCCATGTCTTTTGAAAACCCGTATCGATCTAAATCGGCCTGACTTGCAATTCGTCTTCTCGCTGGCGAGTTTCCGTGCGGGCGTCGTCGATTTGTTGGACAAGACCTCGGGAATGACTTGCGGTGTCTGGCAACAGCGACCCGAGAGCACAGGAGCCGTAGAGGCTCGATCCGCCGATCCCTATGACACGTCAATCATCCAGCCGAATTACCTCACGGATGAAAAAGACCAACAGGTCTTAATGGCTGGCATGCGCCTCGCTCGTAACTTGATACGAATATCGGCGCTGGCACCCTATTTTGGCAAGGAAATGGCCCCGGGCGATAAGATAGAAAGCGACGACGGAGTTCTCGATTTCGCGCGATGCCGGAGACCACGGTCTATCATCTGACCGGAACTGCCAAAATGGGTTCGGCCTCGGATTCCCAAGCGGTTGTTGATGATCAGCTTCGGGTTCACGGGGTTGAGAGTTTGGGCGTTGTCGACGCCTCGATCATGCCGACAATGCCGTCCGCCAATACCAACGCTGCAGTCCTCATGATTGCAGAAAAAGCGTCAGATATGATTATGGGGCGATCTGCTCCGATTCCAGGCGTGATCAATTAATCCCATTGATTAATT
>CAUZJT010000096.1:0-9617 GCA_963580215.1 Gammaproteobacteria bacterium
CCGATCAGCAGCAGCCTTGAGGACACTGTTGACACAAAGTGTCAGCACCGCCGGGTCGGTGTTATAGACCGGCACAAGAAATGAAACCTGCATCGACTGTGTAGCGCCTTTGGTTATTGCAATTTGCTGGAGTGTCTGAATTCTGCCTGGCCGGCGTGATCCTGGGCCGGCGGGCCCTATTGTGAGGCGATCGCCCTAGCGCGGCAAATGAGTTTCGAGCGGTCCGGTTCGACCCTTGAGGCCATCACGGATACCCCGAACCATCATGCCAAGGTTACGCAGGCGCTGGCCGGTAAAAAGGGAGAACACCACGAACATCTTCGCCAGACGCAACATATCGGTATGCTTCCAGCGCCGGCTCGGGTAGGAACGCCGCCAAAGCAGCATGCTGTTGCGATACACGTAGTAGTAGCGAAACGGTTGATGTACTGGCAGGTAACGCCAGCGGCCGAGCCACACCCGCACCGTGCGCTCGCCCAGTCCGTGATCCATGACCGCATCGCATACCCCGAAAGAGCGCCAGCCCGCAGCCCCCGCCCGTAAAAACCACTCGGTATCCAGATGATCGATAAAAAGCGTCTCGTCCATCATCCCGAGCGCCTCCAGCGCATCACGGCCAAACAATGCGCCCGAGGAGATCAGCATGTCGGCCGGCACTGTCGAGCCGGGCTGATCAGTACGACAAAAACATCGCCTGAAACGCAGCCGGCCAAAGCGCACAAAGTACGATGGGTGACCCCGATCGGTGCCAAGATAACGCGCGCCTACCGCTGCCACACGCACACCAGCACGACGTTGTTGGTCCAACGCGTGAACCAGTGCAGCAACCATTCCCGGGCGTGGCAGGCTGTCCTGATCGAGCAACAGCACGGCGTCGGCATTGTGGGCCAGAGCAGTGCGCAAGCCTTCGTTGTGAGCCCAGCCCAGCCCGCGGTTTTCTGATGCACCGGTAAACCGTGCAAAGGCGTGTTGTTTAACCCGCTGCGCGATCGCTTGCGCATTGTCGGAGCCGTTATCAATGATCAACACCGTGTCGACTTGCCCGGCAAGGCGCTCAAGCAGCACCCCCAGACCTTCCAGATTCGGCTGGTAGGTGATGACCACGGCAAAAACCATGGTGGGCGAGTTGCTTGTGTCAGCCATCGGCATCTGGGCTTGATTTAGGCAAAAGGCCAGCGCTGGCCGGTCAAGGCAACAGCTACGATATAAGCGAAAACCATCAGAGTCGCGGCAACTGCTATAGCCCGCTGTCCCATCGTACGGCCTGCATTCAGCGCTATCATGCCAAATACAATGTAGAGAATCACACCCATCAGTTTGAAGGTCAGCCAATCACTCCCGCTTGGGCGATACCCCGATAGATACAGCAGGCCCAGCGCACTTAGCAGCAAAGTGGCATCGATAAAGTGAGGCACCACCCGGGTCAAGCGGTAATGGGCGCTCGGTGAACCGCGTAGCACCCAGGCACTGCGCAACACAAAACCGGCTATCGATAACCCCGCGCAGCTAACGTGTATGTTCTTGATGATCTGGTAACTATCCATCGACTGGAGGCGGGCAGGCATGTCGCATGTAATCGGGGCAAAACACCAGCCCAGAGACGCTATCATACCCGGGTGCGCCCTTTTATCCATTTCGGACCGAGGGCAACCTGTAATTATTATCAAACTTGACCTCTAATTTACCCTTGCAGCCGAGCCGCGGCATTGCCCTGATGATCGGAGCAATGATGATCGTACCGTTCATGGATGCTCTGGCAAAACTGCTGAGCAGCCGCTACCCGGTGCTGCAACTGGTCTGGGCCCGGTTCTTCTTTCATTTCCTGCTGGTATTGCCAATAGCGCTGTGGCGACACGGTGGCAGCGTGCTGTTGGTGCCACGGCCGGCACTGCAGATCGGCCGCGGGCTATGTCTGATGGGAGCAACCCTTTGTTTTTTTGCTGCCATTCGCACCGTTCCACTGGCTGATGCCATAGCTCTGATCTTTTTTGATGCGGTTATCATAGTCATGTTCTCGGGGTTGTTTCTGCGCGAGCGGGTGCCCCTGGGGCGCTGGATAGCCTGTGCGCTTGGTTTGGGTGGCGTCGTTCTGATCGTCCAGCCCGGCTTTGGCGAGTTTCAGTGGTCCAGTCTTCTGGCACTGGCAGCGGCTTTCTTCTTTGCTCTATATTTTCTTTCGACCCGACTATTAAGTGGCAACACGCCACCGCTGGTGATGCTGACCTGGCAGGGTATTGGCGGTTTCGTGCTGATGAGTGCGCTGGTCCCACTGGTGTGGGTGCCGCCGACGCTCACCGACCTGGTAATGATGGCAGCACTGGGGGTGATTGGCGCCATCGGCCATCTGCTATTGATCCGCGCCTTTGAATACGCCGAGGCTTCACTGCTGGCGCCCTTCCTTTATACCGAGATCATCATGCAGGTACTGCTGGGCTACTGGCTGTTTGGCGATATTCCCAACACCTGGGCATTCGCCGGTATCGCCCTCATCATCAGCGTGGGCGTATACCTGTCGCTTAACTCGGGCAAACGCCCGCAAGCTTGAGTGTCCGGCACGGCTTAACCCTAATCGATTCAGTAAGTGGCATCAAAGGCGGGGTCGTTATGCCCGGCGGGTGCCTGCAGCCCAGCCAGCCGACAGCCCTGCACCACCGGCCCCTTGGCAAAAATTTGAAACAGATAGCGCCGCCCGCCCTGGCGGTGAAATTTCTCTTCCAGTGCGTCGTGTGACTCGCGTAGGTTGCTGACCTGGTTCTCGTGACGCGCAAAGTATTCCTGCAGCGCACATACCACCTCCCAGTGAGCCGATCCCAAAACCAGCCCTTCACCGGCTATTGCCTGCTCACCATCCGTTGGTGACCATCCTGGCGGGGCATGAGGGTAACCCGGAGGTGTATCACTTAAGCCCGGGTGGAGGATATCGTCCATCGTCTTGGCCATGGCAAACTTCCTTATGATCAATTTCTGAGTTTAGGCACCAACAGCACAGGCAATGGGACAAATCATAATCGCGTTGGGCCGTAACGGCTAATCGGCTGTGATCGAATTCAGTGTGCTGTATTGAGAACCGCTGGCAAGACCAGCGCGTCGGCAGGAAATCCAAAAACGATGCGGGCGAAGATTCAGGTTTGTACCAAAGGCACTGACAGATACACCCCGAACTCAACCGCGAGGTCGCAACTCACCCGCGCATGAACCCGGCCCTGGCGATCCAAAAAGCTCTGGCGCTGGGCGGCTGGGAAGATGCCGTCGTGCCAGATTCCGGGATGGATGTACAGACCCCGACTGCCGTCACACCACAGCGCAATCACCTGTTCCACCGCGACATCATCGCCGGGTAAAGCGACAGGCACGACAAAAGCGCTGCGATCCTGTGGGAAAAACAACTGGCCGCCATCGGGGTGATAGTTCATGTGCCACAACAATACCCGCTCTCGAGGCACCGTCTGTCGGGTGGTTGAGGCCAACTGCGGATCGGTGGTTGACCAACCCAGCACGTAATGACCCGAGACTGCCTCATTGCGCCCATAAAGCACATCGCCTTGCCACTCACCGTGGAAGATGCCTTCTACCCAGCCGGCCTCGTCGCCGCTGTCCTCGTCCACTTTTCGCCAACCAGTGGCAGGCCAACGCACAATCTCGACATCGATATCATCGGGATGATCGACGAGACAACCATAACCTTGAACCGAGTCGTCGGTCGCCTCAACCAGGGGAACCTCATGCAATGGCAGGCAAGGCTTGTCGGCTGGATCAAAAAGATATTGCGGAGTGTTAGCGATCATCGGTTCAGTGCTTGCGTCCACGCCGATGCCAACGTCCACCTGAACGTGCCGGAGCGAACAGCCGGACTTCAGGGTACTTGAACCAGGGAATCAGCACCACCCCGGCTACAAAGCCGCCGATGTGAGCAAACCAGGCAACCCCGGGCCCATCGCCGGCGCCAAGCGAACTGAATATCTGCATGGCAAACCAGATACCCAGCACCACACCCGCTTTAAGCGACATGGTGTGGATATAAAAGCCCAAGGGCAAGGCCACCAGTACCCGGGCGTGGGGAAACAACAGCAGGTAAGCGCCGAGTACTCCAGAGATCGCACCGCTGGCACCAATCATCGGAATAGTGGATTCGGGATCGGGTAGTGCCTGAGCAAACACGGCCGCCACACCGCACAACAGATAAAAGACGATAAACCGGCCGTGGCCCATGGAGTCTTCTATATTATTGCCAAAGATCCACAGGTACAGCATGTTGCCACCCAGATGCATGAAGCCCCCGTGCAGAAACATAGAGGTAAACGGGGTCAGTACCGGGTCTACCCATGCCAACTGCGGCGCCAACTGTGCCTTGTCAAAGATCACGGCCGGGATCACGCCCAGCGCATACATCGCTGCCTCCTGGCTCGGGCCCAGTGACAACTGCCAAAGAAATGCCATCACGCAAAGTCCGATCAGTGCGATCGTCACGATCGGTGTGATCCGTGTGGGATTGTCGTCGTGCAGGGGAATCATGGGGCACCTTTCAGCACAACCATTGTAATACCCTTCGCTACCACCGGACACTGGTACTACGGTCTACCCCAGATCTGGCACGGCTTAAGATCCTCCAACATCAGGCACTCCTTTGCCATCACCATGTGACTGGGGCACAATGGCCTGCAGCAAACAGGAGTCCAGGCCTGCATGAACATACCTGAAGATATCAGTGAAGAAGTCAGCAGCGAACTGTCGGTGACTCTGCAATATGTCATCAGCACCACGCAGGATGATCTGCCGGTCACTTTGCTGATGGTACAGGCGATGATGGAAACCGACCTGTTGGAGGAGATGAGTGATAACGGCCTGATTGACCCAGCCGACCACGACTCTGTGAGTGAAGAACTCGATGCCCTGGTGGAGAGTTTTGGCGATGCTGCGGCTAACGGTTTCGTGCGCCCCCAGGCCAGTGAAATCCTTTCCAACGTCATCGAGAACTGTATCGATCACAACAGTGACGCGGGGCCACCCACGCTCGGCCAGGTGCGTCGTGCGTTGCATGACGGACTGGTTTCTGAACTCATTAGCATCGGTGAAATTGAAGACGGTGAGGAGCAGGCGATATACGATGAGATCGACCGGTTAATCGATCTGCACGGCGACAGCGCGCCCGCCGGCGAGTTCCTCGCCTACCCCTGAAACCACACGATACAGTTTGATATCCTGCCCCGTAATGATGCCAGCAGCTAAGTCAGGCTGATCCGTGGGAGATCTAACTGCTAGTGGGGTCCAAGCCTTATCCGCGTGGATCGTCGTTGATGGTGAGCTTTATTGCCACTCGGCAGTAACTGAGATAAGGCCAATCTGCATAAAGACAGCCATGGAGTGAAGTGATGGATACAGTGATGGCATTAACCGGAAAGTTGCTCGGTATAGACGATCCAGCAGGGTTGGTGGTTCTGCTGCTGGTTGTCGGCTTTGTCTTTATGGCAAAGAACTGGCGCTACGCGATTGCTGCCTTTGTCATCCTTGTTGTGGTGATGTTTGTAGCTAATATGGTCTAGAGGCTATCGGAAAATACCCTCAAAAGCCAAGCCGCACGAAAAAGATGTATGCACCGGGCTAGCCTGGGTGATTAATCCATTGTTGGGTCATCAGTTACATTACCTAGAGCACCAATAAGGGTAGAGCTTTCCAATGGAATACCTGTAAATACTCGCCTCACATTCTTGGAGAAAAATATGAAGATCACATATTGGAAACTGACATTATCCATTGCGCTTGGCATCGTTCTGGCCACCATACTGGAGAACGCTCTAACCCCGTTGTTGAAGCGATTGTTGAGTCTGCTCTAAAACCAAAGATTGGCGCGTATTGATTACGCTTCCTTGTCGTGCTCCCGAGATACTTCTTTCGAGTCTTGAATTGTCAAAAACACTTTAAACGGAAGAAAGAAAATGGAAGCTCTGGTAAATCTTTTTGGTCCCTTATTGTTCTCAACCCTGCTCTATTTGGGAGGTGTCTGCCTTGTCTTTTTCGCTAAATCTATAGCAATCAATAGAAGTGCAGCCTAACAGGCCGAACGACTCTTGATTATGGTCCGCTCGCTGAGCGTCCCTGCAGCCGATCGGCCAAGCCGGTCACCCGTTGCGCACTACGGCCTATCGCACCGGCGAGCACCTCGTGTGCAGCCCAGATCTCAAGCGATTGCTCAGCACGGGTAATGCCGGTATAGATCAGTTCGCGTGAGAGTACCGGTGAGAGTTGTGTCGGCAAGACCAGTACCACCTGGCGCGCCTGCGAACCCTGCGCCTTGTGCACCGTCATAGCGTAGGCTGTTTCATGCTCGGGCAGGCGACCAAGGCTTACCGCATGCTCATCCCCAGCCGTATCTATGAAAACCGCCTGCAGGCGCCCCGGGGAGTCTGCATCCGGCATCACCACACCAATATCGCCGTTAAAAAGACCTAGCGCCGTGTCGTTTCGGGTCACCATCAGCGGCTGGCCGGGATAAGCGGGCAACCCCAGTGACAGCGCGCCGCTGGCACCAAGCTGGACACTCACCCGTCGGTTAAGGTCAGTGACACCGCGGGGTCCAGTGCGATGCGCGCACAGCACCATCAATGATCCCAACTTTTCGAACACAGCTTTTGCGTCAGCACCCTCGCGCACCAGTCGTGCAACCTCGGCATATAGCGGTGTGACTTGCTCTGCCAGCAACGCATCCAGGGCGGCGTCCTCTTGCGCCGCTTGCAGACTAACCTGCGCGCTAGCGGGGTCATCCAGCAGCGTCAGAGCATCGGTCACCCTCGCCTCACGAACGGCACTCGCCAGAGCGGCGATAGGGCTATCCGCCCCAAAACGCCAGTTATGAGTGAGTGGGGCCAGGGTGTCAGCCAGCGGGCCGCTATCGGCTGCTCGGCAGATATCCCCGAGCACAGCGCCCGCCTCCACTGACGCCAACTGGTCGCGATCTCCCAGCAGAATAAGCCGCGCATGCGCTGGCAAGGCTTCAAGGATGCTGACCATCAGCACAAGATCCACCATTGAAGCTTCATCCAGCACCAGCAAATCGCAATTGAGGGGTCGCATAGCGTGATAGCGCGGCTTTTTGCCCGGCCGCCAGCCCAGTAGTCGGTGCGCGGTAACAGCATCAGTGGGTAGGGTATCGCCGGGCGTGACTGCCACCAGGGTATCCGCCAGTGCCTCGCGCAGCCGGGCAGCCGCCTTGCCGGTGGGGGCGCACAGCAGCATGCGTTCGGGGGCAACGAGTTCAAGTCGCGATAACAAAGCCAAAATGCGCACCACCGTCGCTGTTTTGCCTGTGCCTGGCCCACCGCTTATGACCGTAAATCGGTTGTGTAGCGCAAGCGTTGCAGCGTTGCGTTGATCAACGCTTGTCGCATCATCAGCAAACAGCGCTTCCAGGGCGGCTTCAAGTTGTGTCGAATCTATAGAAACATCGCAGATCTGCGTACGCTGCGTAATCAGTTCAGCCAACCGTCGCTCAAGCTCAAAGTAACGATACAGATACAAGCGCCCATCAGGCGTTACGACTAACGGTGTCGTGGCGGTGCCATCACTGACCAGCGGCGAATTCTTGAGCGCCTGTTGCCAGGCATCAAGATCGGGCGTACTCGTCCCTGGGGCATCGTCGCTGTCAAAAACTGTGCTACTGGCAAGGCGGGCCAGATCGATGCAGACTTCTCCCGATATCACCCGCTCACCGGCGAGAGCCCCGGCCAGCAGGACCGATTCATCGGCATTAGGGTCGAGCCGGTGCAGCAGACCGGCAAAGTGCAGTGCAATATCGGGCAGCTGGCCCACCCGGCAGGCCTGCTGCAAGTGTTTCATCATGGCGCTCACGATGGGCCACCTATCAGGGCGTCGAGATCCTCAATTAAATTTGCCGATGGCCGATCAAAAAAGACGCCGTTACCGGGGTGGCTTGGGTCCATCCCCCGCAAAAAAAGATAGTAGGCACCACCAAAGTGATGCTCATAGCTGTAATCGGGAATGCGTGTGCGCAGCCAGCGATGCAGTGCCACGGTATAGATCAGGTACTGCAGGGTGTAATGCGAGCGGTGCATCGTGGTATTAAGCGCCGTTGTACTGTAGGCGCCAAGATCGCTGCCCAGGTAGTTGGACTTGTAATCCACAAGGTAGTAGCGCCCGCTAGCCTGAAACACCAGATCGATAAAGCCGTGCATGAATCCCGTCAGGGGTTCAAAGTGCCAGTCGTCTAACCCCAAGCGCAATGCCGGATGCAACCCGGTGGCGTTTCGCACCAGCACCTCGCGCCAGTGCTTTGCATCCAGCGCATCTACCGGGTAGCAAAAGGCCATCTCGTCAACACGATCGGTGTGCGCCAGGGTGCCCAAATGCAGTCCATCATCATTTAGCGGGCTTTGCAGCACTTTATCCAGCATCTGATCAACGACGCTGGTCCATTCATCATCAAAGCCATGTTCACCCAGCACCTGGCCTACCGTTTGACGGCGCGCCGTAAGATCGGCTGCACCAAAGTCAATGAGCTCGAGCACCCGGTGCACACAGGTGCCCGCCCGCGCCCCGCGTGGAAAAGCAAAAAAGCCGCCCGGCTTATCAGCGCGACCGGGCCCAAGTTGCGAGTCAAAATCCGGCAGTGCGCTGTCGTGCCCTGTGGTCATCGAACTGAAACTGCCCATCTGCCACGCGCTTTGTAGTCGGCGTTGCGCTCTACGCGCCTTGAGTGAAGACGCCGCGTCATCTTGCGGTACAGACTCGATACCACTCGAGCTTGGCAGGGGGCATATCGCGATGGTCGCTTCGCTTTTGGCAGCGAGTGAATCCAGTGCATCGCTAAGATCGTCGTCTGACAGATCGACAAACTCTCGCGCCAGTTCAGTTGGATCATTCGGTACACCGCCAGACAGCGGCCGGTGCAAAAGCCAAGCCAGTGCCGAGGTAGATGCGCCGTTAACCGCACCCCAGGCGAGATAACAACGGCTTTGCGCGCGGGTCAGAGCAACATAGAGCAACCGTAGGTTCTCGGCCAGTTCTTCAACTCCGGCACGAGCCCGGTGACGCTCAAGATCAGCCGAGCCAAAATCAACTGTTGCCTGGTTCTGCGCATCGGGGTCGTGAAAAACCACGGTATTGGCACGGCCGCTGCGCAGCGTACCGTCCCAGGCAAAAGGCAGAAACACCACTGGATACTGTAAGCCTTTGCTGGCATGTACCGTGGCGATACGCACTCGGTCCTCATCGCTTTCAAGGCGCAGTAGCGAGTTTTCGTCAGCCACCGGGGGTTGGTTGCGCATGGCGCCCAGCCAACTCATTACCGCAGCTATATCAGTATGTTTTGTTGCCATGGACTGAATGCACTCGGCGAGATGTAGCAGATTGGTCAGCCGTCGCTCGCCGTCGGCAAATCCGGCCAGACGTTGCAGGACATCCTCGGATGCGGTCAGTTCGCGAAACATACGCATGAAGCCGCTGTCACGCCAACGCTCATGGTAGTGGTGAAAACGTACCAGCCAGGCATCCCAAACAGTCGCCTCGCACTCCAGTTGCATCAGTGCTGACACGTCCATGCCCAATAGATCCGTCAACAGTGCAGAGCGCACCAGCGCCTCACGGCGCGGCCGGGCAACCGCCTG
>CAUZJT010000097.1:0-9565 GCA_963580215.1 Gammaproteobacteria bacterium
GGCCTCCGGGCTTTGCGGGTCGCCCATGAGGTGCGTCAGCGGATCGACGAGTCGTTGCATACCCTGGATTGATGCCCCGGTTGCGGGCGTTTGTAGCCCTGTACGTACTGATGGTTGGGACTCCAGTTGTCGCATGCAGCCCGTTGCCCCCCGTGTTAGCGGCTTTGCCACAAGTAAGCGTAGTAATCCAACGAGATGGGGGGTCGAAGCAGATGATCAACGCGCGTCTTGCCAAAACTGCCACAGGGCGGGCAGCGGGGTTTCAGCAAGTGTGCCCACGGCAGATAAAAACCATGGCAATCCTATTTGTGTTTGATGACCCCTTTGGGGGAGTTTTTCATATGCGCAATGTACTCGGGCCGTTGGATATTCTCTTTGCCGACAAGGCTGGAATTGTTCTGGATGCGCAGACCATGGAAGTTTATTCCAAGGAAAATGCGCGAACTGTTTACTCACCAGGAAGGGGTTTTCACTATGCTTTGGAGATTGCGGCCGGGCGGCTCGGCGCTAGCGTCCAGGAGCTAATAGGGGCGCGTTTGCGGGTTAAAGGAGTTATCACCCAGTGAACCGATTTGAACAGCGTGTCCTTGCGCTTGCAGGGGTTGCGCAGTGTTCAGCTTTAGTTCAACAACTTGCCCGAAGGGGTCGTGCTCAAGAAGATCCGTTTGGTTGCGCGGTACGAAGTGTTCTGGCATTGGACCGCGAGAATCCGCAAAAAGCATTAGGCGGTATCGGGGGAGTTTATCTCGGATTGTCCGAGCTCACCCGCAGCCACCCGGACTCTGCGGCGATAGAACGCCTTGGCTATACGATCTCCTTAATACAGCTACAAAGAAAGCTTAGGAAAGATTCCAATATGGCAGGGCAGATACACAGCGCTTTGTCGACTTTACGCGAAGACCCTGAATTGATCGATGTGGCCAGTGAGCGAGGTATTGCAGCGCTATCGGAGATATATGTCTCGACCCTGAGTCATATTTCTCCAAAGATCATGGTTCGCGGCGATCAGCGCCTCCTCGAAACTGAGCAGATACCGGTACAGGTTCGCGCATTGCTCCTGGCCGGAGTACGGGCTGCCTATCTATTCCACGAACTTGGCGGTCGAAGAATCCAGCTTTTTATTCACCGTAAAGCCTTGGGCAAGGCCGCAGCCCGTTTACAGCAGGCTCAGCCCGGCGAATGAGTGCCTAGGGTGGATTTTCGGGCCCAGCTCGGGCGGTAGCCTAGTTCGCCGGGTCTATGGGCGTATTGTGGTGTGCCTAGGCTCGAGGGAAAACTCGAGTGCGCTCTCGTCGAAACAATTGGCCTCGTTATCGAAAGATCGCTCCTGGAAGGTGACCCGTCCACGCCGATCAATCAAAATCACAGTACTGGCACGAGTGCCATACGCTACGCCCTCAACAAATAACACCCGCTGGTGGCGTTCTTTGGAATCTACTATTGAATCTTCTGACCCAGTGGCGAGCGGCCGTGGATCGCGCAGCAAATCAAACAGTCGGGCGACCAAAGTGCCGTGATCGGGGCTTTGCTCAAGGATTTTAGAGAATTCAATTTTCCCCTGACGTGTTTTTGGCCATTGATGCTCTGGCGGGGTATTGCTTAGCGTCATCAAACCCTGGGAGCACACACTGGAAAACCCAGTGGCATTGCAAAGCAAATTCAACTCGGAGGTGGTGCCAGCAATTAGGTTAAAACCACCGTACCCGCGTAGGGTTTCGATTGACCGGGTATCAATTGCGGTACGGGTCTCCAAATGATTCAGAAGATAGTCACGCACCAATACCCCACGTGACTGGTCTCCCGGCTTGGGCGAGACGTTTTCGGTTCGACAGTTTGTCAGAGCTGCAAAGCGGCCTTCACGAGTGAGACCTAACCAGGTGCCGCCGCCCAACAGATCACGCCCGGCGGCAAGTTGTGGATGGGCCTCCCAAAAGGTAAGTGGAGTTGCAGGCCGATCAAATATTTCGTCTCGGTTGGCCGCGACCACGAACGGAAAAGACGGATGGACCGCGACAGCAACCGCGATAAAGCACATAGTACTTGTGGGCGAGCGTTAGAATATCTAAGCCAGATGAATCCGCGGAATCGGCGCTGGCCGGTATGCTACGCCGACCCGGCCGATGAGTTGAACCGAGATGGCCCCGGTTTCCTGGCATAGCCGCTCGAGAAGTTCAGTCTTTTGGGGCTTTGACAGGGAAGGCAAGCGCACTTTGACCAGTTCATGAGCAGTGAGTGCATGTTTAAGTTCTACGCTAACGGCAGGTGTCGCGCCTGCAACACCGACGCTAACCACGGGTTTCAGGTGATGGGCAAGCCCTCGCAGATGTTTCAGTTGTTTTCCAGTCAGTTCCATTTAACAGTCAACTACGGTGATGATGTATGAAAGCTGAGCATAGCATTGGCGGCCATGGCCAGTAAGCGTGCCGCGCGAAGTCGGGCCTGGACCACCCGCCAGGAGAAAGACCCTTACGTTCGCGAAGCAAGGGCGCGTGCCTACCGTTCCCGAGCGGTTTTCAAACTTGAACAGTTAGACAAGAAAGATTCTTTGTTCCGGCGTGGAATGGCGGTAGTCGATCTTGGGGCCGCACCCGGGAGTTGGAGTCAGTACGCCGCCCAAAAAGTGGGCCCCAATGGTTTTGTGGTGGCCCTGGACCGGCTGGATTTCCCCCCGATTCCCGGCGTGTTTCGGATAAAGGGCGATTTTACAGACGCAGACATTCGGCAAGAGTTGGATGACGCGTTGGGGGCCCACCAACCCGACCTTGTAATATCGGATCTGGCCCCCAATTTAAGCGGTGTGCACAGTGTTGATCAGGCAGCAATCGAAGATCTCGTGCTTGCCGCTAGTCGGTTCGCGTGGTCTTGCCTTGCGCCAAAAGGGACTTTTGTGGCGAAAATATTCGAAGGCTCCCATGCGATGGGGTTGCGCAAGGAGATCAGCAGCTTGTTTCGCAGCTGCCAGATTCGAAAACCCCTGGCATCTCGCTCTCATAGTGCCGAGATTTACCTGGTGACTCGGGGTCCGGTCAGGCCGACTCTCAGTCGTTTAGTTCCTTAAGGTATAAAAGGGGAAGCCCGATCGATTGTGTTTATATGGAAAAACTCTCAGAATTGGATGCGCGACGGGCGCTTGCCCGTATTTTCAGAAACCAGTGTCCTATTACGCCTTGGTAATCCTAACGTATGAATAATTTGACCAAAAATCTTGTACTCTGGCTGGTTATTGCAATGGTGCTGATGGCTGTTTTCAATAATTTTGCGCCTAAACAGGGCCGGTCCGAGCAGGAGATCGATTATTCGGTTTTCCTAAATCAGGTCGAGCGTGGTGCGATTGAAGAGGTCACGATCCAGGGCTCTGCGATTTACATAACAGCACGGAATGGTGAACGCTTTGTGACCTATTCGCCTGGCGATCCCGGCATGGTCAACGATCTGCTGAAAGCAGATATCGGCATCAAGGCGCAAAAAGAAGAAGAACCTTCCTTGTTAATGCAGATATTTATCAGTTGGTTTCCGCTGCTGCTGTTAATTGGTGTCTGGGTATTCTTCATGCGTCAGATGCAAGGTGGCGGTGGCCGGGGTGCGATGAGCTTCGGTAAAAGTAAGGCGCGAATGCTGACCGAAGACCAAAATAACGTGACCTTCGAAGATGTGGCAGGTGTTGACGAAGCCAAGGAAGAAGTTGGCGAACTTGTTGAATTTTTGGCAGACCCCTCCCGATTCCAGAAACTCGGTGGACGCATTCCACGCGGAGTGTTAATGACCGGGAGTCCGGGTACCGGCAAGACCTTGCTTGCGAAGGCTATTGCGGGGGAAGCGAAAGTCCCTTTTTTCACTATCTCTGGATCTGATTTTGTCGAGATGTTCGTCGGTGTCGGCGCTTCACGGGTCCGGGATATGTTTGAGCAGGCGAAAAAGAATGCACCTTGCATCATCTTCATCGACGAAATTGACGCTGTAGGCCGCCAGCGTGGCGCGGGATTGGGCGGTGGACATGATGAACGGGAACAAACCCTTAACCAGTTACTGGTTGAGATGGACGGCTTTGAGGGCAACGACGGAGTTATTGTAATTGCAGCAACCAACCGACCTGACGTACTGGATCCGGCCTTGTTGCGGCCAGGCCGGTTTGATCGGCAAGTGCATGTGCCGTTACCGGATATTCGTGGACGCGAAGCGATCCTGAAGGTTCATATGCGCAAGGTACCGATCGATGACGATGTCGAAACATCTGTAATCGCCCGTGGGTGCCCCGGTTTTTCGGGTGCGGACCTCGCTAATTTGATTAACGAAGCCGCGCTATTCGCGGCCCGCGCAGGTCGCAAAAAAGTATCGATGGAGCAGTTTGAACTCGCTAAAGATAAGGTCATCATGGGGGTTGAACGACGTTCATTGGTTATGCCCGAGGAGGAGCGTTTGAATACGGCGTACCACGAATCCGGGCATACCGTAGTTGCCAAGATCCTTGCGGACAACACTGACCCGGTGCATAAAGTCACTATTATTCCCCGAGGGCGGGCGTTAGGCGTCACCATGCAGTTACCGGAGGAAGATCGGTACAGTCATAACCGAGAGTATTTGCTGGCCAGGATTGCCGTGCTGATGGGTGGGCGAATCGCGGAAGAAGTATTTATGAAGCAGATGACCACGGGCGCGTCAAACGATTTTGAGCAGGCCACCAATCTGGCTCAGAAAATGGTTCAGCGCTGGGGTATGAGTGATGAGCTCGGGCCTCGGGTCTTCGGCGATAATGACTCAGAAGTCTTTTTGGGCCGTGATGTCACCACGCATCGTAATATCAGTAATGCAGTTGCAGAACAGGTTGACCAGGAAGTCAGCCGTATCATTCAAGGCCAGTATGATCGCGCCCGGCAGATCATTGAATCTCGCAGAGAGATTATCGAGACGATGGCGAATACATTGATGGATTGGGAAACGCTCGAGTCCGACCAGATTGATCAAATCATGCGAGGCGAAACACCGCGACCGCCAAGTTCTGGAGACGAGGGTGGCCGGCCGACCGATAGCGGTGGGGAAAAACCTGTGCGGCCGGATATCAAGCCGAATATGGATTCTCCGGCGGGCGATTCGGCCTGACCATCGGATAGTCGCTGCGGTGGCCAGTTTGGCCAGTATCCTGGGCTTACCGTCTAGGAAAGATCCCCTTATTATGGGGATCGTTAACGTGACGCCGGATTCCTTTTCGGACGGCGGTCGCTACGTTGATGTTGGCGATGCACTGATTCACGCGCGGGAGCTGGTTAGCCAAGGCGCGGACGTGATTGACATCGGCGGAGAATCCACTCGACCCGGTGCAAGCTCCGTCAGCATAGAACAGGAGTTAGATCGCGTCCTTCCGGTTGTCGAAGCATTAGCCGCAGACGGGGTTTTGGTTTCAATCGACACCAGCAAACCTCAGGTGATGCGGGAGGCGGTGCACGCTGGCGCCCTCATGATTAACGACGTCTGTGCCCTGCAGCAACCTGGAGCGCTCGAGACAGCCGCTAGCCTAAAAGTGAGTGTAATCCTGATGCATATGCTGGGCACGCCCCGTACCATGCAGGACCAACCGTCATACAAAGATGTGGTGATGGAGATTCGAAGCTTTCTGACCCGGCGTATCGAGGCCTGCCACGCAGCGGGGTTGGATCGGTCCCACTTGCTGGTGGATCCGGGGTTTGGTTTTGGTAAAACCCGCGAGCATAACTGCGCACTGCTCGACAGGCTTGGGCAACTCACTGAATGTGGCGCGCCTTTGGTTGTGGGCATCTCTCGTAAGTCTTTTGTTCGCGCACTGGCTCAATCTTGTGAGCCCGCGAATGTCAAAGAAGTTAGCGCCCTGCTTGCTTTACTTGCGGCCGAGCGTGGTGCAGCGATCGTTCGGGTTCACGATGTGGAACTCACTAAAAGATTCCTTGATATTCGTCACGACCTACAATCGTCTTCTCGGACTCATTGAGGTAGCGCTCAGACATGACAAAGTATTTTGGTACTGATGGGGTTCGAGGTGAGGTCGGAAAAAGTCCTGTCACCCCTGGTGAAATTCTTCATTTGGGTTGGGCGGCTGGACGTATTTTGGGGGCTAAGCATGCACGTGGTAGGGTCCTTATTGGCAAGGACACTCGTATATCCGGATACCTTCTCGAGTCGGCTCTTGAGGCCGGACTTTCCGCTGCTGGTGTAGATGTAGCGCTCACTGGCCCTCTACCCACCCCGGGAATTGCTTATCTCACGCGCCAGACCGGCGCATGCGGCGGTATTGTCATCAGCGCGTCGCATAACCCTTACCATGATAATGGTATTAAGTTTTTTTCAGCTGCAGGTCGTAAGCTCGATGACGCGACAGAAGCGGCAATCGAGTCTCTGATGGATGAGGAGTTGGCGACGGTGGCGCCTGAAGCGCTTGGAAAAGCCGAGCGATTGATTGACGCTGTGCCTCGTTACGCTGAACACTGCCGTAATTCCATACCGCCGGGCCTTCGTCTGGAGGGCCTTAAAATTGCGCTTGATTGTGCCAATGGGGCCGCTTACCAGGTCGGGCCGCTCGTGTTTCGCGAACTCGGCGCAGAGGTAGTGACGACCGGCGTTGAGCCGGATGGATTCAATATAAACCGTGACAGTGGTTCTACCGTACCGGACACGGTGCGCAAGCTGGTTTGCCGCACCGGCGCTGATATCGGCATTGCATTTGATGGAGATGCCGACCGGGTTATTCTCGTTGACGCTAAAGGAAACCTGGTAGATGGAGATGGAATCCTTTATTTACTAAGCCAAGAACGCCAGATCCGCGAACCCAACAACGGGGTGGTTGGCACGCAAATGACGAATCTTGGAGTAGAAATCGCTTGCGCGCAAAGTGATATCCCTTTCGTCAGGGCCAACGTGGGAGATCGCTACGTGCTTGAAGAGTTACTCGCCAGGGAATGGACATTGGGAGGTGAACCCTCCGGGCACATCCTCTGTCTCGAGCGTTCAACAACGGGAGATGGGTTAGTGGCGGCTTTGGCAGTGCTTGAAGTTATGGCCAGCACACAGCGAAATCTTCAGGAGTTGGTTTCGGGTTTAACTATTTTTCCGCAGAAAGTGATTAATGTCCGCATTAGCCAAGACACCCCACCTGGTATTTTGCAGAACGATCAGGTAACGCATGTGGTCAGCGAATGCGAGCGCGAACTCGCTGATAAAGGCCGAGTCGTGCTTCGCCCATCAGGCACAGAGCCGGTAGTTCGGGTAATGGTTGAAGGTAACTGCGAGGATACGGTGGGTCGTATGGCAAAGAAAATAGCCTCCGCTCTGGAGAAGGTGGGCTCTGGAAACAGCCCCTAAAAACAGCTTTTTGGGCGTGATCTCCCTGGAATCAGCGGTTGCGGGTGAAGCGGTCAAAGTTGCGTTGCCGTCGTTCGGCCGGTAACATCGCCCCCCCTTCAGCCGGCTCCGAAGACACGGTCCGGTGCGTTAACCCTCGTTGGAGGCCATAGATGCGTACGCCACTTGTTGCTGGCAATTGGAAAATGAATGGATCCCGCGCGATGGCAGCTGGGTTAATGACAGATGTGAATGCTGGCCTCGCAGGTATCAGCGGTGTCGATGTTGTTATTTGCCCGCCATTTGTACTGGTTCCACAGTGTTTCCAGGCTGCCGACGGCACATCTATTGCTGTGGGAGGCCAGAATCTTGATACCCATGAGCCAGGAGCGTTCACCGGAGAGATTGCGGCCGAGATGTTAATGGATGCCGGATGTGAATTTGTGATTGTGGGCCATTCTGAACGACGAGCTTTATACGGGGAGACCGACGAACTGGTAGCCCACAAAACACGGGTCGCTTTTACCAAAGGGTTGACTCCTATTATTTGTGTCGGAGAAACGCTCGAAGAACGGGAGGAAGGTGCGACCGAAGAGGTCGTAACCCGCCAACTCGTGGCTGTGCTCAATGAAGCGGGGCCTGAGATATTTCCAAGAGCAATAGTTGCCTACGAGCCAGTGTGGGCTATCGGTACTGGCCTTACGGCTACCGATGCTCAGGCTCAGAACGTGCATGCGTTGGTTCGCCAACGCTTGGCGGTGGCTAATTCGACGGCCGCCGAATCTACCCGCATTCTTTATGGCGGTAGCGTCAAACCAGAAAACGCTACTGGACTGTTTTCGCAACCGGACATTGATGGCGGTCTTATCGGCGGTGCCTCACTTAAGGCTGAAGATTTTTTAGGAATTATCAGGGCGGCTAACTCATGAACTTTACAACCAGTATTTTCACTGTTATTAATCTAATCTCGGCGGTAGCCATTGTTGTTCTGGTACTATTGCAACAGGGAAAGGGCGCCGATATGGGAGCCGCTTTCGGTGGAGGTGGCTCATCTCAGTCTGTGTTTGGGAGTCGGGGCTCAGCGACCTTTCTCAGCCAGGTTACCGGAGGCCTTGCGGCTGTCTTTTTCATCACAAGTCTTAGCTTGGCATATATTTATACCAAGGAGAGCACTGCGTCTCGTAGTGTCATGGCTGAACAAAATAGGTCGGCTGAGTCGAGTGCCGCTGGTGTTAACGACCCGGACGCAGGAAATACCGACATTCCAAAGGTTCCCGGGTCCGGGAACTGATGTTTTAATCAGATTTTAATGTGATCTTTTATATGCCGAACTGGTGGAACTGGTAGACACGCCGTCTTGAGGGGGCGGTGGCGCAAGCCGTGCCGGTTCGAGTCCGGCGTTCGGCACCATATCTGGCCCGTAACCACGCGGCCAACTCGTTAGAGATACGGCCCGTAATCGGAGGCCACGCTGTGACTGAATCGAGTGACGCGGCTTTGCCGCCCTTACTTTCGGAAGAAAACCCCCTAGTTTTTTCGAACGGGGTGTGGGCTAACTCGAATTCCAGAGCCGGCCTTGACTACAGCGACGGCAAGGTCCAGGAGTGTGAACTTGGACGCATACTCCATGAAGCCTCCGATCGGCGCTGGGATGCGGCGGGCCTGGCACAAAACCACAATGACTGGGCGCTGGAGTACCACCTTTCGCCGCTTCGGGCAAATATTCTTCGCGGTTTGATGCTAAAGAATCGCAAAACCGTGCTGGAGGTGGGCGCGGGCTGCGGTGCCATCACTCGCTATCTGGGCGACCAAGGTTTTCGGGTTGACGCGGTCGAAGGCAGTGCTGCGCGGGCTCAGCTGGCTGCCTTACGCTGCCATGGCTTGGAAGATGTATCTGTAGTCCAGGCAAACATAAACGATTTGATATTACCTGCAGCCACCTATGATCTGGTGTTGTTTGTTGGCGTACTTGAATATGCAGCACGCTTCTGGGGGGATGACTCCAGTGCCGAGTTTGCTGTCCAGAAGATGCTCTCGCATGCAGTCGCTTCTTTAGCCCCGGGCGGAGTAATTCTGGTTGCTATCGAGAATCGGATAGGGGCTAAATATCTTTGTGGATTTTCTGAAGACCATCTTGGCCGTCCGTGGGCTGGAGTCGCGGGATATCCTACGGTTTTGGGTGTCGATGCGGGCATTCGAACCTTTGATTCGACCCAATGGGTGAAATTGCTGGAGTCAATGGCTCTTAAGCATCGGTTCT
>CAUZJT010000098.1:0-9556 GCA_963580215.1 Gammaproteobacteria bacterium
CTGCTGCTGGCCCGCTCTGGTATCCATGTCGCGATCCTCGATAAGGATCGCCCTTCGAAGGAGGTTGATCACGATCCCATCCGGGTCAGCGCTCTTAACCACGCTTCTCAGAACATCCTGGAGAACCTTTGCGTGTGGCGGGAAATTGCTTGGGATAAATCAACCGCTTTTGAGCGTATTGAAGTCTGGGATGCCCTTAGCAACGGGACGATTTCGTTCGACGCTGCCACAGCCGGACTGTCACATTTGGGTCACATTGTCGCCAATAACAGTCTGTGCACTGCACTTCACCAGGCACTCGGCGATTGCGCTGAAGCAGTCGTGCGCTTCGGTGAAAACCTGGTCGATATCGAATCTTCAGACTCGTGCGTCACGGTGACTTTAGCTGGGGGTGAAAAGCTGCGGGCAGGTTTGCTCATCGGCGCCGACGGTGTTCATTCAAAAGTAAGGCAGTTGGCAGGCATAGCGCAAGATCAAACCAGCTACAACCACACGGCCATTGTAGCCACTGTCACCCCGGAAAAACCGCACGGCGCGTGTGCCCGCCAGCGCTTTTTACCAACCGGGCCGTTGGCCTTTTTGCCACTGGCTGAAAATCAATGCTCGATCGTCTGGTCGGCCAGCACCGCTGAAGCCGAACGAGTGCTGTCACTCAACGATAGCGCCTTTGCGACCGAACTCGCGCAGGCCTTTGACCAGCGTCTGGGCAAAATTAAGGCTGTCAGCGAGCGCAAGGCGTTTGCCCTGACACGCCGTCACGCCAGTGCCTATATCGGTGAGCGTATTGCCCTGATCGGCGATGCGGCCCACACGGTCCACCCGCTGGCGGGCCTGGGCGCCAATCAGGGCCTGGCCGATGCCGCAGCACTGGCACAGGTCACTAACGACGCCCTTTCGAAAAATCGTGATATAGGCACACGCTCTGTCCTTCGCCGCTATGAGCGCTGGCGTCGGGGTGAGAACGCTTTGGTGCTACAGGTGATGGATGGATTCCATGCCTTGTTCGGTAGCGAAGATCTGACTATTACTGGACTGCGTGGCATGGGCCTTAAACTAACGGACCAAGCACCATTACTGAAACACGCGCTGATGCAACACGCTATTGGCCTGGCCGGCTATATCCCGCGATTAGCGCGCCCTTTGTAACCAGTAACCACCGCTACTATAGTGACTCTGATTATGGCTAAGTTTTATATTCAGTCGGTTAAGTGCGTCGGCGCACTTTGCTGGCTCGCCCTTAGTTTTTTGCTGGCAACGCCCCCCGCTTGGGCAACGCAGAATAACTCTGGCTCGAGCATTCGTACTCGAGTGGTACCGCTGGTATTTTCCAATGACAACACGGGGGTTGCTTATGGTCTGGGCGGTGTTTCTCTGGGCGTTGGTCAACCTCAGGCGGCATTGTTTGCTCTTGGCTTTACATCCAAAAACGATTCCAAGGCCGTTACAGTGGGTGCGGTGAATTATAAGTTGCCACACGTGAAACGATGGTATTTCTCTGGCTTTTTTTATGGCTCGGATATGCCCCAATACGGTTATTTTGTGAACGACATACCAGGCTACGCGATTCGAGGCAACGACTCGCCATTTGAGTCCCAACGGACCGGCGTGAACACGCTCACCAAGCGCCTGCAGGCCCGCTGGGTTTTGCCCATCGGTGCGGCCAAAGACCCCGGCTTCAGCCTGACCCGAAGACCTATCCTTCCAGAACAACCTCAACTTTCACCAACGACAGACCCTGAACAAAGCGGCATCAGCAGTTTTCGCTTTGAGTGGGAGCAGCAAAGCCGTGATTTCATAGAGCCTTCAAAAACTTCTGCGACTGGCGCCGATGTATTTCGCACAAAGCTTGACTGGGACAATACTGGATCACGCCTGATCCCTGCCTCAGGTACCCGGGCTCGCATATCCACAAGTTGGGGAAAGAATCATGAAAATAACAAGCGATGGCGGCTATACGAAGCATCGGTAAGCGGTTTTTTTAAACTCCCTGTGAAGTCCACCTGGGCAAAACAGCAGGTCGTAGCTCTTAATTTATCGATCGTCGATACCCCAACCTGGAACGATGATGCGGGGCAGGCTCGCCCGCCCGATTATCTTGGGGCTCGTCTTGGTGGGCTGAGCCGACTGAGGGGCTACCGGGCACTACGGTTTTTTGACCGCTCAGCCTGGGTGTATCGGGCAGAATATCGTCTCATCCCACAATGGCAGCCTTTGACCCGGTTTGCCGACAAACTCGGTTATCGTATTCCCTGGTGGCAATTTGCCCTTTTCGCGGATATGGGGCGAGTAGCGCCAAGTTTGAACCTGGCGCGATTCCATGAAGATATGAAAACCACTGCGGGTGCAGGGGTACGAATACTGGCCGAAGGACTCTTGATACGAGTCGACTTTGCCTACAGTGATGAGGAATTCCTGAGCGCCGTCATCATCGATCAGGCGTTCTGATTTACCCATAATCCAAAGGGGTTATGGGTAACGCTGGTGTATACCCATCGTTTATACTTGAACTGCAAACCGTTATTACATCTGTCATGTCCGAGATCGAAGAACTCAAACGCGCTGGCCTTAAAACCACCCAACCACGCCTTAAGATTCTCGCCATTCTAGAAAACAGCGCGGTTCGGCACATGACTGCCGAAGATGTCTACAAGCGCCTGCTTGAGCAACAAGAAGAGGTCGGGCTCGCCACTGTATACCGCGTTCTCACCCAGTTCGAAGCCTCAGGTCTCGTAATCCGTCACAATTTTGAAGGTGGGCGCTCGGTATTTGAATTAAATGATGAGAGCCACCACGATCATATGGTCTGCGTGGAGTGCGGCAAGGTGTTTGAGTTTTCAGATGCCACCATTGAAAAACGCCAACAAAAAGCCGCTGAGCAGGCCGGCTTTGTATTGCAGGATCACTCGCTGTACCTCTACGGGATCTGCCAGGGGATGAGTACAAGCGGTAAATGCTCAATGCGCAAGGATAGTTAGAACCTCTTCGCCGTGATCCAAAATTTTCTCGATTTTTAAACCCTTCAAACGGAGATAAGCGATGTCCACACTGATTTGTGGCTCTCTGGCGTTCGACACCATCATGGTGTTTCCCGACCGATTCAAAAATTACATCCTGCCCGACCAGATTCACATCCTGAACGTGTGTTTCGTTAATCCGGAGCTGCGCCGTGAATACGGCGGCTGTGCCGGTAATATTGCCTATAGCCTCAAACTGCTTGGAGGCGATCCGCTACCGATGGGCACTGTGGGCAAGGATTTTGCCGACTATAGGGCTCACCTGACTTCGTTGGGCATCAATGATGAGCATATCCTCGAGATTCCCGAACTGTACTCAGCACAATGCACTATCACAACCGACCAGGATAATAACCAGATAACCGCTTTTCATCCCGGCGCGATGGGCGAGGCACATCGTAACCGGGTGGCGCAGGCGCAGGGTATAACGCTTGGCATTGTTGCCCCGGATGGTCGTGATGCCATGATTCAACATGCTTATGATTTCCAAGATCAAGGCACGCCGTTCATGTTCGACCCGGGCCAGAACCTGCCGCTTTTTTCCAGCGAAGAACTGATGACCTTTCTCGACCAGGCCACCTGGTGCATCATGAATGACTATGAATCACAACTGCTGATGAATACAACCGGGCAGACTATTGAAGCGTTGGCCGATAAAGTCGAGGCACTGGTGGTGACCCGTGGTGGCGAGGGATCGGTGGTTTATGTCAATGGTGATCAGGTGCAAATACCGACTGTGGCTGTTGACCAGGCAATCGATCCAACGGGGTGCGGCGATGCCTACCGGGCAGGGTTGCTGTTAGGGCTGGAAAAAGGATGGGACTGGGAGACGAGTGGTCGGGTTGGCTCACTTATCGGCGCTATCAAAGTACAGCACCAGGGAACTCAAAATCACGAATTCACACCCGATGAATTCGCCGAGCAGTACCAGGCGCACTTTGATTGCAATCTCCCCCATGCTTAAATGAGCGAGCGCCCAACACAGGGCGTGATAATTATCGGAATTTAAAGTATTTCCAACCAAGCAGCGTGACTACCGCCAAAGCTGCAATTATCGTTATCCAAGTACTTTCATCCGACCACCAAAGCCCTCTTATTGGATTCTCAAATGAAAATGGAAACAGCCATAAATAGGAGATGTGGTAGGCACGTTGACCCGCGTCGAGAAGAAGATGAAGCATCACGCCAAGAAAAAAGCTAACAAAAACCCTTAGCCTAAGTTCGCGTTCAAAAAGAAAACAAAACAACCATGCCTGCAATACCAAAGGTATTGGGCTGTGAAATATCTGAAGAGTAATGATGGCCTCACTACTGATTAATCTAACACCCAAAGAGTTCTGGAGGTTAGCCCCTAATAAAAGTGGCCCGCGAATTAAGTCAGGAAAGATGCATCCAAGCAGGACAATAGACGGAATGAGATATTTGTACTTCTCGCGAAAAACTACAAGGTATCCGGCCGCTGCGTGAACCAATAAGTCTGGCATATCAGATCTTTCGGTAGAAAATTAATTTTCGCAAAGACAACCTAAACTCCTTAAAGAAAAGCATCAAAACGACCACTAATGGGACAAATGAAATGAAAAGTTTGGTATACCAAAGGGAGCGACTTTCCCAAACGTGGTACTCCTGGATAACAACGTTTTCCCCCTGTTTCATAAGCTTAAAGGCCACCTGGTCTCCGGCCTCAAACGGCGGAGGCGACTGCACAAAGAACGTCTTAGGTTGACCGTACTGCCACCTCACTGTAAAAGAGTTATTCGATGTATCCAGAATACTGCTGCCATTGGATGCAATAGTGTTCTCATCAAAACGATACGGCAAAGCTCGTATTTCGGATGCCTTAAAGTGGGCATAAGCTCCCATACTCCCCAACAGAAAAACTGCAAGGAAGATATTAAGCCAGCGGGTTTTATCAGGTTGGTCAGCCATAAAACGTTTCAATCGTGAGTCTAGGCACTACGCTCCGATAGTAACCTAATCTACTTGCGCCTTAGGCTATCCTTATATTTGATTGGCATTAGTACAGTCAGTTCGTGCGCCAAGCGATCTAAGAGGGAAGGAGTCGTTGCGCTGAAGCCAGTTGTCTTTTGGGTACTGCGCCGCGGCTGAGATCGTATGTAACGTATAGGCATAACGGGATTTCTGACTGTGGTTAGGAGCGCTGTAATGCGGTAACAGGCCATTGAGCACGACCAATGTGCCTGCGGGCACTTCCAGCGGAGTCTTCGCCGAATCATCAAAGTCCAGCCCGCCAGGCAATGCCTCGGTCTGTAGTCGCCCATCGATCCGCCGAAACCGTGAACGCAGACCCCGGGTATGCTCACCCGGCAACGCCCACAGACAGCCATTCTCGAGCGTCGCTTCCTCGAGCGCAAACCAAAAGCCCGTCACGCTTTGTGGGACGGTATAAAGAAAACTACCGTCCTGGTGCCAACTGACTTCGCCGCCAATACTGGGCTGTTTAAAAATCAGCATAGATTGCAGCAACAAGGGATCGACAAGACCCAATTGCTGCGCCAGAACTGCCAGGCGCGGCTGATAGGAAAAAGCCTGAAAGGTCGGATCCAGATCGTGTAACGCGTGGCCGATCTTATTGATCGCCTGCTCTTTAGGTATCTGCAGTGTGCCACTCGTATCAAAGACGCCTTCTTCAAAGAAAAACCGGATCTTGTCACCGGATGTTTCGAAATAGTCCGATGCCGCATGCTCATGGGTGGCAGTTGAAAACACCGTCGCCGCTTCTCGCGCATCAAAATTGGTGACCAGAGAATCTGTCGCACTAATCAGGTCCTGGCAGATGTCAGTCGCAATAAAGTCCTCAATAACCAGTAAGCCATCGCGAGCCCATGCATCTGCTGCCTCAGGTGCAACACGGCCCTCGGCGTCGGCGTGATAACGCGCCACTTCAAGCATCTTCAACTCTCCGTAGACCAGGCATATCAGGTCATAAGATCGGCAAGAAACGATTCACCCGAGCCCAATGGGGTTAACCCCAGGTGCTCCGCCAGGGTCTGGCCCATATCGGCGAAACTGGTGCGCCGACCTAAGGCAACGGGCGCTACATCAGGGCCAAACGCCAGCACCGGCACATGCTCACGAGTGTGATCATGGCCCGGTGCGGTGGGGTCACAGCCATGATCTGCCGTCGCGATCACCAGATCGCCGGGTACCAGCATGCCCAGCAATTCCGGCAAGCGCTTATCCAGTGCTTCCATAGCGCCTGCGTAACCGGCCACATCGCGACGGTGGCCATAGAGCATGTCGAAATCGACAAAGTTGGTAAAGATTAAGGAGCGATCTCCCGCTTCATGCAATGCATCGACAGTAGCATCAAAGAGCGCCATATTGCCACTGGCCTTGACCGATCGACTCACGCCCTGTCCCGCAAAAATATCAGATACCTTGCCTACGGCAATCACTTCACCACCAAACTCTTTGAGTTGATCGAGCAAAGTCGGTGACGGTGGTGGTGTTGTGTAATCACGCCGGTCTGCCGTTCGGATAAATTCTCCCGGGGTATCACCGGCAAAGGGCCGCGCAATCACGCGGCCTATGTTCCACGCATCCACCAGCTCACGGGCGATTTCACAAACAGCATAAAGCCGATCTAGCCCAAAGTAGATTTCGTGCGCCGCAATCTGAAAAACACTATCGGCCGAGCTATAACAGATGGGCTTTCCCGTTGTGATATGGGCTTCGCCCAGTTCCTCAATGATGGATGTGCCAGAAGCATGGCAGTTACCCAAGAGTCCTGGCAACTTCGCTTTTTGAATAAGTGCGCCCGTCAATTCCGTCGGGAAGCACGGTGTGGTATCCGGAAAATAACCCCAGTCAGTCAGAACGGGCACACCTGCCATCTCCCAGTGGCCGCTAGGCGTATCCTTGCCGGCGCTCATCTGTACTGCATAACCCCAGGCGCCTTTAGGATTCACGTGAGGCAAACCCATGGGCCAGGCACCACGACTCTCTGCGGCAGCCTGTGCCAGGCCCAAGGTACAAAGTTGCGGAATTTCAAGTGCGCTGCGAACCCTACCGTCAATGTCGATCGCTCCATTAGCGCAGCGCTCAGCGATATGCCCAAAGGTATCGGCACCGGCATCACCAAAACGTGAGGCGTCGGCGCTTGCGCCAATGCCCAGAGAATCCAGCATCAAAACAATTGCCCGGCGCATTGTGTCAGGCCACCTCTTCCAGTACTGCAGACACGGGCGCCTCTGGATTACTGCCGATATGTATCGCAGCCCGAACCGTTGCTGCTGCATGCTCCGCTGCCGAAACATCGGCCGCATGAACACGGCACAGCGGGTCACCCAGGCTGACCTCTTGTCCGATCCGCAGGATCTGATCGAGCCCCACAGTCGGATCAATCCTGTCGTTCGGATGCCTGCGACCACCGCCCAGACTGACCACAGCCATGCCCAGCATACGGGTATCGATTGCGCAGATATATCCATCCGCGAGGGACGGCACTGCTTGAATGGCAGGCGCGCTCGGCAAATGCGTATCAGCGGTATCCGAAAAAGCACTGGGCCCGCCGAGATCCTTAATCATCTGATCAAAAAGCTGCAGTGCCTTACCACTACTGAGAGAGTGCTCTAAACGTTCCCTTGCGTCTGCTTCATCAGCAGCGATGCCTACACAGGCTATCAGGGCGACTCCTAATGCCATCACCACCTCGTGCAGACGTGCATCGCGGCGCGCACCGGTAAGGTACGCCACACATTCGCGTACCTCGAGTGCGTTGCCCGCCACAGGTGCCAACGGCTGATTCATATCCGTAATAAGGGCGCGGGTCTGAAGACCCGCCTCACGCGCAACGCGGTTGATGCTGGCCGCCAAAGAGCGCGCCTTATCCAAATCGTTCATGAATGCACCATTACCCACCTTGATATCCATCACCAGGGCATCAAGGCCGGCGGCGAGTTTCTTGGAAAGAATCGATGCCGTAATCAGAGCAACAGATTCAACCGTGGCTGTGACATCGCGTACCGCGTAGAGGCGACTGTCCGCAGGTGCCAGCGCCGCCGTCTGACCGATAATGGCACAGCCCGTGTTCTGAACCACGGCGCGAAAGGTTTTCGGGTCTGGCGTTAAGGAATAGCCCGGAATACTTGCAAGCTTATCCAGCGTACCCCCGGTATGGCCCAGCCCTCGGCCCGAGATCATCGGCACATGGGCACCGCAAGCCGCCAGCATCGGTGCCAACATCAAACTGACACAATCACCTACACCCCCGGTCGAATGCTTATCAATAACGGGGCCTCTCAAGCGTTCACGATCCCATTGCAAAACCTCGCCCGAATCGCGCATCGCCAATGTCAGAGCGGTACATTCCGCAGCTGACATGCTGTTGAAAAATACGGCCATGGCAAAAGCACCGACCTGGCCTTCACTTGCTGCGCCTGCTGTTAGTGCACCAACGAAGTCTCGTATCTCGCCACCGCTGAGCGTTAGTCCATCGCGTTTCTTACGAATAACCTCTTGGGGCAAGAAGACTTCACTCACCGTAGGGTACCCACAGGTTCGTGATCTGAAACGGTTTTTTCGAACTGGTCAGTTGGATTAATCACGTTTGTCACAGTATTGGCACAGTGAGGATCAGTTATGGCAACCATTCGTAGAAGAGGAAACAAATATCAGGTTCAAGTTCGCAAGGATGGGTACAAAACCGTTTCTGCAACATTTTCAAGTGTATCAGTTGCCAGAGGTTGGGCAAAAGCGATTGAGTCGGATATGGAGCGAAATATGTACATTCAGCGAAAGGATAAAACTACTGTAGGGGAACTACTAAAGCGATACACCAGTGAAGTGATCGCAAGGCAAAGAAGTAATATTGCGTCAACCTATATGGCTCAGACACTGGATACTCATCTTGGAACCATCGCGATATCACGACTAACGCCAGAGAAGATTGGTCGATTTAGGGATATTAGGCTGAAAAATATTTCGCCAGCATCGCTGAAAAGAGAGTTTGGCATATTGAGCGGTATGATTAATCACGCCATCAGAGAATGGGGACTTAATATTCAGCAGAACCCTATATCAATGGTATCCCTGCCTAAGATGCCGCAAGGTAGAGATAGAAGATTAGAGTTAGGAGAAGAAGAACAACTGCTCTCTTCTTCTGGTGAACTCAAGCGACTCATCATTCTTGCACTTGAAACAGGTATGCGTAGAGGGGAGATTTTGAACATAAAAAAGAGTCATATTAACTTTACTCTTCAGACACTCTTAATACCCCTTACTAAGACCGATACACCTCGTACTATCCCTTTATCATCAAGGGCCATAGCGGTGCTTAGGGAGCAACTGAGAGGCTCTGAGAAGGTGATTCCAATAGAGGAAACCACCCTCTTCTCGTATATGCCAAAAAATGTTACTCAAGCATTTAGGCGGCTGTGTAAACGACAGGGAATAGACAATCTCCACTTCCACGACTTACGCCATGAGGCCACATCCAGATTCTTTGAAAAAGGTTTAAACCCTGTAGAGGTGGCCACCATTACAGGGCATAAAGATACAAGGATGTTGATGCGTTATAC
>CAUZJT010000099.1:0-9498 GCA_963580215.1 Gammaproteobacteria bacterium
TCAGCCTTAACCCAGCAACTCTTAAGCCGTTTGCCAGAACCTGTTATTGCGATTGATTGGTCTCCTTTATGCGCCGACCAAAGCTGGCAGTTACTGCGAGCAGCAATCCCTGTAGGGGGTCGATCGCTGACCCTGTATGAAGAGGTTCATCCAAGAATTAAATTGGCTAACCGAAAAGTACAGCACCGGTTCTTGGATCAGCTTGCTACGATGATGCCTGAAGCATGTCGTCCCATTGTAGTGGCTGACTCTGGTTTTAAGACGCCCTTTTATTATTATGTTGAAAACACCTTACAGTGGCATTGGGTTGGGCGTATTCGAGGACAGGATTTTCTGAGTTGGCACACCGAAGGGAATCAGTGGTTTAGCGCTAAATCACTCTATAGTAAGGCGACAAAGGCGGCCAAACATTTAGGTCAAGTTAGATGGACCCAAAGAAATCCATTTGCTGCTTTTATTGTGTTGGTACGACAATCGAAAAAGGATCGGAAGTCGCTGACCCTGTCTGGTAAAGAACGTCAATCCAAACAGCATAAAACCCATGCGAATCGAGAAAAGGAACCCTGGTTATTGGTTGCTTCGCTGTCTTTACATCAACGCACTTCTAAACAGATTGTGAAAATTTATCGTACCCGGATGCAAATTGAAGAAGGCTTTCGAGATTGTAAAGCAGTAAAGTATGGCTTGGGCTTGTCTTCAAATAGGCGAGTAAATCAGAATCGTCGTTCAATTTTATGTCTATTGGCAGCATTAGCAATCTTCGTGCTTTGGTGTGTGGGGATGGCAGGACGAGCAACAGACGCAGCAAAACAACTACGAGTAAACTCATCGAGTAAGCGAGAACCGTACTCAGCTATTTTTCTAGCACGATTGCTCGTTGTTCAGAAACATTTCCAGCTAACGAAAAGAGCACTTGACGAGACGTTGAACCACATACAGTCTTACATGTTCCTGGTATTAGCCGAGTGAATTTTGTGGGGATATCTCAGACTCTGACCCCATCTAGGCACTCGTCGCTGGAAGTAAAGTGAATCCCGCGACGAATAAAATATGGAATGCCCGGTTCATCAGCCTGTTCATAATTTCTCCATGCTTGGAGAATACTTGTAGTCAAATTAAGAGAATGTCCATTCTTGTTGTTAGCCTCTATTTTCGAGTTCTCAATAAAAGCAGTAGCACCACCACTGACTTCGAGCTAACATATCAGGGTTGAGAAAAAGGACGCACATGAACCTACTAAATCTCAATATACCTTGCGCTGTGATGGTATTGAGCATAACGGGCTGTGGCCCGCAGGAATCGTCTCCGCCAGACTCACTGGCGACCGCACAAACACCATCATTGAGCGCTGTTCAGCCATCCGCATCGCACACCCGCGAAGCGATCGATCAGTATTGCCTGGTTTGTCACAACGAGCAGCTTGAAACAGCAGGTCTGAGGCTTGACCTGGTTGATTTTGCCAACGTTGCCCAGAATCCTGAATTATTAGAGAAGATAGTGCGAAAACTGCGCGTCGGCACTATGCCGCCTCCTGATATGCCACAACCGTCTGCTGAATCCCGGAATCTCATGGTTTCATGGTTGGAAACGTCACTCGACGCTGCTGCCGTAGCTAATCCTAACCCCGGCCGCACCGAAACCTTAAGGCGTCTCAATCGTTCCGAATATAAGAACTCTATCAGGGATCTTTTGTCTTTAGATATTGACGCCGCCTCGCTGCTGCCTCCGGATGAAAGCGGCTATGGTTTCGACAATGTCATAGTAGGTGATTTGTCACCGGCCCTACTGGATCGCTATATCTCTGCCGCACAAAAGATCAGCCGACTTGCCGTCGGCAGTGCCCAGGGGTCGGTCCAAAGTGATGTCATAAGTGTGCCTCCGGACCTCACCCAGGAACGACATATAGCTGGCCTGCCCATTGGAACTCGCGGCGGTGTGTCGGTTTCTTATACATTCCCACAGGATGGTGAGTACGATATCCAGGTAAGGCTCGCCCGTAATCGCACGGGTAGCATAGGAGGTCTCCGAAGTCGGGAGCCGCAACCGCTAGAACTGCTTCTCGATCGGGAAGTTGTTGAAACATTTCTGGTTATAAGGCCAGACGGTGCAGATCATTCGGTTGTCGACAAGAATTTCAACGTTCGCATTCCAGTATTGGCAGGACCCCACGACTTGGGCGCGACTTTTCCCAACTACTCTTCGGCACTGCTCGAATCTGAGCGCCAGCCACTCCAATCTCAATTCAATGAGATACGTCATCCCCGAATGACCCCGGGAATCTACCAAGTGACCATCACAGGGCCTTATGCGCCTAGGGGCGCTGATGACACGCCGAGCCGCCGCCAGCTGTTCAACTGCCGGCCAACCATGCCCAGTGAGGAAGAAAACTGCGCTAGAGAAATTCTGTCCAAGTTGATGCAGCGCGCCTATCGCCGGCCGGCCAACGACACCGACATCGAGGGACCGATGGCCTTCTATCGAGAAGGTCGGTCTGACGGAAATTTTGACGAGGGTATTGCCAAGGCTTTGAGCTCAGTACTCATAAACCCAGAATTTCTGTTCCGCGTGGAACTAGAACCAGAGCAGTTAGCAGCGGGAGCCGCTTATCGTATCAGTGATATTGAGTTGGCATCGCGCCTGTCTTTTTTCCTATGGAGCAGCATTCCCGACAACGAGTTATTAGATGTGGCCATAAGAGGCGAGCTGAGTAGCCCCGAAGAGCTTGAAAGACAGGCCCGTCGAATGCTTGCTGATCCCCGATCCAATAATCTGGCCACCAACTTTGCCGGCCAGTGGCTTCAACTTCGCAATCTTGAGGCTTTCAGTCCTAATCCACGGCTCTATCCAGACTTTGACGATAACCTGCGTCAGGCGTTCCAGCAGGAGACAGAGCTTTTCCTCGATAGTTTAGTACGCGAAGATCGCAGTGTGCTCGATCTGCTTGCGGCAGATTACACGTTTCTTAATGAGCGATTGGCCAAACACTATGGCATTCCTGGTGTCTATGGAACTCGCTTTCGTCGCGTCTCATTCGAGTCTAGCGCTGAGCGTGGTGGTTTGTTGAGACAGGGCAGTGTACTGGCCGTTACTTCCTTTGCCAATCGTACTTCGCCAGTGCTTAGAGGCGTGTGGGTGTTAGACAATATTTACGGTGCGCCACCGGCGCCGGCGCCCGCCGATGTACCAGCACTTGACGAGAGCGCTATTGCGGCGTCTTTACCTATGCGGGAGAGATTGGCAGAACATCGTTCCAACCCGGTATGCGCGAGTTGTCACAATATTATCGATCCGGTTGGTTTTGCCTTAGAGAATTTTGATGCAGTGGGTCGATGGCGGGATCATGACGGTGACAACGCAATCGATATCGCTGGTGGCCTGCCTGGCATGACTGGGTTCGCCGGCGTGGCTGGTCTCGAAACAGGCTTGTTAAGTCGCCCGGAGTTGGTTGCCGACACTGTGACTGAGAAATTACTGACTTTCGCGTTAGGACGTGGGGTCGAATACTTCGACGCGCCTGCCATCCGTAGGATTGTTCGCGAAGCCGAACCGGATGGTTACCGCTTTTCGTCACTCATAATGGGTATAGTGAAAAGCGCACCTTTTCAGATGAGGACATCATTATGATCATTACCAAAAAGGCACTTCCTCGACGCACTTTTCTGCGGGGCGCAGGGGTCGCAATGGCGTTGCCGCTACTCGATGCCATGATTCCGGCAGCAACCGCCCTAGCTCAGACGCCAGCCAGTCCGGTGCCCAGACTCGGCTTTGTGTTCGTGCCGATGGGAACTGATCATGCACGTTGGACTCCAGAGGGAGGGGAGGTGCTCGATAAGTTGTCGCCCATCCTCAGCCCGCTGGAAGCTGTCAAAGACAAGATTACAGTCGTTACAAATCTGGAATTACAGGACTCTTATCCAGGCTCGCACGATACCTCAAACTCGGGGTACTTAAGTGCGGCTTTTGCCAAACACACCGAGAGTTCGGACTATCATCTGGGAACAACTATCGATCAGATAGCAGCTAAGCAGATCGGTCAGGAAACGCGGCTGCCTTCGCTCGAACTGTCGATGGATTTAAACCCGCTCGCGGGTGTCTGCAATAACGGTTACGCCTGTGTTTATCAGAACAACCTTTCTTGGTCGTCACCGACTACGCCACTACCTTCCGAAGCGCACCCTCGTCTCGTATTTGAACGCATGTTTGGTGAGGGTGGAACTCCGGCTGAGCGGGAAGCGTTGTTGCGAAGTCGTGCCAGCCTACTCGATTCTTTCAACGAGGACATCGGCCGGCTGAAGCGTATAGTCGGAGCCAGTGACAAAGTCCGAGTCGACCAATATCTCGACACCGTGCGGGAGGTCGAACGGCAGATTCAACGCGCCGAGGCGGCTGGCACAGATGAGTTTTCTACCGACATGGAGCGACCAGTAGGTGTCCCAGCCGAATTCGGCGATCACGCGACACTCATGTATGATCTTCAAGTACTGGCATTACAGGCTGATATCACCAGAGTCATCAGTTTCCAGTTCACCCGTGAACTCACGAACCGCACCTATCCGCAAATCGGTGTGCCTGAGCCACACCATCCCACAAGCCATCACGGCAACGACCCGGTGAAGGTTGAGAAGATCGCCAAAATTGGCCAATACCATGTTGAATTCTTTGCGCGCTTTCTCGAAAAGTTGAAGTCCACCCCGGATGGCGATGGTTCGCTGCTTGATAACACCATATACCTGTATGGCAGCGGGATGGGCAACCCGAGCCTACATGACCACTTGAACCTACCGATTCTTGTCGCAGGAGGAGCTTCCACTGGATTGAAAGGTGGTCGGCACATCAGGTATGAGCAAGGTACACCTCTAGCAAATTTACATATGACGTTACTGGATCGGGCCGGCGTCCGTCTAGATTCCTTTGGCGATAGCAATGGTAAGATCGAAAATCTTTTCGATTATGTAGCGGTTTGATTCAATTTATTGGATTGATCGTTCTGTAATAAATGGGGTAGCACATGGAAAAACCCACAAAAAGGCAAATAAATCGACGTATAAAAATGAGGCAATCTATTGGCAGGGTTTTAATAATATTTAGCATGGCTGCGGTAGCCGTTTCAGCCCATGCGCAGCTCGCTTATTTGGCAGACGCGGTGGAACGACAAGACGAGGCGCTGATAAGTCGCTTGCTAGATGAACGCACCGATGTCAACGCTACCCAGGTCGACGGTATGACCGCGTTACACTGGGCGGCTTATCACGACCTAGCAGAACTAACAGATCAGCTGCTGCGATCAGGTGCAAACGTCCATGCCGAGAACCGTTATGGAGTGTCTTCGCTATCGTTGGCGTCCACCAATGGCAACCCGAGCATTGTGAAGCTACTTCTTGATTTCGGAGCTGACCCCAATCAGTTCCTCGAAGGTGGAGAGACCGCGTTGATGATTGCGGCTCGCACAGGAAACCTCAATGCGGTGAAAGCCTTGCTTGCTGCGGGCGCCGATCCCAATGCGAAGGAGCAACGCGAACAAACCGCACTTATGTGGGCTGCGGCTGAAGGGCACGCATCTGTGGTGAATGCTCTTCTCGACGCCGAGGCCGATGTACACGCCACCTTGAGATCCGGATTCACGCCTCTGTTTTTCTCGGTCCGCGAAGGCCACATTGATGTCGCGCTGGCGCTGCTTGAAGCTGGTGGTGAAGTAAATGAAATTCTCCGACGAGTCAGAGATCGGACTGGGCAGTCCGGCAACAATGCCACTACACAGCCGATTAGCCAGGGGCTGAGTCCTTTGCTAATGGCGGTTCGCAATGGCCACTTCGAGCTGGCTATTGAGTTGGTGAAAGCGGGCGCCGATCCGAATGACGAACAGTCTGGATTTACACCTCTACATACGATGAGCTGGGTAAGAAAACCGGATGCTAGCGATCGGGGAGATCCAGCCCCGATCGGGTCTGGTAATCTGAGCTCACTAGATTTTGTCCGTGAACTTGTGCAGCTTGGAGCAGATGTTAATTTGACCCTAAGGGAAGGTGCGCCGCGGCAACCGAATTCATCGACTCGACTTGATTCCGGGGGTTCCACGCCGTTACTGTTAGCTGCCGATCGTGCCGATACTGCCTTAGTGCGTCTGTTTCTCGAACTGGGTGCTAGCCCGTTCATGTCAAATCTGCGCGGCACTACACCACTGATGGCCGCAGCGGGTCTCGGTACAACAGCCCCTGAGGAAGAGGCCGGCACCGAGCTCGAGGCGCTGGAAGTCACTCGGCTAATGCTGGAGCTTGGTGGAGACGTCAACACAGTTAACGAGGAAAACGATACAGCCGTACATGGCGCTGCCTATGCTATGTTTCCAGCGGTTATAGAGTTACTGGCCGATCACGGTGCCGATCCCCACATCTGGAACCGAACGAATCATCGAGGATGGACACCGTTGTTTATTGCCGAAGGTTACCGTTTTGGATTGCCCAGACCTTCAGGCTCGACCATAGCCGTAGTCGAGCGACTGATGTTCGAAGCCGACATCTCAACCAAGGGTCTAAGGCCGGAAGTAATTGATATTTACGAGGTGCCGGAAAATCAGCAGTAAAAATGGGGTCAGCAGAATAAATAAGGGGTCAGATTCTGAGATATCCCCACAAAATTTAACTCTTACTAAAGGTGTGGTGCCTAGCGGGGCTTGACAAGGGGTGTGTTTTTCCGTTCCGATGGGCCATCCTTGGCCCGTCCCGCGCTCCATCCCTGGGCGCTAGTCACTACAAAACACTACCCCTTTCCAAGCCCCTGTCAAATTCAGAGTACTATTCAACTGCTACTCCCTCAATATTCTCCAAAATGATCAATGAAATCAGTGAATGCTAGTTTACTCTGTTGAATTCTCTAAATATTTTGTGGGGATATCTCAGACTCTGAGTTTTAAAGTAGACCCATCTTGTAGCGCACGAAGCTACATCTATAATGAAATCGCTACTACTCTCAATCAAGACTCAGATAGAGAAGCCGTTGAAACATTTTTGGAGCAACATAACATTAATTATCGAAGCGGTAACAACATTCAATCATTGGTTGGAACTTATAATTGGGAAAATTCTAACCGCAATATTGTTTCCCAATCCGCAGAAGTAACGATCTATGTCAGACCCGGTCCACGAGGAACTTTTGAGAGGTTCAGAGTTGAATAGAAAACTTTTTTTAAATTTTTTAAAATCTCATTAAGTGTGTCGGTGCAGGTACAATAATTATTAAGTGCGATCAAAAGGCCACCCCCGTCCCAAATATCAATGCACCTTGATGCAATCAGAAAGCTAAGTGACGGTTAGAAGTATTAGCGTTTAGAATTTAGTACAGTTATGTTATGTTCTGGGCGGTGCTACATCGCTTTTTATTTGATTGTTATGAGCCCATTTCAATTTTGTAAACGTCCGCTTTCGGCCAATAGCGGACATTAAAACTACTGGATATTTACTCTGACCCGATTTATTGAGTTATGGCGTGTGTTTCGGTAACTCTCTCGCGGGAGCTAGTTGTTCAATTGTGTACGCAAAATCAAGCAGCTTCTGTTCTGCCCATGGCTCAGCCATCAGTTCTATAGCAACCGGCATACCATCTTTACCGAATCCAGCTGGGACCGATATGGCTGGCAAACCAGACGTCGGCGCTAGTTTGCAATTGTTATGTTCTTGCTCCAAGTTAAGCGGAACAGCTTCCTCTGTGGCCGTTGGGTAAACTAAGATGTCGATATCGTTGTCGTTGTACAACGCCAGGAGTTGACGGCGAATCTGCACTCCTTTTGCGTGGTATTCGAGATAAGTTTCTCTCGAATCGAAACGCGAATCCAAATAGCCCTTCCAGAGTACCGCTACACTATTTTCTAACCGTTCATCATTGGCCACCTCTGCAAATGATTGCACGGGGAGTGCCGGGTACTGGCGAAGGTAATCGGTCAAGTCTTTTTTGAGATCGTAAGTGTCGATAAAATAGGCGTCGTCTGCGGACGTCTCAGCTCTCAGGGATTTCAATGCGGGTGAAGTCAACTGAATAATAGTGGCGCCTGCTTCCTCAAGAATCTTTAATACCCGCTGAATTTGTTCGTTTACCACCGCCTGTTCGGGTTGATCACCAAACCAGTCAGACAATACTCCTATTTTCACTTCGTCCATGTCTATTTGTCGTAACGCGGCCAAATAACTATCTGGGATTTTTCCGAACGATTCAGTTGTTTGAGGATCGAGTGGATCATAACCAACGGTCGCATCGAGCATAATGGCTAAATCACGAGTATTCCGAGCCAGGGGTCCACCGACATCAAATGAACTGGATAGCGGAACAATGCCATGTCGGCTGCTAATGCCTCGAGTCCCGCGTAGACCTACCAGGTTATTGTGTGCAGATGGAACTCGAATAGATCCACAGGTATCGCTACCCATTCCCGCCGCAGCAAAATTGGCAGCCACCGCAGCGCCAGTTCCACCACTTGATCCACCAGGGTGTCTATCAATGCCATAAGGATTACGGGTAACACCAAACGCAGAACCCCTTGTCGTCCAACCAAAGGCGAATTCGTGCATGGTGGTCTTGGCGAGCACTATAGCTCCGGCTTCTTTCAGTTTCGCTACTTGCATCGCGTCCTGCTTCGGCCAGTGTCCATCAAGAATTGCCGAGCCTGCTGTTGTGGGTGCATCAAGCGTTTCATAATTGTCTTTGATTAAAACGGGGATGCCATGTAACAGAGATCGAGGACCGGAAAGCTCGCGCTCCTCATCGAGTTCTCTCGCTTGATCGCGAGCTTTTTCATTCAGATGTTGAATAGCGTTTAACGACGGTCCTTGCTGGTCATAGGCATCGATGCGCTGCAGGTACCAATCGACCAATTCGACGGACGTAATTTCACCACCTGCTAACCACCCCTGAAGCTCTTCAATCGAGGCTTCAAGCAGTTCCGATTGTGCGCTTGACCCAGACGGCATTAGAAGGGTCCAACAAACCATCCATGCTAACGAGAGCCGTATTGTGTTTCTTCCCAACCTGGCGAACTCTTTGAGGGCCTCTCCCATCTTTAGGATCAGCATAATCGACTCCTTGAGGATTAGAATTGCGGATTGTGAAAAGCACTATCTCGTCCTAGCGCGCTCAATCGGCATGACGAAAGTGAAGCTTACCGGCAGTAGTGGTCGATATTACTAATCGAGACTTATATTGTCGAGTGTAGACTCTGGATCGTTAGCAGACCTTTAGTTGGTTGTTAGGATATTTGTGACTGAAAGGTCCGCTTTCGGCCAGAAGCAGACATCAACAAACTACTGATTTCCTGAGTTATGGCCGCTCTGTTATTACTTAAAGTAAAGCGTAGAGGGTAACGATTTCCCTTAATGAAAACGGTTGATTCCATTCGTTCTTCCCCAGTTAGGGCGGAACAATTACTTGGCAAAGTTGCCTGCTCTAATTGAACATTATTATTCTGTCCATAAGAAACATTAGCTAGTGCCATTAAAAGAAATGCTGTAGTGC
>CAUZJT010000100.1:0-9469 GCA_963580215.1 Gammaproteobacteria bacterium
CGCGATGGCGCACCACCCGGTTGGGAGAGGCACCCCGCACCACGCGGTAGAGTACCGGGAAAGGCCAGGTGGCGGCATTGCCGAAATCGCCCGGGATCCGGGGGAAGACCGTATCGAGCATGAGCATACCAACCGTAGCGCCGTAGACTGTTTTGCCGCCGTGCACTGATGCGTTTGCTTTGCCATCCATTGCTATTTCCCCTGCGGCCTTGAGTTTATCCGTCGGCTATGTCCTAGTTAGAGTTGCGGACTATTGTATACACCTGGTTACACCGCCCATGGAGTCCTCGATAAGTGCAGACAGCACCAAGTCCGGCACTGCCTTAAGCGGGTGGGTTGCATAGTCTTTGTGTCAAAGATAAAAACCTTTCCTTTAATATTTAAATTGCGGTAAATTGAGTGCTGCTGCCGGGCACAAGATTTTGGTCTGGCAAGGGCGATAGAGGCCGTATGTTGTTGCGAATCCCGATCGCTTGCGGGTGGGCTTATACACACCAATATCGCAGGCTGTAAGTCTTTGTGGCCGTGTCCGGCTCGTCGACTGCTACGTTGACCACCGTGGGTAAGATGTCGATCCTGGAGTTGCGAAAGCATGGTGATCCAGAGCACATGGTTATTGGCACCCTGGCAGGTTCGGCTACGCTGGGATTGATGATCCCACCGTTGCTGACACTGATTGTCTACGGTGTCACCATCAATGAATCTATATCCAAACTGTTTATCGCTGGGATTCTGCCTGGGCTGACGCTGACGCTGCTGTTCATGACCTATGTCGCCGTGTGGTCATTTGTACGACCCAACGAGGTGCCGCCGCCTGAGTCCCCGACCTCCTTTGCCCAGAAGATAGCCGAGTCACGTTTTTTGATACCGGTGCTGCTGTTGGTGGCTCTTGTCATCGGTTCGATGTACCTGGGTTGGGCAACCGCCACCGAGGCTGCATCGTTTGGTGTGGCCGGTTCATTGATACTGGCACTTGGCCAGGGTTCTTTAAGTCGCGAGGCTTTCTTTCAGAGTCTGCTTGGCGCACTGCGCACTTCGTGCATGATCGCGCTGATTATGGCTGGTGCAGCCTTTCTCTCGCTGTCGATGGGATTTACCGGTTTACCCCGGGCACTGGCTGAATGGATCGCCTCGTTGGGTTTATCGCCGACGGTGCTTATCGTGTCACTGATGCTTTTTTATATCGTGATTGGTTGCTTTCTTGATGGTATCTCATCGGTAGTACTGACCATGGCCGTGGTTGAGCCGATGATTCGCACCGCTGGTATAGATGTGATCTGGTTCGGCATCCTTATTGTTGTGGTTATCGAGATGGCACAGATCACCCCACCTATTGGTTTTAATCTTTTTGTGCTGCAAGGTATGACCGGCCACGAGATGAGCTATCTATCCAAGGTGGCACTACCGATGTTCGCCATGATGGTGGCAATGGTTTTTATTCTGATAGCCTTCCCGAAACTTGCTACTTATCTTCCGGACAATATGCGGTCCCGGCCAAGCGGATAGAGATATGGCTGCCCCTTAGGCACAAAGCGACTGCAAGAACCTATGATTACCAACGAGTACAAGTTTGGCAAATTGATCAATGAAATCTGGTAGTTTATTGGTTAGCAATAAGTAATTCTTATAATTAGGCGAGGGAATAATTGTTGTTACTGGTTTCGTGTTGGTATAACGTGCCCGATTACTAAGGGTGAAGATAGCACCTAGGCGGCATTGACTCCTGGCCTAATTTTCAGAGTTGGATGCTTTATCGGATAATGTTGCATAACGCAAATCAATGATACAAAAAGAGAGGAAAGAAGATGATCAAACGAAAATTGTTGTTACCGCTGATTGCACTTGCGAGTGCGGTAGCGGTTCTTGCTGCTGCCCCGGCGCAGGCCTGGGAGCCAAAGAAGCCGGTGGATTTTGTGATTATGGCCGGAAAGGGTGGTGGAGCTGACAAGATGGCACGCCTGATGCAAAGTTTGATCGAAAAGCACGGCTTGGCATCCAAACCGTTTGTCCCGATCAACAAACCAGGTGGTTCGGGTGCAGAGGCGCTCATTCATATGAAGGGCAAGCAGGGCGACAACCACACCGTGATGGTGACGCTCAACAGTTTTTACACCACACCGTTGCGTCAACCGAAACTGGATGTAGACATCTCGACTTTTACACCTGTCGGGCGCATGGCTGAGGATACCTTCCTTTTGTGGGTCAACGTCGACTCAGGTATTACCAACGTTGACGAGTTCGTGGCTGCAGCCAGAGCCGCAGGCAGTGATTGGCTCATGGCCGGCACCGGCAAGGGCCAGGAAGATCAATTGTTGACGACTTTCCTCAATAAAGCCTATGACCTTAAGATCAAGTACGTGCCTTTCAAAGGTGGCGGCCGTGTAGCTAAGGAACTGGCGGGTAACCACTGTAATTCCACAGTGAATAACCCCTCCGAGCAGCTGGGCTTTTACAATGCTGGAAAAACACGGGCAATTGCATCGTTTACCCCAACACGGTTACCGTTGTTTCCAGACGCACCAACTTTCAAAGAGTTAGGCAAGGACTACGTCTATTTCATGCAACGCAGCGTGGTTGGAGCACCAGGCATGAGTGATGAAGCAGCCGCTTACTATCGTGACGTGTTCGCTCGGGTTTATGCGACGGATGAGTGGCAGGCCTACATGACCAAAAAGAGCCTGATGGGTGGTTTTCTGACTGGGCCTAAGCTCAAGGCCTACTGGGCTCGAGAAAAGGCAGTCCATGAAGTTATCTTGAAGGATATCGGCGAGATTTGATCCCAAGTCCCTTGATTTAGTGGAAGGGAAAAGCTGCTATGCGTAGAGCCGAGCTGTTAATGGCCCTGGTTCTTGGAGCTTTTTCGGCCTACTTGATGGTTAAGAGTGCGGAACTCCCCATCGGCTGGATTCCTGATGAAGGACCAGGCGGTGGGGCGTTTCCCTTTTGGCTGGCATTTGGCATGTTGCTCTGTTGTGTGTGGATTGTGGCACGCTGGGTTAGGCGGAAAAGTCCGCCGTCACGTTCGACCGAGCCTTACCTGGCCGTTACAACGCGGAGCACCATCATCAGGATCATCGTCGCACTGACACTGATGATCGGGGCGATCCACATTATTGGCATATACCTGTCCATACCGCTTTTCCTGTTGTACTACGTGCGGGTGATGGGAGGCCACCGCTGGCCGATCAGCGTAGCAGTGTCTGTGATCACACCTGTGGTCAGTTTCTTTTTCTTTGAGATCGCGCTGCGGATCACATTGCCGAAAGGTTATACCGAACCGCTTTTTTATCCGCTGTACGATATTTTCATGTGAGGTTCTGTGGAAACGTTTGACCTGCTGATGCAGGGTTTTGGCATTGCGCTGGAACCTTTGAACCTGGCACTTGTCATATTCGGCTGTGCGCTGGGTCTTTTTATTGGCGCGATGCCGGGGCTTGGTTCGGTCAACGGCGTCGCCATTTTGCTACCGATGACTTTTCTGGTACCGCCCACAGGCGCGATCATTTTTCTTGCAGCAATCTACTATGGCGCCATGTACGGCGGTGCTATTTCTTCGATCATGCTGGGAATTCCTGGTGCTTCGACCGCTGTTGCCACCACCTTTGATGGTCGGCCGCTAGCTCTTGCCGGCAAAGCAGATCAGGCGCTGATTACTGCCGCTGGTGCCTCGTTTATTGGCGGCACCGTATCGGTGGTGCTGTTTACGCTGTTTGCACCTCCCTTGGCCGAAGTCGCACTGGCTTTTGGTGCTGCTGAGGAATTTGCACTAATGATGCTTGCATTTGCCACGTTTATTGGGCTGGGTGGCGACGATATCCCCAAGACACTGTTTTCGATATTCATCGGTTTGGTACTGAGTGCTGTGGGTCTGGACATCATCAGCGGAGAGCCGCGGCTGATCTTCGGTGGCTTGCCCGGGTTTTTCCATGGCATTAATTTTCTGGTTCTGGCGATTGGTATCTACGGAATTGGTGAAATGCTCTGGACCATCGAATCCAGTCATGATGGAGTAAAGGTCTCCCAGGCGTCGTTCAGCATCAGGCGTATTGTTACGCACCTCAAGGGCCTCAAACATTCACTGAAAGCCAGTTTGATGGGATCTTTTCTGGGATACTTTGTGGGCATACTGCCGGCAGCAGGAGCAACCCCGGGATCCATTATGGCCTACGGCATGGCCAAGACGATGTCCAAGGACCCGGACTCTTTTGGCAAAGGCAATATTGAGGGCGTGGCCGCACCTGAATCGGCTAATAACGCTGCCAGCACAGGTTCAATGCTGCCTATGCTGACCCTGGGTATTCCCGGGTCGCCGACTACAGCAATCCTGCTAGGTGGCATGGTGATCTGGGGCCTGGAACCCGGGCCGATGTTGTTTGTTGAACACCAGAGCTTCGTCTGGGGCCTTATTGCCAGTCTCTATGTGGCGAACCTTTTCGCCATGTTGATTAATCTGACATTCATACCGGCGTTCATCGGCGTACTGCGCATGCCTTTTACCATCCTCGCGCCTATCATTTTCGTGCTGTGCCTGGTGGGTGGCTATGCGCCCACGCAAAACATGCACGATGTCTGGTTGATCCTGATTTTTGGTATCGTGGGTTATCTGATGCGCAAACTGGATTACCCGCTGGCACCAGCAGTATTGGCGATCGTATTGGGCCCACTGGCTGAAACATCAATGCGTCAGGCCTTGCTGATGAGTGACGGCAATCTGATGATCTTTATCGAAAGACCGATCTCGGGCCCCATCATGGGCATCGCTGTTGTGCTCTTTTTGCTACCACTGCTAAAACTGTTTCGTAAGTCGCGCGTACCAGCATCGGATTGAGACTCGCCGTAATTCTGCACTAATCAACATCTGGGACCTCGCCAGTTATGTGCTGGGTACCAGGACTCAAACAACGATTTAAACCCAACTTGAGCTTTGGACTTTGGAAAGCTTTGCTGACTGGGTTTACTTGTGGTCCAAACCAGCAAAGGACTATTGATGAGCGCTGACGTCATACGACCGGATCTCTTCGGTCTTGCTCATCGGCTACAGTCGGCAGGTAATCCGGATCAGCACGCGCAGATTCTCTCTGATGTGGTGCTACAGGAGTTCGATCGCTTTTATCTCGATTTTCGTGCCATTCCCGGTCGTGCCAAGAGCGCTTTTGAGGAGCGTGATTTTCCACAGTCGTTACTTCATAGCCAAAACCAGTTACTACTTTACGGTGAGCGTATGCATGCGTTGGCCTCGGCCTTGGTTGCCCAGATGCCAGCGTCCGAGTCTGCGACGATGCTGTGGGATGAGCTTGAAATGCTTTACCGAGGCATGGTTTCTGGGCGATACGAGGCTGACTTGGCGCTTGCATTTTTGCATTCGGTGCGACGTTCTGTTTTCATGGCCGAGTGGAAGGCGGTCGATTATTCCGTTGGTATCAAGGCTGACCCGAGTGCGGCTGGCATCAACGAGATGATGGTGAGTTATCCGGCCTCAATGATCAGCGCTGACCTGTTACAACAGATTCTCGATTTGCCTTGTTTTAGTACCCCTTATCGAGACCAAGAAGGCGATGCCGTACTGGCAGCGCAGCAGATCAACGCCCTGTTATCTTCGGACCAGGGGGCGCATGTTGTTGGTGTTGATGTCATCCGGGGTGGTTTTTTCCGCAATCGTGGCGCCTATATTGTTGGCCGCATTCGGTTGACTGAGCGGCCGGTTGTTCCGCTTATCCTGGCCCTGCTCAACGATGAAGACGGCATCTACATTGATGCTGCACCATCCAGTGAGTCAGCGGCGCACAATTTATTCAGCACCACCCGTGCCAATTTCATCGTGACGAACGATCACTACCACGAGCTGTCTGAGTTTCTGCACGGGATCATGCCCAAGCGCCCATTGGGATTGCATTACTCATCCATTGGTTTTAATCACTTTGGCAAAGTTGCTGTGATGGACGAATTGAACCGGGAGTTGGATCAGTCTGGGGCTTTATTTGACACGGCGGTTGGTTTCCCGGGTACCGTGGCCATTGGATTCCAGGCGCCAGATTCGGCGTACAACCTCAAAGTCATCCGTGACCGCCCGACCGAGGGTTACAAGTGGGGTGATTTTGCTGGTGTTGATTCGGTGCTTGCCAAGTACAGCCAGGTTCACGATATCAACCGCACTGGCAGCATGCTGGACAACGTAATCTATTACAACGTTACGTTGCCGCAACAACATTTTAATAATGTCCTTTTGGACGAGATGCTGCGCGATGCAGGCTATACAGTATCGCTACGCGGAAGTTCAGTGGTATTCCATCACCTGATTGTGCAAAGGCGCATGATTCCCTTGCCTGTGTTTTTAGAAAATGCTTCGCGTGCGGATTGTGAACGGGCAGTCGTTAATTTGGGCTACTGTATAAAGAACAACATGGCAGCCAACATCTTCAACCGTGATCTGGATGGGCGCAACTATGGTGTGGGCAGCCACATACGTGTGTATCTTTTTGATTACGACGCGTTGGAGCCATTTACCGAGGTCAAGATCCGTAGCAACGCTGACCGCTATGACGGTGAGGAAGATATACCGGACTGGGTTTTTGAAGACGGCGTGATATTTTTGCCCGAAGAAATCGAATCGGGCCTGCGTATCGCCGACCGGTCACTACGCCAACTTTTTCGCAGCGTCCACGGCGACCTGTTGCGAGCCGACTACTGGGAGCAGATTCAGAATGAACTATGCGAGGGTAAGGTGCCGGCGATCCAGGTCTACCCCGAGAGTTATCGACTACACCATTGAGCGAGTGGCGCTTATTATTGCGATCTTTGTGTTAAAACCACTGCGTAAAACGCTTTGGCTATTATTCGGCTGACACCAACTGCGCCGCCTGGATAGTGGGGGGCTATATAGGTTTGCGAAAGACAGCTACTCCGGCTTAAATGCCAGAGTACCGTTGAAGTTAAGGCTTGATGTAGGTGAATCCCTGTGCCTGCAAGTGAGCAAGCTCGGCGACGCCGCTTGGGACAATATCAGCTTCGGAAACATCGAAAAGATTGGCTTCGATATCGACCTTTTTGCCGCGCACGGTATTGGCGCAGACATCGAAAGCAACACCTTGGTCCTTGAGACCGGATATCTTGGCGGCCATCTGGTCGGTGGCGTTACCGGCTTTGAACTTAGTGTACTGTGCCTGGTCGGGCTCAAGCAGCAGGGTCAACCCCTTGCCGTGCAGGACAACCCGCAGTTCCAGGTTTTCTGCGCCCACTGCGTTAATGTGATTCTGGATATTGCGCAGAGCTCCTGCCTGGGCCTTGGGATTATCGTAGTTCACGTGATAAACGACTTTTTGTTTGCCATAGCCTCCGGCGAGCGTCGCCTGTGTAAGACCCAGTGCCAACGCGGCGCCCAGTAAGGCCCTGGGCCACAATTTCGATTTCTTTAGTGCAGACATATCTCACTCCTTGGGATCTTAAGCATGAATGACAATTTTGCACGGGCTTGCGTGTGGAAGCAATCCAGCGAGATCCTGTAGTCATCTAGCGGGTTACCCTGAGATTTCGCGGCTTGAGTCAGTTGCTCCGCTAAAACTTGAGCGGCAGACCGCCAGCGCACGATTGCTTCGGCCTCACCCTGACAGGCGAGCGCGTCGATCGTATGAATGGCGCCCAGAGCTGTCGTCGTGGTGGCCACAGGGCCAAGGACGATTACGATCGAACTGATTTTCACAGCGGTTACGCGCGTCAGTTGGACACCCTCCTGGCATTGGCGTTATCGTTTGGGCAATGCATAAATGCAACCATAAGGGTGTTGGGTCGTGGGCCGTAGTGATTTCGCTTGGCCTGGGGAAGGGGGGGCGCTATCGCTGGCTGTTTTACCTTCCCGGCGGGCCTGAAAGTGGGCTTATCGATGGGAACAGTACCCGTACAACAAAGAGCACTTTATGAGTGATGAACTGTGGCAATTGAGCGCTTGCGATGTGGCGCAAGGTATCCGTGAGCAGCGTTTTACCAGTGAGGCAGTCGTGGCATCGGTGACGGAACGCATAGCGGCCCACAACCCCCGCCTCAATGCGATAGTGCTTAACCTTAGCGATGACGCCTTGATGCAGGCGCGTGTAGCCGATGCCAGCGTCAAAGCCGGGGCGCCGCTGGGGCCGTTGCACGGCGTGCCTGTTACGATCAAATTCAATATCGATGTCAAGGGTCAGCCCACGCCCAATGGTCTGCCTGCCTTTGCTGATCTCATCGCGCAGGATGATTCCCCAGTGGTGAGCAACCTGAAAAACGCCGGTGCAATCATCGTTGGGCGTACCAATACGCCGGAGTTGTCGATGCGTCTAACCACTGACAACCCGCTGTACGGCCGCACGCTTAACCCCTGGGATGACAACGCCAGCCCGGGCGGCTCTTCAGGCGGCGCTTCATCTGCCGCCGCTGCTGGGTTTGGCCCGATTCATCACGGCAATGACATTGGCGGATCGCTACGTTGTCCGGCGTTTAATTGCGGTCTGTCCACGGTCAAGCCCACCTTCGGCCGTGTGCCGGCCTATTTGCCCTCGGCACCCGCGGAGCGAGGGATGCTGGCCCAGTTGATCTCGGTGCAGGGCGCCATCTGCCGCGAAGTGCGTGATGTGCGCCTGGCGCTCAAGGTTATGGCTGGACATGATGCGCGCGACCCTTTCTGGATGCCGGTGCCTTTTGACAATTGGCCCAGCGAGTCTTCCCCTATCCGGGTCGGTGTAACGACCGAGTCCTACGGTCATCCCATGCACCCGCAGATCAGCCAGGCGATCGATCAGGCGGCGGGATACCTGTCGGATGCGGGTTATGCTGTTGAGCCCGTGACTACGCCTTCGGTAGACGATGCGGCGAAGGCATGGTTCACTTTTCTGGGGGCGGAGCTTGAGGCTTTCCTGATGCCGCTGGCGCGCGAGCATGGCAGTGCAACCATCCAGCAGATATTGGAGTGGTACTTCCAGATGGGTGAGACAGCCGATGCGGCGGCTTACCGCGAGGGGATCAAGGAGCGTACGGCAATGACCCGTCAATGGGGTGTATTTCTTGAGCGAATGCCTTTAGTGCTAACGCCGTATTTCCTGCAGCCCACTCCTGAGTGGGACTGCGATGCGAAAAGCCTTCAAGGCACGCGGGATGTTTTTAACGCGGCGATCTACAGCACCGGCATCAACTGGGTCAGCCTGCCGGCTGGGGTCACCCCGATCGGATTGATCGAAGGATTGCCCGCCGGGGTGCAACTGATCGGTCGACGCTACCGCGAGGATATGATTCTTGATGCCATGGCAGCGATCGAAGCCCGAGTCGGCGTGCTGACCCGGGAATTGTGGGCGCGTGAGCGCTGACCTTTGCTGTCGCTGGCTCAGGTTTGGCCTTGGTCGACCCGCTGAGTTTCAAACTCAGCGGGTGAGGTGAACTCGATCAGCTCCACGTCATCGGAGCAGGCAAGTTCATCATGGATAATGCCCGCGGGCTGCAGGCAACT
>CAUZJT010000101.1:0-9463 GCA_963580215.1 Gammaproteobacteria bacterium
GTGTGTGGTTTTTCGGCATTTAGCCATTTCCCCACCACCGTGGTTGACCGCTTTTGGCTGCATGGTTAATCTCTCGATGGAGGAGTCGCGGGCGCCCGGGTAAATGGACGGCCTGCGCTGATGAGAAGTTTGATGTTTACTCGAATAAAAGGAGGATAAAAAATGAAAACATGGCTGCTTAGATCGGTAACTCTGGTCGCTGCATTTTTGATGCTGGCAGGTGGACCGTTCATGAACACGGCTACAGCCGGTGGCAAAGTGGCACTGGTGCTGGATGTCGGAGGCCGGGGCGATCTTTCGTTTAACGATATGGGCTTTAAAGGCGCAGATGAGGCCGAAGCCAAACTTGGTGTCGACGTCGTCGAGATCCAGAGTAACTCAGCGGCAGATTACTTGCCCAACATGCAAAACGCTGCTCGCTCGGGCAAGTTTGACCTGGTCGTTGCTGTAGGCTTTTTGCTGGCCGATGCAATGGCCGAGGTGGCCACACAGTTTCCAGATCAGAAGTTCGCCATTATCGATGTCACCTGGCTCGGCAAGCCCAATCTGATGGAGATTGGTTACGAAGAAAATAAAGGCTCTGCTTTGGTGGGGGCTTTATCTTCAATGGTCGCGGCGCACTATGGTTATGACAAGATTGGTATTGTGCTGGGTATCGAAATTCCTGTGCTTTACAAGTTTGAAGCCGGGTATCGCTTTGGCATGCACTGGGGCAACGCTAAGTATGCCGAGGTCATGGGCAAAAAGGCGGATGTAGGCCTTTTGTGGACCTACACCGGAACTTTCAGCGATATCGCGAAAGGTAAGGTCGCTACTGAGGCCATGCTGGCGCAAGGCGCTGGGTTGATCTACAACGTGGCTGGCCCCTTAGGTATTGGCGATCTTGAGGCCATTACCGAACACCTGGAAGCCAAGGGCAAATCCGCTGGCCCACCGTTTATGATTGGTGTGGATGCCAACCAGGATTACCTTGGCGATGGCCATCGGGTTCTGGCAAGCATGATGAAGCGCGTCGATCTTGGCGTTTACAGTGCTATTGAGTCAGTAGTCAACGGAACTTTCAAGGGGGGCGTGCAAATCCTGGGTCCGCACAACGGCGGTATCGCTATGTCCGGAAAGCAGGATCTGGCCGACTTCATCGAGTTTGGTGTCAGTGGTGGCGCCATTGAATCGTCGGATCGCGATCAGATCAGCAGCAACTGGATAGCAATGCGTGATGCGATTCCCGGCTGGATCTGGGATGCCGTCACCGAATTGCAGGGGCAGATTAGCTCTGGTGCAGCGGAAGTCCCTTGTGGGTGGTGTGCGGATACGATCGATGATATTCGTGCCAAGTATCCCGACTGAGTTTGCGGATCAAGCAGAAGATCAAACGATACTCGCAAACTTATTGAAGTGTTTCAAGCAGGGCGATGCTGATGGCATTTTCCCTCTTGCGTGATGCTCAAGAGTTGTAAACCGGGGGGATATTTAACGTCCCCCCGGTTCTTCGTTTTGATCTTCAGGATGTGTGATCTCAGCATGATGCAGTTGGTGTCACAGTGCAAACGAACCCTATGACCACCTCAGCGCAATGGCTGCGGCGGGTGGGCCCACTTATTGAGTCGTTGCTCGCTGGCCTGATTGGCCTAGTGATTGGCGCCTTCATCATGCTGGCCTTTGGCTACGATCCACTGGCAGCATACCTGTCACTTTTCAGTGGCAGTTTTGGCAGTGTTTACAGTTGGGCCGAGACGCTCGCCAACGCAACACCACTGATCCTGACAGCACTGACCTTTGCCATCGCCATGCGCGGTGGTCTTTTTAATATTGGAGCCGAAGGACAGTTGTATATGGGTGCCCTGGCTGCCGTTGCGGTTAGTCTGATCCATCTGCCGTCACCATTTAATATCATCGTCTCCCTGGTAGCGGCTATGGTGGCCGGAATGATCTGGAGCCTGCCGGTGGCGCTGCTCAAGCTAGGCCGCGGTGTGCATGAGGTCATATCAACCATCATGTTTAACTGGATTTCGCACTTCTTTGCCTTTTACCTAATAGCGAATGTACTCACCGACCCCAAGCGTGGGGAGAAGACCATCAGTATTGTCGAAAGCGCCCGTCTGGGCCGAATTCTCCCAACGGCGAGCCTCAATTACGGATTGGTGATCGCACTGATAACGGTAGCGTTCATTTTGTTTTTTCTCTGGCGTACATCCGCCGGTTTTGAGTTGCGCGCCTCTGGCTATAACTCCGAGGCTTCCCATTACGCTGGCATCAGCCTGCGCAAACAGGTAATGCGCACTTTTTTAATTGGCGGGGCGATCGCAGGGCTGGCCGGAGCAGTACAGGTTATGGGGCGACCACCGACCTACGCGGTCATGAGCGGCATGCCGCAACTGGTCAACCTGGGTTTTGATGGTATTGGTGTGGCCATGATCGGACGCAATCATCCTGTGGGGATTGTGGTGGCCGCGATTTTCTTTGGTGGATTAATGGTCGGTGGACGGATCATGCAGTTTGATCCGGGGGTGCCGTTCGAGCTGGTACGGGTGATCGAGGGCGTTATCATTGTGACACTTGCCGTACCGGAATTGCGGCGGATCTTTTCAGTAGCTCGGCGTAAACTGAGTGGCGGGGGTTGACCATGGAAATGGCGCATCTTTGGGGCATTCTATTTTTGTCGCTGCATGCAATGGTGCCAATTACGCTGGCTGCGATCGGCGAAACCATTGAGGAGTCGGCAGGACTTTTTAATATCGGCCTGGAAGGCATTCTCCTGCTGGGCGCATTGGCTGGCGCTCTTGGGGCTGAGGCAAGCGGCAGCGCGTCCATAGGTCTTCTGAGCGGGATGACCGCAGGGGCACTTGTGGGACTGCTCTTTGGTTGGATTGGAACCACGCTGAGAGGTAGTCAGCTTATTACCGGAGTCGGTATTAATCTTTTTGCGCTGGGTTTTGTAGCGCTGATGCTGACCGTTCTGGGAGCGCCCGGCTTTCATAGCGTATCCCGTGAAATACAGGTACCGTTGATCCCCCTCGGGGTGGGCAGTCTCAGCCCGCTGGTGCCCGTCACCATTGTGCTGGCATTTGCAGTCTGGTGGCTGCTGCGGCGGACCCAGTTGGGCATTTGGATTCGGGCGGCAGGAGATAACCCCGGCGCGGCCGATGTTGCGGGTCTTCCAGTCAATGCACTGCGCCTTGGTACCGCGGTCGCCGCCGGGATGCTGGCAGGCCTTGCTGGCGCTTATCTCAGTGTAGATTGGTTTGGTGCGGTTACCAAGGAGATTACGGCGGGCCGCGGTTTCATCGCTCTGGCAATCGTGGTATTCAGCGGTCTCAATCCGCTGCTCGCATTGCTGGGCGGCTTTATCTTTGGTCTTTTCGATGGCCTTGCCACCTGGGTCGCGACCTACCCGGGCATCAAGGAAATCATTCCCTGGCAGTTTGTGGCGATGGCACCTTATATCGTGACCCTGGCCGTGGTGGCAGGCGGGATTGGCCGGGTTCGCTTTCCCAAGGGCCTCGGCGTTCCCTATCTGCGCGAATGATCGGCAACTCGCATGGCTAATTCAGCAATAGATCCCAAAGGGCAGGCACCAAAGACCCCTGTTCACGGGCAGATCCTGCTTGAGGCGCGCGGCCTTTCCAAGGGCTTTCCAGGGGTATGGAAGCACCTGATACTCGATCATCTGGATTTCGACGTGCGTGCCGGAGAAGTGCACACCCTGTTGGGCGAGAACGGCGCCGGCAAGACTGTAATCGCCAATATTCTGTCGGGGTATTACGGTAAGACTGACGGCGAAATCCGGGTTAAGGGCAAGCTGGTTAGTTTTGATTCACCGCGTGATGGCCTGGCTCATGGGATTGCCATGGTGCACCAGGATCTGATGCTGGTGGGGGCTTTTACCGTGGCGCAAAACGTAATGGTGGGGCTCAAAGCCCCACCGTTTTCTTTTCGGTTACATCAAGTTGAGCGAAAACTCGATGAACTGGTTGCGCACTATGGCCTGCAAGTAGACCCACGCGCGCGTGTCGAAGATCTTTCTGCGGGCGAACAGCAGCGAGTCGAGATTCTTAAAGTGCTGTTCCATGAGCCCGAGGTTTTGTTTCTGGATGAGCCCACCTCCTTGTTGACACCACACGAGGCAGATCAGTTATTCGTGGTGCTGCGTGCCATGGCTGATGAGGGCAAGGGTATTGTTTTTATCTCGCACAAGATGCGCGAGGTCTTTGCGGTATCTGATCGGGTGACGGTGCTGAAGCTGGGCAAGATGCAAGGTACCTGCCATATCAGTGAAACCACCGAGGATGAACTTACCCGGCGCACCTTTGGCGAGACCGTACCCGATTACATGGAGCGCCCTGCTGTGCGCTCCGATAAACTGGCTATTAAGGTGTCCAACCTGATTCCACAGGGCCTTGAGAAAAAAGCCCCAAAATCGGGGTTCTCATTCACCTTGCGCCAGGGTGAGATTCTGGGTCTTGCCGGTGTAGCCGGCAATGGCCAGAGCGAGCTGATCGCGTCGATCACAGGCCTGGCGTCTCCTGCAAGTGGTCAAATCATAATTCTTGGCGAGGACATGACCAAGCGATCGCCCCGAGCCTTTATCGAAAAAGGGGTCGCCCACATACCGGAACGCCGACGCGAGATGGGTATCGTTGAGCAGATGTTTGTCGCCGAGAATGTGGTGCTTAAGGATTATCGCCAGACGCCGTTCTCACGCAATACGGTATTGAATCATCATGAGATCACGGCGCATGCGCAGGATATCGTTGCCCGTTTCAACGCCCTGGTGCCAGATCTGTGGGATACCGAATGCCGTATCCTGTCCGGTGGCAATATCCAGCGGCTGATCCTGGGCCGTGAAACCTGGCGCAAGCCGCCGGTGATTATCGCGTCGCATCCGACCGAGGGCCTTGATGCCAAGGCGATCCGTCACACTTGGGACCTCTTTCTCGAATTGCGCGAACAGGGCTCAGGTATATTGCTGATATCAGAAGATCTGGATGAGATTATGAGTCTGTCAGATCGTATCGGCGTGATGTTCGAAGGCGCGATTGTCGGCGTGGTCGAGGGCCAGGACGCCGATCGCGAACTGCTCGGTCACTGGATGGCGGGCACTGCCGCTCAGGCGGCCTGAGCCAAGCGAAAAATGGCTGGGGTTCGGTGTCAAACTCTCGGTCTTTGTGCAACGGCGATGATTCAGTTGTTGGATACAAGGTGCAGCGCCAGCCGGCAAGAAGAGGGTGATCGATGATGAAAGAAGACTCTTATCTCCCGGTTTTGCTGGAGGTAATGACTCGGGCCTATGCACCGTATTCAAAATTTGCAGTAGGGGCAGTGGTCCGCAGCACCTCGGGCGCGCTCTATACTGGGGTCAATGTTGAAAATGCGGCTTACCCGCAGGGCTGGTGCGCCGAGACGAGTGCACTGGCCGCCATGATTATGGCTGGCGAAACCCGCCTTGCAGAGATTGCCGTGATAGCTGCCGGTCAGGATATCTGTACGCCCTGCGGAGGCTGTCGTCAGAAGATCCGAGAGTTTGCTGATCCTGATGCAAGGGTATTGTGCTACGGCCCAGAAGGTCTGCGCGCGACTTACACCCTCGGTGAATTGCTGCCCCACGCGTTCGGCCCGGATCACCTGCTGTGAGCCCCTACCGGGCAGCCGCGAAACGCATTCTTGATGGTACAGGTGCTCGCTCGCCCAAAGTGGGCATGATCCTTGGCAGCGGCTTGTCCGGGGTGGCCGATTCAATTGATAACCCCAGCACTTTGCCCTATGCCGAGTTGCAAGGTTTTCCCGATGCCAAAGTCAGTGGCCACGTGGGACAACTGATACTGGGTGAGCTTGCCGGGGTTTCCGTGGCCTGCCTGCAGGGGCGCTGGCACGCTTATGAAGGCCATGCTCTGGCTGATCTCGCAATACCTATTCGCGCGCTCAAAGCCGCCGGCTGCGAGACATTGCTCATTACCTGTGCTGCGGGCAGCCTGCGAGAGGAAATGCCTCCCGGCAGCCTGATGATGCTGACCGATCACATCAACTGGCCGGGCTTGAGTCCGCTGGTTGGACCCAACGACGATGCCCTGGGGTCAAGATTTACCGATCTTTCCCACGCTTATGATCCAGTCCTGCAGGGACAACTGCGCGAGGCCGCCTCTGATGCTGGCCTGGAGTTGCACGAGGGGGTATACCTTTGGTGTCTTGGTCCTAGCTTCGAGACGCCAGCCGAGATTCGTGCCTTTGCTCATTTGGGCGCTGATGCGGTGGGGATGTCTACCGTGCCCGAGACTCTGGTGGCACGCCACTGTGGGTTGGCGGTGGCAGCAGTGGCCGTAATCACCAATTTGGCAGCTGGGCTGCAGTCGGGCCTTTCGCACGAACAGACGTTGGCCGCCGGTAGCCAGGCTGCACCACAACTGGCTCGGCTGATCAAAGGATTTATGAAAACTCTGGTAGAGCCGTCATCATGAAGTACACAACTGGCATTGGAACCCCCTTCTCAGGTTATTCTCGATGACAGTGAAAGCCGATGTCACGCCGTTATACCCACAAAAGTCCGGCAGTGCTGACATAACCCCCAATCCAGGCCAGGCCCTGGATCGCGATTGGATCGCCAGCGTGCGGGTAAATCGCAGTGCTGTGGAGCGGCGTTGCGCGAGCCTTGGCGGTCGACGTACGGTCAAAAAGGATTGGCAGGCAGCATGGCTGTTGCGGGCAATGACCTGTATCGATCTCACCACGCTTGATGGGGCTGATACCCCAGGTAATGTGCAGCGTCTGTGCGCTAAGGCACGGATACCGCTTCGCGCGGATATCGCTCGCGCGTTGCAGGTGGAGGATCTTAGGGTAGGAGCGGTGTGTGTCTACCCGGCTCTGGTAGGCGAAGCAGTCAACGCACTTCAGGGTACTGATATTCCAGTCGCATCGGTGGCGGCTGGGTTTCCGGATGGATTGACGACGCTTGCCAGCCGTGTGGCCGAGGTTGAAAGTGCACGCCAGGCAGGTGCCCGCGAGATCGACATCGTGATCCGCCGTGGCCTGGTACTCAGCAGCGACTGGCAGGGACTGTACGACGAAATCCGTGCATTTCGCCAAGCCGCGGGCAAGACTCATCTTAAAACCATTCTCGGCACCGGAAATCTTGTGAGTTTCACCAACGTGGCCCGGGCCAGTCTGGTGGCGATGATGGCGGGCGCCGATTTCATCAAGACTTCAACCGGTAAGGAATCTGTCAACGCCAACCCGCTGGTTAGTCTTGTCATGCTGCGCGCTATTCGTGCGTACCACCAGCGTACCGGATTCATGGTGGGGTTCAAGCCGGCGGGGGGCATCCGCGCTGCACGCGATGCTCTTGCTTATCTGGTGCTCATGCGTGAGGAGTTGGGCCGGGCGTGGCTTGATGCCAGGTACTTCCGCATTGGCGCTTCAGGCCTGTTGGGCGATATCTCCCGGCAACTGGAGCACCATATCAGTGGGCGTTATTCCGCCAGCCACCGCCACCCCATGGGTTGATCCTATGTCCAGCGTGAGAGAACTGTTTGAAAGCATGGAGTACGGACCTGCACTCGAAGATGCCTCATTGGCCAGGCAGTGGCTATCAGAGCAGGGGCCCTCGTTCGGCCACTGGATTGGTGGCCAATGGCGCGAAGCCCAAGAGCACTTTGCTTCGGTTAACCCGGCAACGCTCGAGACTCTGGCCAATATTGGTCGGGGCAATAGCGATGACATCGATGCAGCCGTCAGAGCGGCCCGTGAAGCGCTTTTGCCCTGGCAGGCACTCAGCGCCGATGCCCGCGGCCGTCATCTTTATGCGCTTGCGCGCCAGGTACAAAAACATGCCCGCATGCTGGCGGTGCTTGAGACTCTGGATAACGGCAAACCGATACGTGAAACCCGCGATATCGATGTGCCGCTGGTCGCCCGTCATTTTTATCACCATGCCGGCTGGGCGACCCTGATCGAAGAAGAACTGCCCGGCAGCGCCCCCCTTGGGGTTATTGGCCAGATAATTCCATGGAATTTTCCGTTGCTGATGCTGGCCTGGAAGGTAGCGCCCGCACTCGCGGCCGGCAATACTGTGATTTTAAAGCCAGCCGAGTACACCAGTCTCAGCGCGCTTTACTTTGCCAAGATGAGCCATGAGGCTGGCCTGCCGCCTGGGGTATTCAATGTGGTGACCGGCAAAGGTGAAACTGGCCGTACCTTAGTGAACCATTTTGATATCGATAAAGTCGCCTTTACCGGCTCGACCAGTGTGGGCCGCGAGATTCGAAAGGCAACCGCGGGTACCGGCAAGGCGCTTACGCTGGAGCTTGGCGGCAAGTCGCCTTTCGTGGTTTTTGCCGATGCTGATCTCGATGGGGCCGTGGAAGGCGTGGTCGATGCCATCTGGTTCAACCAGGGCCAGGTTTGCTGCGCCGGCTCGCGGTTGCTGGTACAAGAATCAGTAGCCGATGAGTTCATTGCCCGAGTGAAAAACCGTATGCAGACATTGCGCCTGGGCGATCCACTTGATAAGGCGATCGATATGGGCGCGGTGGTCGATGCCAATCAGTTGGAAACCATCCGTGGCTATGTCGATGGTGCTAAAAAGGAGGGCGCCACCTGTTGGCAGGCCGATACCCCGCTGCCCCAAAATGGCTGGTACTACCCGCCGACGCTGGTCACCAACGTGGAGTCGGCCCATACCATCGTTAGCGAAGAGGTCTTCGGCCCGGTGCTGGCGGTGATGACTTTTCGCACTCACAGCGAGGCCATAGCGCTTGCCAATAATACCCGCTATGGGCTGGCTGCCAGCATCTGGAGCGAGAACATCAATCAGGCGCTGGATGTCGCGGCCAAGATCAAGGCCGGCGTGGTGTGGGTCAATTGCACTAACGAGTTCGATGCCGCCAGCGGCTTTGGCGGTTACCGTGAATCGGGCTTTGGCCGCGAAGGCGGCATCGAGGGCCTGTGGGCTTACCGCAAGAATCTGACAGACCTGCCGCCTGACGACGCACCACCGGTTCGCCCCCTATTGCCCGATGCCCCCCGTGGGAGCGACTCTCTGGATCGCACAGCAAAACTTTATATCGGTGGCCGACAGGTTCGGCCCGACAGCGGTTACAGCCGCGCGGTTGCCACAGTGCACGGCTCGTTGGCAGGTGAGGTGGATGAAGGTAACCGCAAGGACGTGCGTAACGCAGTGGAGGCAGCCCATGGCGCTACGGCCTGGGCTAAGGCCAGTGCGCATGGTCGGGCTCAGGTGCTGTACTACTTCGCTGAGAACCTTGAAGCCCGTGCTGGCGAGTTTGCAACACGTATTGAAAGTCTGACCGGTGCCGATGGCGAGCGTGAAGTGCACGCCGCCGTTGCACGGCTTTTCTACTATGCCGGATGGTGTGACAAGTTCGAAGGCGCGGTGCATCACCCACCGTCGGGCCGGGTGGTGTTCGCCATGCCAGAGCCGATCGGCGTAATGGGCGTGGTCTGTCCTGATGTC
>CAUZJT010000102.1:0-9434 GCA_963580215.1 Gammaproteobacteria bacterium
ACCCGATGCGCTTAATCGTCAGAAAATGCAGCGATCAGACAATTGCCAACCAATGCCTTAAAGGTGCTTGTCAAGTGACGATGTCGTTGAAAAAGCTCTTCAACCTGTCAGACCAGGAGCTTTCACGTGGCGTGTGACGCTCACCGCCCTCCTTCAGCGCCCGATCGAATTCGCGCAAAATGTCTTTTTGCTTGCGACTGAGATTCACAGGGGTTTCCAGTTTAATCTTGCAGTAAAGATCGCCCACCTCCCCAGAGCGCACGTTGCGGACACCCTTGCTGCGCAGCCGGAAAACCCGCTCAGATTGACTTTCTGGCGGAATCTTTAACTGGGCGCGGCCATTTAAAGTAGGGATTTCGATTTCGCCGCCGAGCGCTGACATCGCGACACTAACGGGCATCTCGCAGTAGAGGTTGTCGCCATCACGCGAAAAAATCTGGTGTTGGCGAATCCGGATCTGTACATACAAGTCGCCGGAGTGGCCGGCTGTGCTGCCCTGACCTTCGCCGGCGAGGCGAATCTGGTCACCATCATCGACGCCTGCCGGCACCTTAACCTGCAGAGTCTTGGTCTTTTGTACGGTGCCATTGCCCTGGCAATCACTGCACGGTGAGCTGATCACTGTACCTCTCCCGCGGCAATCTGGACAGGTCTGTTGGATCGAGAAAAAACCCTGCTGCATACGAACTTGGCCCTGTCCAGCACAAGTGGAGCAAGGACTGGGTGTTGTGCCCGACCGAGCCCCTGATCCGCTACAACTCTCGCAGCGCACTTGCGAGGGAACGCGAATACGGGATTCCGTCCCGTGGACGGCATCTTCCAGCGACAATTCCAGTGCGTATTGCATGTCCGCACCACGGCCTGTACCACGACGCCGGCCACCGCCACCGCCACCGCCACCGCCACCGCCGAAGATATCGCCGAAGATATCGCCGAAAACATCACCAAAACCCGCAGCGCCCGCACCACTTGTGCCCACTGAGGAGTCAACTCCGGCATGGCCAAACTGATCGTAAGCCGATCGCTTTTGCGAATCCGACAGCATTTCGTACGCTTCTTTGACTTCTTTGAAGTGTTTCTCCGCCGAGACATCGTCACTGTTTCGGTCGGGGTGATATTTCATGGCAAGGCGGCGGTATGCTTTTTTCAGCTCCGCGTCCGAGGCTGTACGATCAACCCCAAGTACCTCGTAATAATCCCGTTTTGCCATTACTTAACCTGCTATCTACCTAGCCACTAACGCGCAAAAGCCGGTCCTGAAACACCGGCTTTTGCACTACCCTGAAATACGCCGGGCGTCCCTACGTTGACGCCCACAAGACGCCAGTTTAATCGTCTTTCTTATCCTTGATCTCTTCAAACTCGGCATCAACGACATCGTCTCCTCCCGGCGCACCCACATCGGCATCAGAAGCCGTATCGGTTGCACTACCCGCCGCCGCATCGCCCTGTTCCTGGTACATCCGCTCGGCCAACTTGTGGCTGGCTTCCATCACGGTATTGGTCTTGGTTTTCATATCATCAATATCATCGCCCTTGACCGATTCCTCAAGATCTGAGATCGCGCCCTCGATGCTTTCTTTCTCACCAGCCTCGAGCTTATCGCCCGCTTCAGACAAAGTCTTACGCACGGTATGCACCATAGCCTCACCCTGGTTACGAGTATCGACTAGTTCACGTGCCTTATGATCTTCTTCAGCATGCTCTTCGGCCTCCTGGACCATACGCTCGATCTCTTCATCCGAAAGGCCCGACCCAGCGGTAATCTTGATCTTGTTCTCTTTGCCGGTCGCCTTATCCTTTGCTGAAACGTGCAAAATTCCGTTGGAGTCAATATCGAAGGTGACTTCGATTTGCGGCATACCCCGTGGGGCATTAGGAATATCAGACAGGTCAAAGCGTCCTAGCGACTTATTGTGCTGCGCCATCTCACGTTCACCCTGCAGAACATGCACCGTGACCGCAGTCTGGTTGTCGTCAGCCGTTGAAAATACCTGATTTGCCTTAGTTGGAATTGTCGTATTTTTCTCAATCAGCTTGGTCATCACGCCGCCGAGTGTCTCAATACCCAGCGACAACGGAGTCACATCCAGCAACAATACATCCTTGACATCACCGCCCAGCACACCACCCTGGATGGCAGCGCCAACCGCAACCGCTTCGTCCGGATTGATATCTCGACGCGGTTCACTACCGAAAAAACCCTTGACGGTTTCCTGCACTTTCGGCATCCGAGTCTGGCCGCCGACCAGTAGTACATCATCTATGTCGGACGCTGATAGGCCCGCATCCTTAAGCGCTGTCTTGCACGGTCCGATGGTGCGATTAATTAGATCATCGACCAGCGCTTCGAGCTTGGCGCGCGAAAGTTTCATATTTAGATGCTTCGGTCCACTCTGATCCGCCGTGATGTACGGCAGGTTGATCTCAGTCTGCGAGCTCGAGGAAAGTTCAATCTTGGCTTTTTCCGCGCCTTCTTTAAGGCGCTGCATCGCCAGCGGATCACCGCGCAGATCCATACCCTGGTCTTTTTTGAATTCATCTGCCAGGTAGTCGATCAGGTGGCGGTCAAAATCCTCACCGCCCAGGAAGGTATCACCATTGGTCGAGAGCACCTCGAACTGGTGCTCTCCATCAACATCCGCGATCTCGATGATTGAGACATCAAAAGTGCCCCCACCCAGATCGTACACAGCAATCTTGCGGTCACCGTGCTGCTTTTCCAGGCCATAGGCCAGAGCTGCAGCGGTCGGCTCGTTAATGATCCGCTTGACTTCAAGACCAGCGATACGCCCGGCATCTTTGGTTGCCTGACGTTGCGAGTCATTGAAATAGGCCGGTACCGTAATTACCGCTTCGGTTACCTCACTGCCCAGGTAGTCCTCTGCGGTCTGCTTCATTTTTTGCAGAATCCGAGCTGCAATTTCCGGAGGCGCCATCTGCTGGCCACCAGCTTCAATCCAGGCATCACCATTTTTCGCCTTAACGATCTTGTAGGGCATCAGCCCAAGATCGTGTTGAACAACCTTTTCATCGAACTTGCGCCCTACCAGTCGTTTGGAGGCAAAGACAGTATTGTGGGGATTGGTTACTGCTTGACGCTTAGCCGACTGGCCAACCAAGACCTCGCCATCCTCCGTGAAAGCCACGACTGACGGTGTGGTCCTGTCGCCTTCGCTGTTTTCAAGGACCTTGGGTTTACCGCCATCCATCACAGCGACGCACGAGTTAGTGGTGCCCAGATCAATTCCAATAATGCTTGCCATATATGTTTCCTCGAAGAGGGTATTCAGAGTAGTTGGTTAAAGTGGTTACTGTTAGTTATGTGGGGTTGAAACCGGGCGGTTTCAACTATCGACCGGCGCCTTGGCAACGATGACCAGGGCTGGGCGCAACAAGCGGCTATGTAGACGGTAACCCTTCTGCACCACCTGGCAGATATGATTCGGCGCCACGTCGGTCGACTCAACCAGACTCATAGCCTGGTGTGATTCTGGATCTAGTTTGTCACCCACCTCGGGGCTCACTTCAAAGACCGAAAAACGCTCAAAAGCCGCATCCAACTGCTTAAGCGTTAACTCCAGGCCTTCAGTCATCTGTTCCACAAGATTATCGCCGCCGGTCAGATCGACTGCCCGGGCAAGCCCAAGGCTATCCCGCACATTCAACAGTTCGCCGGCAAAACCCTCCAATGCAAAACGTCGGGCATTGACAATCTCACCCTGAGCTCGCTTGCGTGCGTTTTCAGCATCCGCGCGAGCACGCAGAGTTTCGTCTTGCAACTGGGCCACTTGCGCCCGCAGCATTTCAAGTTCATCCGGCGCTTCACCCTCACCGGCTTCGCCAGTAGTCGCTGTGGGACTGTCTAACACACCGGGTGTGTTTACATCTGTTGGCGGTTCAAACTGTTCGGACTCAACGGATGATTCGTCTTGAGTTTCAGCCTGCTCCGGCAGGTCGACATTATCGGTCGGGGGGTTCGACTTGGCGCTTGTCATGACCGGACGAGCTCTCCTGTGCTGGTTAGGTTGGCCCTATTGGGCACTTTTACCCGGAAGAAATGGGGTATCTGGCCGGACTTTTCAAGTCCTGCCGGCAGGTTAATTCAGGAGATTTTGCGTATTCAGTGCAAACTGCGTAGCGCGTTGCCGAGCACTCGAGCCGTGATATCAACTATCGGAATGACTTTTTCATAAGCCATGCGGGTGGGCCCGATGACCCCAAGTACCCCGATACAGCGGCCATCGGACTCGTACGGGGCCGTCACAATACTGCAGTCAGTCAAGGCGCTGTAACCCGACTCCTCGCCTATAAAAATGCTGATACCAGTGGCACGCATGCTCTTATCAAGTAGATCCAACAAGTCCTGCTTTGTCTTGAACGCGTCGAAAATGTCACGCAGTTTTCCGAGTTGGTCGAAATCCGGAATACCCAGCAGCTTGGTCTCGCCACTGACCACCACACCCTCATGGGCGGATTCATCCTCCAGTAGCTGGCTGGCCATCTCCACGGCCGTTCGCATCATCTGGCTCATGGCGTCACTATCCAACTGCATGTCAAGCAATAAGCGGTGGCGCACCTCATGCAATGTACGGCCAGCATGTTGCACATTAAAGAAATTAGCAGCCTCCACCAGTTCCGAGGGAGTAAGCTGTTTATCCAGAAACAGTACCCGATTCTGCACTCGACCATCGTCGGTCACGAGGATCGCGAGCACTCGGTCCTCTGCAAGCTCCAGGAACTCAACCTGCCGCAACTTCGCCTGCTCAGTGTCTGGAAGCATGATTACCCCTGCATACTGGGTAATGTCCGAGAGCAGTTCTGACGCCGCCCCCAACAGTTCGTCTGGATTCTTTGCACTGGACAACGCTTCACTAATCTCACGGGCGTTCGATTTTTCAGGCAGGTGCATCTTCAGCAGGCTGTCTACAAAAACCCGATAGCCTAATTGTGTGGGAATTCGCCCCGCTGAGGTATGTGGAGCGCGGATCAGCCCTAGATCTTCCAGATCAGACATCACATTACGAATCGTGGCTGCGCTGAGATCGAGACCCGGCTCGCGAGACAAGGTTCTGGACCCCACCGGCTCGCCGTCGCTGACATAGCGACGGATCAACAGTTTGAGCAGATTCTGCGCGCGCTCGCTCAGTTCCAGGTTGTGCGATTGTCCTACTGGGTCGGTCACATTCTCTCTGTCGCTAAATGCTAGTAAAATTGCGGTTGCACTGCTTTTCTATCGTGAATTGAATCATACCACCGCCAGTAAAGGGTGCAATCACGGTCGATTCGCTAATAAGGAATGTATAAAAGGTCGACTACAGCGGAAAAAGACATGGTATTTAGATCAATAGGGTTATTTGGGCGTTATCAGGATCCTGCCGTCAAGGTAACGCTAACCAAAATTCAAGCGCACCTGGAGCGGCGTGGTCGGGCGGTATTTCTCGGCGATACCACTCACCATGGCATTGAGGATCTACGCCTTGAGGATTCAGCCAAGCCACTACATGAAACCATTGAACTGGGAATAGTCATTGGTGGCGACGGCACCATGTTGCATGTCGCACGCGCACTCGCGCGCTGTGAATTACCTGTAATTGGTATCAACATGGGTCGATTGGGCTTCCTGACGGATATACCCGCTGAACACATGCACGATGATCTCGACGAACTGTTGGCCGGGAAATTTGAAATCGAGCAACGGATGATGCTCTTTACCCAACTATTGCGTTCGGGTGAAGTGCTTAATGAGCGTACTGCACTCAATGATGTCGTTCTATCCAAGGGTGCCACGGGGCAGACGATCGAGTTCGACACCCGAGTAAATGGGGAGGCGGTTGGTCGCACCCGCGGTGACGGCATCATTGTTGCCACCCCGACCGGCTCTACGGCCTATGCCCTCTCAGCGGGTGGGCCGATCCTGCACCCACTGCTGCCGGCCATTGTACTGGCACCTATATGCCCGCACACCCTGGGCCAGCGCCCGCTCGTACTGAATGCCGACTCCACCATTGAAATCGAACTCGTAGATCTTGCCGGCGAAGATGGCAATATCTTCATCGATGGGCTCAATCTAAGGTCTGTCACCGGCAACGAAATTCTTAAGATTAGGCGAGCCGATATAGTCGCGCGTACTGTCCGCATCAATAGCCATAATCATTACGAAGCGCTACATTCCAAACTCGGCTGGGGCTAAAACCGCTTGCACTTATGATCAACTGGTTGGACGTTCGTAATTTTGTCGTGATCAAGCAGGTACAGATGACATTTGGAAGTGGCTTGACAGTGGTCACCGGGGAAACCGGCGCCGGCAAATCAGTCCTGGTTGATGCTCTGGCCGTGCTGCTCGGGGATCGGGCTTCTGGCGATATCGTGCGCAGCGGTTCCAAGCGCTGTGAAATTCAGGCAGGTTTTGATGTCAGTAATCTGCCGGATGCTGGGGAATGGCTGGCCACCATGGATATGGTTGACGACGAAAACCATTGCATTTTGCGCCGAGTGATCTATCCGGATAAGCCCTCGCGCGGCTTTATCAACGGCCAGCCCGTGCCGATCCAGTCCCTGCGCGAGATAGGCGCCTTCCTTGCCGATATCCATGGCCAACATGAGCATCACTTACTGCTGAAAAAACAGGTTCAGCGTGAACTCCTGGATACTACCGGCGGCCTGGCAGACCAGGTGCAGGCACTCGGCCGTCGGGCGAGCGACCTGAAAAGCGTTGAAGCGATGCTATCTGAGGCCCAGTCAAAAGCTCACGAGAGCCATCAACATAAAGCATTTCTGCGCCATCAGGTGCAGGAATTGACTCAACTTGATCCGGACCCCGATGAGTTGGTCAAAATCACTGAAAAGCACGGCCGCCTGGCCCATACTCGTGAACTCGGCGAGGGTGCCTGGCAGTTGCTGCAGGAGCTCGAAGAAGCCGAGGAATTATCAGTATCGATCACACTCTCCCGGGCGGCTACCCGTCTGAAAGAACTGTCCGCTTTTGATCCTCGGCTGGCGCCACTGGCAGAACAGGCAGATAACCTTGGGGTACAACTGGCCGAGACCGTTGCCGACCTGAAACGCTTTCACGACGGCTACGAACTGGATCCCGGTGAACTGGAACAGATCGATCAACGCCTGGCCGCACTGCATGATGCGGCGCGCAAATACCAAGTAGCGCCGCAAAATCTGAAAGCGCGACTTGAAACCCTGAGCCAGGATTTAGCCGAGCTGGATTTGGGCCTAAACAATCCGCAGACACTGGAGAAACAGCTGGCCGAACTGAAGGCCGACTACGATAAACGCGCCTCCGCAATCAGCAAGACCCGGCGGCAAACTGCAGTTAACCTTGCCAGTGCCGTCAACAAGCAATTACCCGCGCTAGGCCTGGAAAGCGCTTTATTTAGTGTGACGCTGCATGATGAACCGACAGGGAAACGCGGCCAATACGGCAACGAAAGTGTGCACTTTGAATTGCAGGCGGCTCCTGATCTAGCCGTTGCATCGCTCGAACGTGCCGCGTCCGGCGGCGAACTGTCTCGCATCAGCTTGGCCATACAACTCGCTGTTGCCGAAGATTCCAGTGCGCCTAGCTGTATCTACGACGAGGTTGACATTGGCATCGGCGGGCGGGTCGCCGAGATTGTCGGGCAGAAACTGCGCTCGTTGGGAGAACATCGCCAGGTGTTGTGCATCACTCATCTCCCCCAAGTGGCTGCCCAGGGGCACCACCATCTGAAAGTTACCCGGCTGTCAGGCGATGAGACTGAAGTCGAGTTGAGCAAACTGGACAAGGCAAGCCGTTCTGAGGAACTGGCGCGCATGCTCGGCGGTGTCGAGATAACGGCCAAGACTCGCGCGCATGCCGAGGAGTTGCTCTTTCGGGCAGGTGTATGAGTATTTCGATACGCCCTGCAACCACGACCGATGTAGAGGCGATCCATGTACTGCTGCGTGACTACGCCAGCGAAGGTCAACTCCTCGCGCGGTCCACAGATGAGATTTGCGCGCACCTGTCCAACTTTGTTGTTGTCGAGCGCGAGGGCACTGTTCGCGGTTGCGGCTCGCTTGAAGTCTTCACCGAAGAGCTTGGCGAAGTGCGCAGCCTCGCGGTATGCCCCGGTGAACACGGCCACGGCCATGGCCGTCTGATGGTTCAAGAACTCGAGATAACAGCGCGCCACCTCGGTCTGACACGACTCATGGCCCTGACCTATGTGCCCGGATTTTTTCGTAAACTTGGCTACCGGATCGTCGCCATGGAAACCTTGCCGGAGAAGGTGTTCGGCGTATGCGTTACTTGTCCAAAATTCGACCACTGCGACGAGATCGCCATGGAAAAACAGCTTGGCTCCTCGTAGGCGGAGCATCTATCGTCTTGCTCGGTTATGATTCGCCGCATGATCCACACACATCGCCTTAGACGTATTACCGCCCTGTTCGCCCTTGCGGGCATGCTGACTGTTGGCGCCGGTTGTGTACGAAACTACCGGGTAGAGGTCCAGCAAGGCAATGTCATCAGCGCCGAACAGATCGAAAAGATCAACCCTGGGGTAAGCCGCGATGAAGTTCGCTTCATACTTGGGACACCCCTTATTGAAGATCCATTTCATGCACAGCGCTGGGATTACTTTTACAGTCTTGATCCGGGCAAGGGCCAGCCGTTGACCCAGCATCGTCTCAGTATATGGTTTGAAGCGGATCGGGTAACACGAACCCACGTCGAGGGGGGTGGACTCCCCGGAGCACTCGAGCCCGATCTTGAGGAGACTGGCCCCGGTTTTTTCTCTCAGCTTTGGAACAAGGTAACGCCCGGCGAAGACTAGGTTTTGGCCTTGCGTCGCGCGCGCAGGCGTCGAGCCTCGGTGGGGCTAACCAGCAACGGCCGGTAAATCTCGACTCGATCACCATCCGATAGTGGCGCATCTAGCGTCATTCGCTTAGAGAAAATTCCGACTGATACGCTTTCAAGATTGATCTGCGGAAACTCGCTCAGCACCCCGGAAGCGACAATAGCTTCGCGTACTGTGGCCCCACGCTCAAGCTTAATGGCCTTAAGAAACTGACGCTCCAGCAGCGCATAGGCCACCTCGACCTCAAGCAAAAGCCCGTTCTCCATAAATCTGCTTGGCCCGTTCCGCAAAAGCGTCGATAAGTTGAGCGCAGATCCGGCTAAAAACCGGGCTTAGCATCTTAGCTGTCACGCCACCGGCCATTGAAAAACTGACAGTGAGTTCAATACGGCAAGCCAGTTCGTCAAGCGTCTCAAACTGCCAGTCACCAGTCAGTGACTCGAACGCGGGGCCCTCGGCCAACTGCATACGGATCGAGCGATCCGGTGATAATTCGTTCCGGGTGGTGAGCGTTGTTTCCCAGCCTTTAAAGGCGATACCGATACTTGCCAATGTCTCTCCCCTTTCGCTTTGCAGGACCGTTGAACTGTTACACCA
>CAUZJT010000103.1:0-9372 GCA_963580215.1 Gammaproteobacteria bacterium
GCAAGGTAGAAGCCATTGACCGGAAGCCGTGTCCGGTCATCTCCTCTTTGGTGTATCCGAGCCGTCGAAGGGCTGCGTTAACTGTGTTCTCGGACATTGGCCGCCCGGTAGGCAGGGAACTCGGAAATACATATCGGCCATTGCCCGTGAGCGGTTGGATCTCTTCAAATATCGTAACCGCCTGGGTAGAAAGTGGCACGATGTGGTCGCGCTTCATCTTCATCTTAGCTGCCGGTATGCGCCACTCAGCACTATCGAGTTGAATCTCCGCCCACTCTGCGTGTCGCAACTCACCGGGACGTACAAACACCAACGGTGCTAACTGCAGGGCACAGCGCGTCATCAGGGAGCCTTGAAACCCATCAATTGCACGCAATAGCCCGCCAATCTCCTTAGGGTCCGTGATCGTTGCAAAATGGATCGATTGGGTAGGGGGTAGGGCGCCGCGTAGATCAGTAGTGGGATCACGAACACATCTACCGGTGGCAACCCCATAGCGAAACACTCTAGAGGAAATCTGCTGAATACGATGAGCGGTCTCTAACGCTCCACGATTTTCAACGCGCCGAAAAACACGCAATAGCTCAGGCGGTTCAATCGCATCGATCGGACGAGACCCAACCCAGGGGAGTAAGTCTTTCTCAAGCCGGCCAAGTGTCTTAACGGCGTGGCTTTGTGCCCATTGTCTTTGGAACTTCTCGTACCACTCTCTGGCGACTGCCTCGAACGAATCTTCCCCGAATGCTTTGGCAGATGCCCGGTAATAAGAAGGATCAACCCCGTCTTCAAGAATCGACCTGGCATCGTCCCGCTTTTTCCTTGCGTCTTTTAAAGAGACATCAGGTACGGTGCCCAAAGAGAGAGTTTTACGTCTCCCCTGGAAGCGGTAATCAAGGCGCCACCACTTACCGCCTTTAGGGTGTACCAGTAGATACATACCCCGCTCATCGGCAAGTTTGTACGGCTTTTCTTTGGGTTTTGCCTTGGTAACTTTGAGGTTTGTCAGCGGCATGACGGTAACTGTGGGGGCAACACCTTAGTTACCGTCAATTATACCGTCAGCTACCGTCAGATTACACTACATTGGCCTAGACTAGGCTGGACGGTAGTTTAGTAGAAAAGTCTTTAAATTAAGCAGTATTCGGACTTTATCGGATCGGGATGGACGCTGGTTTGGTGGGCCCGGAAGGACTCGAACCTTCGACCAATGGATTATGAGTCCAGTGCTCTAACCAACTGAGCTACAGGCCCGCAGTGTTTTCGGTTGCGAAAAACGACTTGAATTATAGCAAAAGTGCGTAGCCCGCCTCTACGTTTGGTCAGACGTGAGTCGCTCAATATACTTTAGCGCCCCAACAGGCCGGTTAAGCGACGTTTGGCCGGTTTGGTTAGCGGTTAACCCAATCATCATTGGCATAAAGCCTGGCCCCAGTTACCTAGGTGTCCTTCGATAAATCGTAGTTTAGGATGTTTGTTTAATGGCCGCCTTAGCCGGCGCGATTTGGGCGCTTAAATAAAGCGCTGGCCTTGCGGCGAAAGAGATGACTTGCTTGGTCACACTCTAAGTACTTACTTTTTATCGGTTATTTTTTAGGCGGCTTTTACTGGAATAAGGTACCCACGGCATAAGCAAAATTTCCAGTCAGAAGATAACGCCCGACGGCTAAGCCTCAGCCTTGGGATTAATTGATCTCGATCGCGGGCCGGGTGCTTGGCCGGCAGTATTTGTTCGTCAGAGTGTAATCATCGGATCAAGACCTCAACTGAAAAATAGTTCGCTGCCATCAGGCGTTACCTGAATTACTTGCTCTATCCAGATGCGGTGATGCTCATCTCCTGGGACTAGAATATGTAGTGGTACTGCCATATTCGCCTCAAGCTGCCAGTCATGGTTGGGTACACCGTCGGACGTAGACTGCTCAAGCTCCATGCGGCTAAGGCGGCCCATTGAAAAAGATCAAAACGTCGTCAGCACCTGCGACTCCGCTTTTTCGATACACCGCGTGACCAAGTCTTTGTAACTCGCTGATCTTTATCCCTGGACGCATCGCCTCCATCACGGCCGTTGCGGCGGCCGAGGTAGCGTTTACGTACTGCTTCGCGTCACCCACTGCCTCCCCGTCTATTACCCAGGTTTTGTGGCCATCCCAACAGTAAAGATCGGTTGTTCCGTGGCAGTCGAATAAGACATGTACGCCGGGCTTCATCTCGAAGTCGTCTAGCCTCGATTGCAATGTGATAGCGGCATCGCCAGCACAAGGAGGCCTCACACCATTGCACCAGGGTCTCGAAAAAATCCACCCAGGCTTATGACAGCCTTATTATACTTATGGTTGAATCCCTGCCACATCATCCCGGGTGCCCAGGTCTTTATGGTCTGGCAGATGGCTAACTCATTGACACTGATCGCTCTTTTCAGAAGTTTAATCTCAGCGGTTGTTTTCACGCAGCGGGCATACATCATGGGGTCGTAACCATCTGCCACCTCAATGCCCTCCATTCCCAGTTGATGACCAAATCGAAGATCGTCAAATGCAATGCGACCGGCACCAAGGCCAAGGTCGGTCAGGGCCTCGCGGCACGACTGGACAACGTTCTTGCCATAATGGGCCAAGAGATTGCCTTCCCATGGCAAGTTATTGATGTCGCTGGGCAAAAAACGCTCCAGATCATCATCCCAGGCCGGCAGATCCAGGGGGAGTATCACAGCGCGAAATGCGCGAATATCTTTGATCCAGATTGGCTGAGTAATCAGGCTGCCCACATAGTAATCAGCGACTACCAATATCGAGTGATCCGGCTGATGGCGCGAGAGGATGACGGCGTACGGGCGAGGTTCATCCGCCTTATGGGCAGCCCCCTTGAATCCTGATAGGTAGTACACATTGTACGCAGAAGACACGACAACAGCGTCCAGATTTCGCATCGTCAACGCATCGACTAACCGCTCTACATTGCATAACTTTCAGGCAGCGCTTGTGGAAGGGATGGGATCATGTGAGGCGTCTCAGCAGATAAGGATCAGTGTAGTGTAAGTGTGGATGATCGATGTTAAAGATGGTAAGGGCACTTGCGCGTCAGCGAGCGATTGCGGTGGTTAACACAGGCATGCTGACAAATCCAAATCGCCCGTCTTTTACGGCTTGATCTAGTTGGTCGCGCCAGCGTTCGACGTCTGCCTTGGGAATACCTTGTTTCTCGGCAAAATGGGACAAAAGGCTCGAGGCAAGCCACGCAAATGAATTGTGATGAAGCGAGTTATTCATAAACCCGATAGGAGTGCACTGTGCGCCAACAAAGCCGTATCGGGCAAGTTTGTCTGGCATTTGTAATGGCAGCATCTGGTGTGAGCAGTGCGCCTTAAATGCCTCATGCATCTGGTCATTGAGCTTTGGTTCGGGCCCGTGAAAGCGCCAGTGATCCCAAAGAACAGAAACTGAAACAAAACGACCACCGGCTTTGAGTACCCGCCGTACTTCTGCCAGCGCGGCGTCAACGTCAGGAATATATTCGAGCACTTGAATTGATGCGACGCTATCGAACGCGTCATCTGCAAATGACAGCTCAGTTGCCGAGTCCTGGCTAAACTCCACGTTTTCGAGCTCTTTGCACAGTTCCTTTGCCGCGTTAATCTGTGGCTCGCTGGGGTCGAGTCCCACGGCTCGCCCTTTTGACCCCACAGATAGGGCAAGATCTCTTAGCAGGTGACCGCCGCCACAGCCCAGATCCAGCACATGCTGGCCGACTGTAATACACAGGGCCTCAAAAGTGGCCTTTCGTCGCCCCACGCCTTCTTGAGTCTGCGCCATGCGGCGTTGGACAGCGCCCATCCCACTATTAAAATCCATCGCTTAGCTCTGCTGCTGAATCAACACCGTACCGTTATAACGTGCCAAAAATACGATATTGCACCATTATTGGCCTATATTTGTTTATCACTTTGTTAGGAATTGAACGCCCTGGGAAACATGAGCCAGATAGGCGTTCTTAACTGTGTGATTTTGACGGCTTAAAATTTTACCGCAGATTAAGTATATGTCTAAAAATGACGGGAGAGAGATTTATGGGTGGTGTCAAGGATCGAGTTGCGTTGGTAACCGGAGCCGGCAGTAGTGAGGGGATCGGGTTTGCAACGGCCCAGTTGTTAAAGGCTGCGGGTGCGCGGGTGGCAATTACATCGACTACCGATCGGATCAACAAGCGTTGCGAAGAGTTAGGCGGTATCGAAGCTGGTGTTTTTGCCCAGACGGCAGATCTAACAGATAGTACTGCTGTGAATATGCTGGTGGAACAAATCGAAAATACGCTCGGGCCAGTAGATATCGTGGTTAACAATGCGGGCATGGTCCAGATGGGTCGAGACGAGCCCAGTTCGCCACTGCATCAAGTAAGCGATGAAAAATGGCACTACGGTATTGATATCAATCTGACGAGTGCATTCCTGGTTACCCGGGCGGCACTTCCTGGAATGATGCAGCGTAAATATGGCCGAGTCGTTCATGTGTCTTCCGTAACTGGCCCGGTGGTAGGTATCGCAGGAAGTGCGGTTTACGGAACAGCCAAGGCTGGCATGCTTGGCATGGCGCGCTCTTTGGCTATTGAGGCAGGCCCAAGCAATATAACAATCAACTGTATCGGACCCGGATGGATTCGAACGGCGTCAAGCGGCGAAGAAGAGATTGTGGCAGGGGCATTTACACCAATCGGCCGGCCGGGCACTCCCGAGGAGGTCGGCCATGTGGCAGTATTTTTGGCCAGTGAAGAGGCCAGCTATATCACCGGTCAACTGATCGTGGTGGATGGGGGTAATACCATTCAGGAGTATAAAGTCGCCTTACCCTGAAGGCGGATTTCCCATCGTATGTTTTTTGATCATCTGGAGCGCATCTTCAAGCTAAGTCTGCTTGGCGCTCTCATGTTGTTGGCCATTGCGTTTTTTCAAAAAGACCGACTGCCTGCACCGAGTTTTTTTGATCAGACGGTTCTAACGCAGCCGCTGCAAACAACAACCCAAAGCCCCTCCTTTAAGACTCAAGTAAATGCCCAGACCTATACCGTAACCCCACTGTTTGACTATCAGTTGAACGGAGTCGTTGTAACTGATTACGAGAGCGGCTCCTTTGGGGATATCTATCATCATCGTCGTTGGAAAGATTTTCTTAATGTGAAGGATCTGTGTGTCGTGTGGGGCGAGAATGTAAGGTCTGATGTTTTTCGCAAAATGGCGTACGACAGTGGGCCCTGGAGCTGCTTTATACAGGCACCCGATCGACAGACGACTAAGCAATTCAAGGATGATCAACTGTCCAATAATCATCTGCTGACTGACGACATAGATTTGCATCGACTGATTATGAGTGCCGCACCGGGAGATCAGGTCATGATCAAAGGCATGTTGGCAAATTATGAGAACCAGGCAAACAACTTTGAGCGAGGCACCAGTATCACACGAACTGATACCGGGAATGGCGCGTGCGAGACAGTGTATGTCACTGATTTTGTAATCGTGAAAAAGGCCAACAGGTTCTGGCGAACCGTTTATCGGATCGCGCTGTTCCTAGCCGGGGCATCGGCGCTGTGTTTTGTCGTTACGCTTATTGTTCGACCGGCCAAGAGGCCTTATGGATAAAATCTGTTGATCGCTAACAGCTAGCTGTTAATGATTGGACTGGTGTAATTGTTCTCGGGGTAAATAAATCCCAGGCATCAGCCCGGGATTTATTCAATTGTAATCTTCTTAGTCGAGGTAGCTGCGCAGTTTTTCCGATCGAGTGGGATGGCGCATTTTGCGTAGTGCCTTGGCTTCGATCTGGCGTATCCGCTCGCGGGTTACATCGAACTGTTTGCCGACTTCTTCCAGAGTATGGTCGGTGTTCAGGCCGATCCCAAAACGCATGCGAATCACCTTGGATTCGCGTTCGGTCAGGCTGTTGAGAATGGCGTCCGTTGCTCCAGTCAGGCCAGAGGTCAAGGCGGCTTCTTCGGGTGCCTCGACGTTCTTGTCCTCAATAAAGTCGCCCAAGTGTGAGTCCTCGTCGTCACCGATCGGGGTTTCCATGGAGATAGGTTCCTTGGCGATCTTGAGTACCTTGAGGATCTTGGCTTCAGGCATATCCATGCGCTCGGCAAGTTCCTCGGGCAAGGCTTCGCGACCCTCTTCTTGCAGAATTTGTCGAGAGACCCGGTTCAGCTTGTTAATAGTCTCAATCATGTGCACCGGGATACGGATGGTACGTGCCTGATCAGCAATCGAGCGAGTGATCGCCTGGCGGATCCACCAGGTGGCATAGGTCGAGAACTTGTAGCCGCGGCGATACTCAAACTTGTCCACGGCTTTCATGAGGCCGATGTTGCCTTCTTGGATCAGGTCGAGGAACTGTAATCCACGGTTGGTATATTTTTTGGCGATTGAGATAACCAGGCGTAGGTTAGCCTCGATCATCTCTTTTTTGGCGCGCCGGGCTTTTGCTTCGCCTATGGACATGCGCCGATTAACTTCCTTAATCTGCTTGATACGCAGACCCGAGATATTTTCCAGATGTTGGAGTTTGTTGCGCAGGCTTTCAAGCTCCTGAGCGTGGGCTTTGAGGATATCTTTGTCGCCTTCTTTGCCTCGCATCATGCTGCGAACCCAGAAAAGCTCGGCTTCCCGGCCAACAAACTTTGAAATAAAAGTTTTGCGTGTAACCCGTGCCTTGCGCACACAGATTCGGGTGATGGCTCTTTCCAGCCGGCGCACCTCGTCAACAATTTCGCGCATCACCTGCGAGAGGTAGTCGATCTGGCGGGGTGCCAGGCGAATCTCCATTAGCTCAGCTGCCAGTTTGTCCTGGTATTTTTCTACCTGTGAGGTGCCAATACCGTAGCGGCTTTTGCAGCGCTCCAGGCTCTTAAACCCGGTCCGGATGCTCTCGAAACGTTCCTTGGCCTCTTCTGGATCAGGCCCAAGCGGCGCGCTGCTGGTGCCGTCCTCATTCGGCGGTGCGGGCTGAGGAATCTCCTCCTCTATTGCGTTGGGATCGATAAAGCGAACCAGCAGTTCAGTAAGTTTTATCTTTCCGGCATCTACTTCATCGGCAAGACGGACGATTTCAGCAAGTACCACGGGCGCTGAGGCAATGGCATTCACGCTTTGGCTGATACCGTCCTCAATACGTTTCGCCAGGCGTATCTCATCCTGGCGGGTCAGCAGTTCGACAGTACCCATTTCGCGCATGTACATGCGTACCGGATCGGTCGTGCGACCAAACTCGCTTTCCACCGCGGTGGTCAGTACCGCCTCGGCTTCTTCTACTACCTCCTCGTCATCGCTGTTGGCCGTTTTGAGTAGCAGGGAGTCTGCATCTGGCGCGGCATCGTAAACCTCGATGCCAAGGTCGTTGATCATGTTGACCACCGTTTCGATCTGATCGGTGTCATTCATGTCTTCTGGAAGGTGATCGTTAATCTCACGGTAGGTAAGGAAGCCTCGTTCCTTACCCTTGATGATCAGCTGTTTGAGTTCGGATTGCTGGCTTTGACTATCTGTAGACACGAGGCCCCCTGGAAATAATGCTGAATGAGGTAAAAAACCGATCAATTATAGCATGTGATTTTTGGTCAAACTCGCACGTCTCAGTCGTCTTCTCGACTGTGACGCAATCTTGCACGCTTACGATAAAGGCCGGCAAGACGGCTTTTGCTGCCTTCATCGAGATCCTCCTGGGCGGCACGCGCTACCAGCTTATTGATTGACTGGGCTAGCGCCTGGTCTTCGAGCGTGACCAGGGTTTCGGCGAAAAACGGTGAGAATTGTTCCTGCTCTAGTAGATGGTCTTTACTTGCCAGTTTTTCAAGGGTGCCAGCATCATTAGTATCCCGAAATCGCTCAATCAGCCCCGCCGTGGTCAGCTCTGGGTTAGATGTGGCAATCCCATGCAGTTGTTTTAAAAGAGCCACTCCAGGCTCTGTAGTTTGTGGGTCGAGATGCTCGGGCAGGCCATGCCCTGCAGCGAGCCCTGGCCGCTGCAGCAAAAGGCTGATAGCGGTCGCCATCGGCGTCAGCCGCTGAGTCGTATTGCTTTTTGGGCGAGATTGACTCCTCGAGGCAGGAAGAGGGGCCACCCCCGATGAGCGGACCCCGGTCTGCTCGCGCAGTCGCTCGAGCATTAGTTCGTGCAACGGGCCTTCAGGGATTCTACCCAGCAGGGGCTTGGCCAATTCCACCAGCCGCGCCTTGCCATCTATTCGCGTCAGGTCTGTTTCGCTCGCGAGCTTTTCGAACAGAAAATCGGGCAGCGGCTTGGCATCGGCACTCCGGTCACGCAGGCCTTGCGCACCCTCCTTGCGTACCAGGGAGTCCGGATCTTCACCGTCCGGCAGGAAAAGAAAGCTGGCTTGCCTGCCACCGCCCAGTTCCGGTAAGGCTGTTTCGAGAGCTCGCCAAGCTGCTGCACGGCCCGCCTGGTCACCGTCAAAACAGAAGATGATCGAGGGTGCGAGGCGAAACAACCGTTGCAGGTGAGCAGTTGTGGTTGCAGTACCCAATGTGGCGACTACGTTGTCGATGCCATACTGGGCCAAGGCAACTACATCCATATATCCCTCGACCACCAGTGCATGGCCTTGCTGAGCGATCGGCGAGCGGGCCCGGTGCAGGTTGTACAGTTCTGAGCCTTTATGAAAGACCGGCGTTTCTGGTGAGTTGAGGTATTTGGGTTCGCCATCACCGATGATGCGTCCACCAAAAGCAACCACCCGGCCTTTACTGTCATGAATAGGAAAAATGACCCGGGAGCGAAAACGATCGTAGTAGCCTCCGGACTGTCGAGTCGCGACCAGGCCTGCCCGCGCCATGATCTCCAGTGCTTTGGCATCATCGGCTGCAGTTTGAGCCAGATTATCCCAACCGGGTGGGGCGAACCCCAAATCAAAAAGCGCTGCGATCTCTCCAGTGAGTCCGCGTTTTTTCAGGTAGGCAATTACTTCGGCTGACCCCTCATGGCTGCGCAACTGTTCTTTGAAAAAACGATTTGCTTTAGATAAAGACTCGAGCAGGGCTGGCGTGACGGTATCGGGGGCACGCTCCGGGCCGGCATCAGGCATTTCCAGACCTGCAGTTTGGGCCAGTTCTTCAATCGCCTCGACAAAACTCAACCGGTCGAACTCCATCAAAAAGCCGATGGCACTGCCGTTAGCGTTGCAGCCAAAGCAGTGGTAGAACTGTTTTGTTGAACTGACCGTAAACGAGGGGGTATTCTCGTTATGAAAAGGGCAGCAGGCCTTAAAATCTTTGCCGCCCTTTTTCAAAGGAACGCGCTGGTCTATCACCTCGACGATGTCGATGCGCGCGAGCAGTTCGTCAATAAATTCCCGGGGAATCTTGCCACTCAT
>CAUZJT010000104.1:0-9321 GCA_963580215.1 Gammaproteobacteria bacterium
CGTAACAGCACTGAGCGCCAGGATAAATCTACACACCGTACCCAAATTTTCTAAAACCTTGTTTGTCCGCATTGCACCTCCTGTAAAGACAACCACCGGGCAGTTCATTGTGAGGGTCTATTCAACGCAGTTAGTAAAAAAGGAATACAAAAAAGCGAGTACCGCTTAACATCCGCTCTCGGGCCATTCGAGGGTATCTGATCTTCGCCCATCTGCATTAACTACAGTCGCGGTCGATATCACCCCAAGGCAAACGTGTACGACAAAGGATAGCCTTATCGATATCAGACTCAATGCCGATGGCATTTGTCAGGTCGGCATCGGTCAAATCAGCGCTACCAAACCTTGCACCGGTTAGATCGGTACCCTGTAGAAAAGCACCCGATAACTGTGCTTCGCGCAGATCAGCTTTCCTGAGATTTGCCAAAAGCAAATAGGCGCCTTGTAGATCAGCTCGGCTCAGATTGGCTTTGCGCAGATCTGCGTTGATCAACCGAGCACCGCGAAGATCTGCCTGACTGAGGTTGGCGCCGAATAAATAGGCGCCGGTCAGATCGGCTCCCCTAAGTTCCGCCTCATCAAACCGCGCAGCATTTAGATCAGCCTTAGCCAGTTTCGCCCCGTTCAGTACCTTACGTCTAAGATTTACACCACGCAGGTCGCATCCTGGACATTCATTAGTATCCAAGAGTTGCGTTAAGCGGGCATCGTAGGACTCGGTGTCGCCCCTTTGATTCTGGTCGACAACTCCCCCGGTTGGAAAGTCCATTGCAAGCCGGATATACGATCGTCCGCTGCTATCAGAGAGGGCTGCTTGTGGGGCGAGCAGTTGTTGGCTTATCGGTAGCGACTTTGCGGCGTGCACCGTGTCGTTATAGCCCAGCACAGACAGCGCTGAGAAAACAACGAGCGAGCCACAAAACTGACTAACTCGGTCTCTATACGCCCAGCCTAGTCTACGCATGTGTCCTGCGAATCCAAACAATCCAGAAAGGACAGCCAGGCAACCCAATTAATTTTCTCGCTAGCTGGGGGCAGAGCCTCCAGGCCAACAATTTACTGGGACTGGCTCACCATATAGTCAACAGCTGCCTTGACTTCATCATCACTTAAAGCTGCGTTACCACCTTTACCAGGCATCATACCAGAGGAGCCTTGAAAGCCGTTGATGGCGTTGGAATATAACGAATCGGTGCCCGCCTCAATACGTGACGTCCAGGCGGCAGCATTACCTACCAGCGGTGCTCCTGCTATACCTGCACCATGACAGGCGATACACGCTGCCTTATAGACCTTCTGTCCATCTACTGTAGTTTCAGTAACGGCAGTTTCAGTAGCTGCGGCTTGCTGGGTCGTAGTCGTCGAGTTACTTTGCGCCTGCGCTGTATTGATCTGACCAACAGCAGCGAGCCGAGCTGCAATCCCTGAACCGTCAGTCATAAGTGACTCGCGGCTCGCTGCAGCACGGTCAGGAGTATCGAGATGATGCTCGATGAAAATGAATCCAAATAATAAGAGTATCAAATGGAAAACGATCAGATAAATTTTCATGATTCTTGATTCTGTTCTAGTACGGGTAAACTATAAAAAGGACTTTATAGCGTTGACGTTATTCTGCACCACCAAAGAAGATTGCTCGAGTGAGATACGTGTGATCGCCTTCGAGAGTACCGATCCCCAAAAAGACCAGTAGTAACAACGGTGGCACGATGATTGTATAGACCAGCGCCATACGTTCCCAGAGCATATGCATGAAAACTGCAACGATTAGTCCCGCCTTGAGCATCATAAAGACGATGATCAGAAACCAGCGCAGGTACCCTTCAAACTGATAGTAGTCAACCATATAGGAGAACCCACTCAGTATGAACAGTAAAATCCAAATCTTGAAATAAATACCAAGTGGATGTTGTTGACCTTCAGTTGATGTCATGATTTTCCTACCAGAGATAAAAGAACGCAAATATGAATACCCAGACCAGATCGACAAAGTGCCAATACAGGCCCATGATCTCGATCATACCGTAATCCTGTTTACGGCCCGTCATAAAACCGGGTTCTTCACGTTCCATCTTGCCACGTAAAACTTTGAAAGCCATGATGAACAGAAATATCACACCAATAGAGACGTGTGTTCCATGGAACCCTGTCACCATGAAAAAGATGGCTCCAAACTGTGGCGCCCCCATGGGGTTCCCCCACGGGCGTACCCCTTCATCGACTATCAGTTTGGTCCACTCGAAAGCTTGCATTCCTACGAAGGTGGCACCGAGGAGCGCTGTTACGAGTAACAACCAGAAAGTGGCCATTCTGTTTTTTCGATAACCAAAATTCACGGCTAAGGCCATAGTGCCACTGCTGGTGATCAACACAAATGTCATGATGGCAATCAGCAAAAGCGGGATATGATTCCCGCCAATATTCAAGGCGAAAACCTCACTGGAATTAGGCCACGGGATGGTGGTTGACATCCGAACTGTCCCGTAGGCGATCAGGAAGCAGGTAAAGATAAACGTATCGCTGAGGAGAAAGATCCACATCATTACCTTTCCCCAGGGGGTTTTCTTGAACGCACTCTGGTCAGAGGACCAGTCAGCGATCACACCTGGTGTGCCATCGAGCAGCGGTGCCCCAGCCATGGCGGCTTGCGCAGATTGCGTCATGTGTTTTTCTTCTCCTTAAGTGACCAACAACAGACCAAACATCACCAGCCAGACCAACAGCAGAAAGTGCCAGTAGACGGCGCACAGCTCTACGCTCATTCGAATCTTGTCTGTTTCAGTACCACGCCACAATCTTAGTGATGCCCGTAACCAGGCAACAAGACCACCCAGAAGATGCAGGCCGTGTAGTCCAGTGATGAGATAAAAAAACGAGTTCGAAGGATTAGTATCGACAAAATAGCCCAGTGATCCCAGTTGTTGCCAAACTAGAAATTGCCCCACTAGAAAGACAAATGCAAGCGCACCACCTGCCAGCAATCCACGCCGAACACGGTCGGCCTGTTGATGTCCGGCCGAAGTACGGGCCCACTGCAGTGCGACACTGCTCAAGATCAAAATTGCCGTGTTTAACCACAGCAACGCCGGTACGGGTAGTGACTGCCAATCGGCATAGGTCATTCGAATGAAATACGCCGCTGTTAATAAGCCAAAGATCGCGGTGACCACACCTAGGAATATTGACAGGAAGACCTTAGCTGTCGGCAGATTAAACCCATGCGAATCTGACACGTAGCCGCGTTCGGCTAACCAAGGTTTTGTCGATAACGTTCGGAAAATACTCATGCTTTTAGATCACTTGGAGTCAAAACAGTAAAATCATCGTTGCGGCATCAGAGACTAACTGGCGTGGCCTGTATCTTTGCCAGCGGGCACGTTCTGAGGGATGAAATCCTCTTCTGCACCTGGCACACTGTAGTCATACGCCCAACGATAGACCGATGGCAGTTCTTTACCAAAGTTACCGTGTGTCGGTGGTGTCTCAGCGGTCTGCCATTCCAACGTAGTTGCACCCCAGGGATTTCCACCAGCGGGCTTGCCGCGTGTAGCGCTATGGTAAAGGTTATACAAAAATACCAGTTGGACACTTGCAACAACAATCGCAGCAATCGTTATACCGACATTCACCATCTGGGCTGATTCTGGAAACCAGTCTGGCAAGCCATTGGCACCTGCGTTGGCAAAGTAGCGCCGTGGTACGCCCAAAATACCCAGATAATGCATTGGGTAATAAATACAATAAAGGCCTACAAAGGTCACCCAAAAATGGAACTTGCCCATTCCATCATTCAACATTCGACCAGTGATTTTGGGATACCAGTGATATACCGCGCCAAACACAGCAAGAATCGGTGACACTGCCATCACCATGTGGAAATGAGCCACTACAAAATAAGTATCGGACAACGGCACATCAATAATCACGTTGCCAAGAAAAATACCCGTAAGTCCACCGTTAATAAATGTAAATACAAAGCCGATGGCAAATAACATGGGTACGTTCAATCGGATATTACCCCGCCACAATGTGAGCACCCAGTTGTAGACCTTGATCGCAGTAGGCACCGCAATGATCAATGTCGTTGTCGCGAAGAAGAATCCAAAGTAGGGGTTCATGCCACTGACATACATATGGTGAGCCCAGACGACGAAACTAAGACCGCCGATAACCACGATGGCCCAGACCATGAGTCGGTAACCAAAAATGTTCTTGCGAGCATGAACGCTAATGAGTTCAGAGATGATGCCAAACGCTGGCAGGGCTACGATATAGACCTCAGGGTGTCCAAAAAACCAGAACAGGTGTTGAAATAACACTGGACTACCGCCAGAGTGATCTAGTTGCTGCCCCAAAGAAATGATAGCTGGCATGAAATAACTGGTTCCAAGCAAGTTATCCAGGCTCATCATAATGGCGCTTACCAGCAGTGCCGGGAAAGCAAGCAGAGCTAAAACAGTGGCTGTAAAGATAGCCCAGATGGTCAATGGCATACGCATCAATGTCATACCCCGTGTACGGGCCTGCAGCACCGTGACTACGTAGTTGAGCCCACCCATAGTGAAGCCGATTACGAAAATTCCTAACGAAATACACATCAGGGTAATGCCCCACCCCGAGCCAGGAGTCCCCGGCAAAATTGCTTGGGGTGGATATAGTGTCCAGCCTGAACCGGTTGGGCCGCCAGGCACAAAGAAACTAGCCAGCAAGATCAGCACGGCAAAAAGGTAGAGCCAATAGCTGACCATGTTTACGTAGGGGAACACCATGTCGCGGGCGCCCACCATTAAAGGTATGAGGTAATTTCCAAAGCCTCCAAGGAAAAGAGCTGTCAACAAATAGATCACCATGATCATGCCATGCATGGTCACAAACTGGATATAGGTATCTGGGGTGATAAAAGATACTGCCCCAGGCCAAGCGAGCTGAATCCGCATCAGGACAGACAACAACAGAGCAAGCAAGCCTACGGCCATGGCGGTGATGGAGTACTGCAGCGCAATGATTTTCGCGTCCTGGGAGAAAACGTATTTACCTAGCCAGGTCTTAGGGTGATACAACTCTGCCTCTTCGACCTCGGCTGGTGGAGCGAAATCTTGTGCATCATGCGTGACGTCAGTTAGTGCCATGATAAATACCTTTACACTTTATTTTCAGTGTGATGTCTAAATTGAGTTAGTTGATTTCTTAAATTCGAAACACGATTAACCCGACACAGACTTGAGATAAGCCACGAGGGCTTTAAGCTGATCATCGGCTAATTGTGCTGGCGGCATGATCGGAGCATAGCCCTTAACCACCTTAGCGTTTGGGTTCAAGATCGACTCGATCAGATAAGCATCGTCGACCAACACACTACTGCCATCGATTAAGGTCTCGTTCTTACCCACTAGACCCTTCCAGGTCGGACCAACACCCGCGCTACCGTCGAGACTGTGGCAGGCCATACAACCCTGATCTCTAGCCAGTTGCTCGCCTTGCTCGATCGGGGTTCCACCTGAAGTGCTTCCGATTCCAGCCAGCAGTTGCGCAAAGGTCGGCTGTGTCTGCAACCAAGCCTGGAAGTCGGCTTCTTCTTCGATCACCATGCGGCTGCGCATGTTGTAATGCCCAGAGCCGCATAGCTCTGCGCACAGCACATCGTATTCGCCTATTTTGGTCGGCGTAAACCAAAAATATGTGATCATGCCTGGAACTAGATCCATTTTTGAGCGAATCTGCGGCACGTAAAAATCGTGCAGAACATCCTTGGATCGAAGTGTTACTTTCACCGGACCACCAATGGGCAGATGCACCTCTGCACCGCTAACCAGTAGATCGTCCTGGCCATTGGGATCATCCGGGTTTAAGCCAAATTGATTACTGGCACTGATGTTACGAGTATCCACAGTGCCGAACACGCCATCAGCTCCAGGGTAGCGGTAAGTCCAGTGCCATTGCTGTCCGATTGCCTCAACGAGCATAGCGTCTTCTGGGACATCCACATATTTAGCCCAAACAATTAAACCTGGAGCGAGCATCGCAATGACCCCAACTGTGGTAAATGCTGTCAGCCACCATTCCAGTTTCTTATTTTCAGGTTCGTAATCTGCGCGACGGTCTTTGCGATAGCGATACTTGTAGATGGCATAGGCCATGAACAAATTGATAGCAACGAATACAAAACCACAGACAACAAATGTGATGGTGAGGATGTCATCGATCATACCCCAGTTCGACGCGATCGGCGTCAGGTACCAGGGACTCAGAAAGTGAAACAGCACCGAGCCCACAACCAATAGGATCAGGACAATGACTAGAACCATTTGTTCAACTCCTCTGAAATATTCTCAGAAAATAATATTTAAGCCCTACCCAACGCAGGCTATCTTACCCACCAGCATTAATGGCACGATCATCCCATTGCTCGGGCGAGAAAACGAGAGCGCCATAAAGGTGCCTTATGCCGCCACAAATTCTCTTTGAATTCAGCATAACCTCGGCGCGGATTCTGTCACAGAATATCCAACACGGCAACAGATATGAGGTTCTAGAACGGTTCTAAAACAAGTAGCTACCCCAAATTAACCACTGCATATCAGACTCCAGGTCGTGGCGAGCACCTGGTGCAACATTTCGGCTGGTACATCAACCGCAACCGAGGAGAACGACAGGCGATGGTGTCGACGCTGTCGCTACGACACCTCATATCTGTATCACACCCTTGCATCGTAACTGGTAATCGCCGGAAGGCCTTTACTTGAAGTCAGAGCCCTTCTAGGCCATAGCACGATCAAGCTGGCCGAGCATTATGCCCATCTGGCACCGGAGAATTTCGTTAATGCCGTCTCTTCAGCTGAAGGCTGAAGGCTGAAGGCTGAAGGCTGAAGGCTGAAGGCTGAAGGCTGATGCCATTTTGACTCCACCGCTGACAACAGCGAGCAAACGCAAGGAGACAAAAGCCTCCAAGTGAGTGATCTAATGGATGGAAAATGGTGTACCTAAAAGGACCCGAACTGATCAACAAGTTATTGAATCACTAAAGTAAGTTACACAGCCGTCCATTAGTTGCCGTCAAAGTTGCTGCCAAAGTACCGGCTAAAGTTACTGGCTAGAGCGCTGGATTTAGCTGGGCGTGATTCGATCCTGGGGGATGACAAGGGGCGGCGCGGGTCAGATGGCGTCAGGAATATTCACCAGTTCGACAGGGTTGTGACAGATTGTGACCCAACCGGCGAGTTAATATTTCTTAATTGACGAGTCCGCAAAACTGAGAGCCTTGCCACTTTGAGCAAGGAGCAAGCCCTAACAGGATGCGTGTCATATCGCTGTGGTGGTCCTTAAGCCTGTCGATCACATCGAAATGATGCTTGCCCGGATCAACCATCAGTTGGGTTCTTTTCCCTGCACGACTCCAGGTTTCAACCAACTGGTCGCACTGGTGCAGGAATTCCGGGCGCTCAGCCACGCCCACCTAACAAATCAATACCCAAACTGAGGTGACAGTGCAGCGACTGGCACCTGTTAACGGTTTGCAAGTAACGTCTGTGCAAGTTGTGCCGCCTGCCGCGCGATACCAGTAGCACCAGCCACATCACCAAGCGCAAGCCCGGTCGCGGGCCCGACACAAAAAAGAGTGTGGTACGGCTGGCTATCCGCCGCTACAACGTGCAACTCGGGTGTGACCAGCGGCTGTCTCGTGGATCCCATGGCAGTAATCTGTCCAGCCACAATCATCGAATCGATCAATTTGTCGTGCCCCACGCCGGTGCAGTTGGCGACGATATCTGCCGTCAGCTCTCCACCACCGCAAAGCTGGACTTGCCAACGCCCACCGCCTGCTGCTGCCAGGCCACTAAAGCGCTCGTTTATGATGTTGAGCTGACCGCTAGCGTGCATGGCCTTTGCGGCAACCGCCGCCTGCGGGCCAGCACGAAAGCGTAGCAGTGACCACAGCCAACTCAGTCGACGGCGCAGTCGTATCCGGTCCTTAGCAGGCAAAGCCTGCCATGCCCGATTGATATGCACCCGCAGCGCCTCAAACCGTTCCTGACACTCTGGCTCATGCCATCGCCGAGTACCCAGATGCTGGCGGATCGTCCGTATAAAACCCGAGCCGCGCAGCCCCGTTGGCCAGTCATAGGCTGAACCGGCCACCCATGCAGCCTGCCGAGGCGGTAGCATGCCATGGGGAGACAACAGGCTGACTGGCCCTTGGTGCCTCTGAATCACCAGTGCATAGAGGACATCCATCGCGGTCAGGCCAGAGCCGACTACACAGACATGTGCCTTCGACTCGACATCGGCGAGCCAATCTCCGCGCCAGGGGACTCGTACCAGAGACGACGCATCACCAGGTCTAACCTCCCCTGGCCATTGTGGATCAGGATTACCGGTTGCCAGCACCAACCGCGCTGCTCTGTACTGTGCCGCGTTATCGCAAGTGACTATCCAGCCACGGCCCATCGTGGCAATGCGGGTGGCTTGCGCTGTGACCCGGCGTAGAGCCCCAGCATCAGGAATTGCCGCCAGTTGCGCTTCTAGGTAGCGGGCGAAATCGCGGCGCCGGTAGAAGCTGCCGGCACTGTCATGAGCCACAGGATCCTGCAAATGTGTCGCTGCCCAGTTGGCAAAATGTTCCGGCTGATCTGGCCATAACCGCTGCAGATCCTCACGCACATTCAGTCGAAAAGAGTCGGTGGCACAGCCATAGGCCTGACCAGTACCCAGCGCGCCTGATCCAATCACCAGAACTTCATGTGTGGGTAATCCTGCATGAGTCAAGTGCGCTACGACCGCTGCCGCACTGTAACCCGAGCCAATAATGATCACCGATGCGTCCATAGGACATCCTAGCCTTGTAAACGCAAAAGAAAACAACCCCACGCCTAACGCTGCAGTCTAGATAAAGATACTACTCAACCCGGCAGAGCATATTCGGATCAGGCTTGGCATCCAACTCGCGCGCATAACGATGGCCCGAGTAAACCGCTGCCGCAATAATGGCTGGTGCGTCACAATCGCCAATTCTTCGCAATGAATGGAGCGGGGATTGTTCTTCATTTTCAATCCGGTAATGCAAAGCCTGATACAGGCCGTCATTAGGCTGTCGGGCCGTTACCATGATCAACGCATCTGCTTTGATTGACTGCTGGTGCTCTGTATGGGTGCACGAAATCATCACCTCCCGACCATCGTAGGCAAGCAGGTTATGGGCTGTTTTAATCTCGACCCCAAGTTCCAATAGGCCTTTTTGCACCTGATACTGTTCCGATGTGTATTTACACCAGGCGGATACCGTATTCTCAGGAGTGACCAGTACCACCGGTAGATTGGCGCGGC
>CAUZJT010000105.1:0-9275 GCA_963580215.1 Gammaproteobacteria bacterium
ACCCTGGCTTCCTGTACCAAACGGCACTTCATTCCGATTTTTGCTGCAGTCGCAGCTACCATCCGCGTATGGTTTGATTGGACGCCCCCGATAGACACCAGGGTGTCCGCGCCAGATTTGATTACGTCGGGAACAATATATTCCAGCTTTCGCAGTTTGTTGCCGCCGCAGGCTAGACCAGAGTTACAGTCATCACGTTTGGCATAAATCTGGACCTTGCTGCCTAGCGCTTCTGTCAGGCGTGGCAAATACTCTATCGGTGTTTTGCCAAAGGTAAGAGGGTAGCGATCAAATTTCTCGAGCACGCGGCGTTCCTCAATTTTATGTTAGATAGAACAATGCATAAGGCCCAAGCAATGCCTCCACAGCATCTTTAAGGGAGCCTCTTCCTCGCTGCTTGGCCTCCGTTACTGGGCGTGGTTATCTCCCTAAAGAACCGAAAACAGACTACGGGCAGCCCAGAGCCCAGGCATGTAAAGCCGCCTTATCCCAGAAATGAAAAACCCCTTAGCGACAAGGAGTTTTAAACTATGAGCGTAACCCGAAGCCAGTCATGCGAAGAGTATACTATGGCGTGTACCATATAGCTGAGGTGTAGGCTCGGTCCTGCACGACGGTTCTGACATTTTCTTCGAGCGCGACTTTAAATCGGTGAGCATCGTATGTGGTCCAGCGGGGGGTCGGAATCTCCAGTACCCGTACGTAATAAAACGCTCTCAATTCGGGATCAAAATCGGGGTCCACCCAAACCTCGGCAAACTCACTGACGCCAATGGAATTTGTATAGGAGGCGTCCTCCAGTCTGACACTAGTGCCCACGGACTGGTCGGCCTTGCGCCCACCCGAAAGGGCCACATCATAGACCTTCTCTTGCGTCTTGCCTGCGCTATCGACCCAACCCTTGATGACCTGAATTCGATCCAAATTGGCACCGTCAGGATCCTTGCTGGCCGCCAATAAAAAGCTCGGCGACTGTCCAACTGGCGCGCTTGCTAGATCGGCGCCCATGGGAACACCTTTGTGATAGCCGACGACTGATAGATCGGGAGACTGAAGATCCTGTGGGTTAAACGCCCAGCCGGCAAAAAAGCGAACCTCGATACGAGGACCTGTGGTGGCATACACTTCCCGTCGCTTAATAGCGGCAAACAGAGCTTCGCGGGTATTTTCTTCTGCCCAGACAGCAGCCAGTCCGGCTGCGCCCAACTGCCAACTTTCTTGCAACACGCCAGCCATTTTTTCTGTTATCCGATCAGGCTTCGGCTCAGACTCTAAAAATTTGCCAAAAAAGTTGTTCTCGGCAGAGGTGCTCAATCCGGTGTGCGAGTCGGTGCTGCCGATCATGCCAAATTTAAACGGATTGACACCCAGCGCCGCCTCATAGGCCAAGCCATCTTTAAGGGCAGATCGCGCATAATCGTACTGTAGCATCCAAGGTTCCTTAAGGGCTGACATGGCAATATTACCCTCGTCCCAGGTCTCGAAATCGGCAAAGGGGTCATCAGGAGAGAGATAGGGGTGGGTCTCGGAATCCCCCTTGACCTGAGTCACCTCAAGTACCGGCTCCCATCGCGCGCGATGCGCCACATATTGTTTATCTAACGGGCTACCATTCTCACGCTGCGGAGAAAACATACGGCCGTTACTGACATTGCTGTTGTGTGGGATAGCGAGCACCTCGCCCCCCGTCAAGCGCTCATAGTCCTCAAAGAATGACCAAAGCTGTTCAGGATCCGGGCTATCTTGCGCAGTAAAGGGCAGAGTTTGTGTCACCTTTTCTGCGCCATCCTTATACAGAACTACCCTATGTAGGTTGTTACCGTCTGGCGCCGACGTCCATTCATAGGCAGCAAAGGCGGTAAATAATCCCGGTTCATTATGGGCATCAGCGGTAGCTACGCTGTGTTCCCAGATAGATGCTCGCACTTTTGGGGTATTCTGGAATTTGGGGTCAACCGAATTCATACTAGGCGCCCACTCATTAATCAAGTCTTCAATATTACCCGCTTGTAGGTACGCGCTCCAGCGCTTGCCCACCTCCCAGTCTGCCAATGCTGGATCGTTGTCCATTAACCGAGGGAAAATCCCAAGGCTGGTTCCGTGGTCAGCAATAGCAAGAAAATCCAGTGGGCGGCGCAGCTTTACACGCATCCCGTTATCCGCGGTGACAATCTTGCCACGGGCAAACTGAAAGGCAATCTCGCTGGTCAAGCGAGTTCCAGTGAGGTAGGCGTCGGCTGATAGCTGGGTGTGCAGGTGCGTGTCGCCCCAATATAGTTGCGGCGTAGGATTGCGTACCGGCGGTGAATAGCTACCCTCTTCAACAGTCGAATCGCTCACCTTGCCTGGGCTCTGGGCTTCTGCAGCCGGCGCGTTATCAGCCGAAGAAACCTCAGACGCCCTATCGCAGCCAGACATGCATAGGAGCAGCAGCGAGAGTGCAGTGGCTTTAAACAGTTGGTAACAATTCATACTTGTGTCCTCATTTTTTTATTTATCTATTCAGTAATTTGCCTGAATGAACTAATTATAAACACTGACTATTAATTCGGCTGATACCAAATAGGTGATGTATAGGCTCTATCTTGAATCACTTTCGGAACTTCATCTGGTAACATAATATCAAAGAAAACAGCGTCTTTGAGAGTCCATCTTGGTCTAGGTATCTCTATAACTCGGCAATAATAGAAACTCCTCTGCCCTTCATCAAAATCTGGGTCTGTCCAAATACCTGATAAATGATAATCGCCGATAGAGTTATCATACGTCGCATCCTCTTCACTTACAGTTGAGCCTATAGGTCTCAAAAATCCTGTTTTTTCATCTGGCACCCTCGCTCCGGCCCATGCGACATTATATACTTTTTCATGAAGCTGGCCGCGTTTATCAAGCCAACCTTTAACTATTTGTATTCGGTCTAGATTCGCGCCGAGGGGGTCTTTAGATGCCGAAAACATAAAAGTAGGCGATTTCTTTAGCCCTCCATTAATCAAGTCACCACCCATGGGAACACCATATCGATATCCCAACTCCTCATAATTCGGCTTGTCTATCATCGAATCTGTATATTCCCACCCTCCAAAGAATCTAACCCTTATGTGCGAGCCTGTTGTCGCATAGACCTCTTTTCGCTTCATGGCGGCAAAGAGCGCCTCGCGAGTATTTTCAGTGGCCCAAACAGCTGCGTAGCCGGACGCCGATATGCTCCAATTTTCCCAGAGGCGGTCGCCCGCTAACTTGGAGCTGGTCCTCTCCGATCGCGGTTCAGATTCCACGAACTTGCCAAAAAAATTGTCTTCCTCAGGTGTCGACAAACTGTTGTGACCGTCTGTACTTCCTATCATGCCAAATTTATAAGGATTAACCTGAAATTTTTGCTCATACAGTAATCCCTGCTTTAAAGCACCTCTTGCATAATCATGCTTAAGTTTGTTTTCTTTGGTTTTCTTGAGCCCCAGATTGGTATCGAATGTCTCAAAATCAGAAAATTCATCGTCTGGCGACAATATGGGGTGTGTTTCAGAATCTCCCTTGACCTGGGTAACCTCTGCAAGCGGCTCCCATCGGGCGCTCATCCGAGCATAACCGACATCTATGGGGTTTCCATCAACAGTATTATCAGGAAACATCATTCCACCCGATAGATTGGAGTTGTGGGGAATGGCAATTTCGGATTAAAATCTTAGTGTGATCACGAAACCTGTACTAGCTTGGATCGTTACGGGGCGGTAGTACAGACAATGTTCTGCGCAGGCCACCGTATCCTGGAAAGCTTACTAGCTATAGATTAGATCAGGCTGTCTGGAGAATTAGCCGAGCTAGTCTACTGGACCTGACCCGGCAGTCCATTAACTATCCGAACCGACTCTATATGGTACTCACAGCTCCTGACAGACACAAAAAAGACGAGTGGTTAGCTCGCCTTGTTTGTCACCCTTAAGGATTAATACTCATATGTAACACGAACGCCCCAAGTCGCGGGAGTTCCGCCCCATTGGGCCGAATCCAATCCTCCAACATCAGCCGCGTAATCAAAGTACTCTTCGTCAGTAAGATTCTTGCCGTATAACGACACCCGCATATTACCGGCCGGATTCACATAGGCAATACTCGCATCAACCAAACCAAACGACTCTTGCATCAACCATGGCTTGTTGTACACATCAGTCATGTAGTCATCTTTCCAGAAGTAAGCCACTCTTGTAATGACTGCCCCACCATTGGACATCGCCGTCTCATAGGTAGCGCCAAGGCTGTAAGTTAACTCTGGGTTCTTAACAAAATCCCAGCCCGTTGCCATTGCATTATCAGCCGCATTAATCGTCCCATTGGCATCCGCATCAAAATACTTGATTTCGGTGTACTCAGGATCATTTGTCCCCACCGAAGCGTCAATCGAAAGCCCACCAAAAGTCTTCAACTTAAACTCAGCCTCCCAACCCGAGATCTCCGCACTACCGGCATTCTCGAATACCAGGCAGGCGCCCTGGGCACAAGGCATGTTCACGAAGAAAATAAGGTCTTCATAGTCTGCCTGGAAATAGGTCAGATTAAAGACTCCTCTACCATCAAGAAACGTTGATTTGTAACCAAGCTCAAAGGACTCAGCGGTTTCTGGGTCGGATGGCCCAATCGAGCCCTCGACTGTCGCGCGTGAGTTAAATGAGCCGCTTCTGAATCCTTTGGTATAGCTAGCGTAGATCATCTGATCTTCGCTCAAATTATAGGTCGCCGCGACCTTTGGTGAGAAGTTACTCCACTCGCCTTGCTTCTTCAAAACCGTCGAACAGCTAGAGAAATCCAGCTCACATGAACCGAGTATACCTATGTCCATCGACTTCTCTTCCTTCGTCCACCGTCCACCCAAGGTCAACGTCAACTCATCATTCACGTGATAGTTACCTTCCCCGAAAATTCCAGACGTTTTATGCTCAGTTGTTGCGACACCCGCGCTGTTCAAGACAAGAAAGAAATTCCTGCGCTCTCCGATCATGTACTCCTGATCGAACAAAGACACGCCTGCCACAAAATCAAACGTATCAGAGAACGTCGACGCGTAACGAACCTCTATGCTGGTTTGCTCTGCCGTCTCTTTATTGTCGTTAAAGTGAAAGATGGTGAACGGAGTTCCATCAAAGTCAGTGCTTGTGTCGTACGTCATGTCTCTCCAACCTGCCAGCGCTGTTACAACGCCGTAATCAAGGTTCCAATTAGCCTCAACTACCAAAGAATCCACTTCAAATCTGGTATAGCCGATTAGATCATGATTGATGTCGTATTTACCTGCGGGTGGTGTAAAGCCCCACGTGTTTTGCGCCATAAATCTAGATCCGGTACCACACATGGAGGAATTGGACTGGACACCAGCAACAGGCACACAGTTGTGTACTATGTTCTGAGAATTCGCACTACCGGTGTCGCTCTCCAGATGCTCAAAAATAAAGGTGGCATCAAAGGCATCACTTGGGGTCCACTTCAGCATGGGCCTGATAATAGTTAGGTCGACGCCCACCTTGTCGCCGGTGTCCGACTCAGGCATCCCAGCTGCCCATATGGTGGTATCGACTGAACCCCCATTGTTATCCTCGTAGTAGCCATCACGATCTGACTTAATGACTGCAACCTTAGCCGCTAGCGTATCGCTGAGGGCTCCCTCAACACTAAAGGCAAACTCTGTTGCGCCATAATCTCCAAAACCTACGTCAACATTACCGCCAAATTCACCGGTGGGTCTTTTGCTGCGCGTTAACACGGCGCCGCCAGTTACGTTTCGACCTAGAAGTGTTCCCTGCGGGCCGCGCAATATTTCAACAGCCTCCCTATCGAATGTACTCGCCAGTGAGCCTGGAGTATATCCAACGTAAATCCCATCGACAAATACACCTACAGCCGGGTCGAGACTACGCGTGGATCCGTTGATCCCCATCCCTCTGATGTTAAAATTAGGGTAGCCAGTGTAGGTGCCGACGTTACCGAGCTCGGCATTAGGTGTCATATGGCCAATGTCGACAAGATCCATGGTGAAAGCGGTTCTCATCATAGACTCAGATATCGTTACCACCGATGCTGGCAACTCCTGCGTAGAAACAGAACCCGCTCCCTTTTGAGAAATGACTACGACCTCCTCAATTCTTCCATCGTGATCGTCAGCGACTATCTCCTGCGCTTCGAGCGCAGAGCCAACAAACAAAGACACTAATACCCCCCAAACACTGTTTCTTTTTGATATGTTCACAGTTTTACCCTTTTCCAATTCAACTTTTGAGGCGATGCTGATTTGCCCCTCATTACCCATTGAGATGTAGAGTCCTGTGCTAGCCAGAAGAATATCGAGAGCCTCGATAATTTCATATTGCCCGTTTAAACGATTGCCTGTTTTTAACTTAGTTTCGTCAAACGAAAACAATAATGTTATGCCGGCCTGCTCTGCAAACTCAATGAGCGCAATATCAGCTCGTAGGATAGGGATATCGAAAGAATATGTTTTAGCTTGCTTTGAACCTACCATGGTGGATTCACCAAAGGCAGAAGTTGAACATACACACAAGGCAAGCGTTAAACATAGGGTCTTCACCCACTTAATATCGGCGAAGCTAAATGACTCCCCATAAAACAAACTAACTGCTATTAAGGAAGACGACTGAAGTTGAGTTTTCCGCCAGCTTAAAGGGAACATTTATTCATATTTTAATTAATATATTGAAAGATTAGCAACACTCAGCAAAGAAGTCCATGACCCATTAACCTTGCTATTAGCTGTATTTTATTTCCTAGCTGCCGCTATTTTGAAGAATCATTGCCTTCCATGTTGGCCGACGAAAGAAAAATTTGTTCATTATCACCACGCTCAGACAATATGTTGAAATTGGCTTCCAAGGTACTCAAAAATCCGGATATATCTCCCACCTTAAACAGACCTGCAACACGCAGCTTCTTGAGCTTTGGATCCAAAAAGACAAACTCGACCGGAGTGTAACGACCGACCTCGGCAACAGCAGTCGCAAGAGATTCGCCACGAAAGATGATGTTGCCGCTCCGCCAAGACAATTGCGCAGTCATATCCTCGGGCTCCAACACCTCCAATCTCTCGACTTTCTCGTCTAAAATCAAACGCCTTCCTTTAATGACTACAAGCGATTGATCATCAAGAATATTAATCGACTCACGATGATCGAAAGCGACAGTGTCTTTTTCATGCATTCCTATGCGGACTCTACCGTCATCAACCACCACCTCTATTCGCTCTGGCGTCTGGATTTTTACGCTGAAGGCAGTCCCTATTGCTTGCACAACGCGCCCAGCTGCAATGACACTTAGGGGTCTAGCTGCATCATGCGCCACGTTAATATGCATTTCACCACGCTCAAGTTTGACTACCCGCTGCTGATTACTATAGTTGACCTCCACCCGGCTTCCTGTATTCAAGGTAATTTCTGAGCCGTCCGAAAGCGCAATTTTCGATAACCCACCAATGGAAGTCTCATAGGTAGCCACGTCGGCGTGCAATTCAGAACTTGACTCGTATTGTGATCCGTTCAGGCTAATAGCTACCATTACGGCGCAAACCAAGGAGGCTGCCATCGCAAATCGGTATGTCCTTCGAGTCCCTTCGGGTGCTTGATCTTGCTTTGCATGCGGGAACAGTTCTGCCAAGCGCATCAATACGTCCATTTTATCCCACATTTGAGCCATCTGCAGCAGCTCTGATTCGTTCATTGGATCAGCTTTCAGCCATTCTCGAAGGGCGTGCATTTCAGCTTCGGACAGGCCCTTGTCCATTTTTGCTATCCAATCACCTGCCGCCTCACAGCATTGCTCTACCGAGGCACTCTGTTTCCTAATATCGTGGATATTACTCACTCTGAGTTACTCCTACCTAATTTCTCCAGTTGATACCTGCCCGAATCGACTGCATCCAGTTTCCTCATATAGATTGAACATTTCCTAACAGCCAAAGATATATGTTTTTCTACGGTACTTTCGGCGATACCTAGTTCGCGGGCAATTTCTCGCTGCGAATAACCATAAACCTTCTTTAAAACAAACACCCTGCGCGCCTGCTTAGGCAGCTGTCGTACGGCCTCACAAAAGTGGCCAAATTCTTCGCTGGACGCAGCTCTCTCGAACGTTTCGTCATAGTCATGGCTGGGGCCGACTGCATCGCCGTCCATACTATCGTCCCAAGATTCGGTCAGACGACTTGCCGCACTTTTTACGCTGTCGAGGGCCAAATTACGAGCGATTTTGAACAGGTACGATTTTGGGTTCTCAATCTTACTAGGTTCGTCAACGAGCAACATTCGCACATAGGTTTCCTGAACAACATCTTCGACGTCACCGATAGGGACAATTTTCGACACAGTTCGAGAAATACTCAACCGAATTGATTGAAAAATTTGAGTAACTTCATCCACAGGGACCTCCTTCATAACTCCATGTAACAGTTTAGACGATTCGCAAGATAATTTCCGCCGCTATCTGCAAGAAAAAACTGTTAACATAGTTACTCTTGACCGCCGGAAACAAGCGACTATGATCTGCGCACAATAGGCCGTCAACTTGATAGCATATTTAGACCTCAACATAGCTGGGCATCTAAGGCGAATTTTTGAGATATAAGGCGGCCCACTATTATCTCTTTTCCTTTCTCCAAAGGAACGAAATTTCAATATTTCATCAATCCACCATGATATCATCCAACGGCATGGGGATAGCTAAAAAACGATTGATTCTAATGGCAACGATCTGCCTATTAATGCTGGCGATTTTCGCTAACGAACGCGCGTATAACGTTCTGATGCTAGAGGCAAACGCCCACCTAAATGAATTGATAACCGACCCTGATTCGACAATGCTCGGATCTTTGGATTCTATCCGCGGCGCAGAACCGAAACTAACCTCGGTTCCAATAACTAAAATAGTACACAAAGACTTAGACGCTTGGTTTGCCAGCAGCCAGACTCAGGCGCTGATCGTGCAACAGCGCGGAGAGATACTCTATGAAGCTTATAGTCCCGATGCAAGAAGAGGCTTAAACGTTAACGGCATGTCCATGGCCAAAAATATTGTTGCGATGCTGGTCGGAATGGCTATAGAGGAGGGCCTGATAGGCTCGGAGAAAGATCCGGTCATAACTTACATCCCTGAGCTGAGTCTAGCCGATGCTAGCAGCCCTAACATTAGGGACTTACTGCGCCATACTAGTGGAATTCAATCAACCCTATCTGATATTCAGTCGACACTTAAAAATCACTTAATTGAAAGACCGCTAGGCG
>CAUZJT010000106.1:0-9271 GCA_963580215.1 Gammaproteobacteria bacterium
TCACCGATACCAGTGATAAAGCCTTTACCATTGCTAAAGGCACTACCAGCTCAACTATAAAGGTCACCTTTCCCAATAAGAAAGAAGAACTAGAGCAAGGCAGTACTCACGTTATCAAGTGGAATAAGGGCAACGGCGGTAAATTCGTCAAGATCCAACTGACCCGGGTAGTGAAAGGCAAAGACAAAGGTTTTCGCTTTCTTGCTAAAAAGACTAAGAACACGGGCAAGTATTCCTGGAAGATCCCAACAACTAACAAATATCCTGTTGGCAGTAAATACAAGATCAAGGTTATGGCCTTTAAAGGTGGTGCCAAGATCAATGATCTAAGTGATAAGACCTTCAGTATCGTTAAAGCCTCAAGTGGTGGCAGTACCGGTGGGGGCAATACAGGGGGTGGCAATACCGGTGGTGGGAATAAAGATGATCATGATGGGGATGCGACAGTAGATGAGCCTACAGGGCCGCCGCCGACAGATGATGGTAAGGATGTCGAATCTACTATAACGATTACCAGTCCGGCTAGCGGGCAGGTGATTGAGACGGATGTTACGTTTGATATAGCCTGGACAGCCACCGGAGCAGCTGCGGGCAACGATGTCTGTATTTCCATTTCCAACATTAATACAGACGAGAAGCACGCACAATACGATGGGACCTTTAAAACGACTGCCTCAAAGGGGCAGGTAACAGCACGTTTTGGCAAACTGCCAGTAGGCTCGTATGTATTATCCCTTGTCGTGCGCAAGAAAGACAAGAAATGTGGCCCGCGGGCAAAGGTGCGCGACGACGTTGTGATCCAGCATGTTGCGCCCATAACAGTGGCGACTATTTGCGGTAACGGCGTGGTGGAAGGTAGCGAGGTATGCGATTACGAGGGAGTCATGTGCCAAGGGCAGGGCATGGAATCGGGGGATTACTGTAAGCAGGAGCCATCCGGAGTGCAAACGTGCGCGCGGTACTTTAGCAGCCGCTTTTTATTTGTAGGCAGAGTTGTGAGGTGCGAGGATTGTGTCGCGCAGAGCGCAGTGCCATTTGATGCGAGCAATGATTTGGTGTATTACAACCGCGATGATATTCCTTCCTTAATTGACGGCAAGTCGTTCCCAATCACGAATAATCCCAACAATACTGCAATTTGCCCAGGTTTTGTACCCTAGTCAATTCAACGATCCCGCATTGTTAGATTGATCAACCACAAAACAAAGATGGGAGTCTTAAATCATCTAAGACACTCGCCTTACCCCCTATCCCCCGGTCATCAACCGGCGGGTAGGGGAGTCAGGGAATTCCCAATCGCCTTAGGATGTATATGTAATAACGTCGTACGCCTCCTTTGCGTGTGACTGATCCTTTAAGTCCTCCATGTAGCCAGCGGTGCCAGTGGGTGACGTACTCGAAGAGGCGGTCTTTATCGCCTCCTTGGCTCTAAGCCGGCGGGCACGTAGCAAAAGGGGGTATAAGACGGCGCATGTGATTCTGTTCACCTGTTGATGAATCACTGTCTTGGCCTAGGCCATGGCCACAACGGGTGGGCGGGTTCATAGCCTCACCTTGCTAACTCGCGCGACCTCCATCACATTTCCCAGTTGAGCCGCCCCCTAACAGGGGTATTCTTAGGCCCGACTGTCATAAACAAGCTGGGGTAATGGTGGTGGTGGGGCCTTCATATCCAGACCGTGCACTTCTAACGCGAATGCGGCAAATTCTTCAGGGGCAGAAGCCATAATCTTCCCCAGACTCTCAGCAGGATTTTCCCCTTCGAACGTCAAAATGACGAAGTCACCGTCGACTGTTTCTTGTAGAAATGTACGCTCATGTACTCCAGCCTCTTCTCTAGATTGATCCATTTCAACCTTTGCGGCGGCTTCATTAATAGTAACCATCATCTGTTGCCATTTCTCTTTTTTGCCCGGCAGTATCGGCATACACATAGATATTAAAGCCATTTTTTCTTTCCCCATTCTTGCTGTTGTGAACTGAAGTTTTTACCTCTCTTAAGAGTTGCCAGAGTCTACCATCCAGCAATTCTGGAGTGCGCTGAATACTCCACCGCTGAGCGGAGACCATATGTTCAATTGAAGAAAGACCGATGGGGGTGTTAATAGAGGCGGGAGAAGTTAACGGCGCATTCATCCCAACCAGACTTGGAGAATTTGATGTCTGATTTTCAATCATTCCGTAATGCCATCCTCGAAGATGAAGGCCTACAAGAACAGGTTATTTCTATCGTAAATACTGCCACTGTCAACAGTGCTGACCTTGGTGATGGTATCGCCATCCTTGCCAAGACTCATGGGTAGACCATTACCTCAGATAAGGTCTACGCCCATACTGATTTTCTAGGACAAGATGGTGACCTTACAGACTTTGAACTGGAGATGATTAGTGGTGGTGATAGGGGTGCCACTAGCGACTGTTAACCTCATTTATTCTCAACCAAAATTTAGACTCGCCCACCGCCAAATCTGAGGCCACCAATATCCGGTGTTTGAAATCCCAGTCCGGTAGGTGGATGGGGTATATATAAATCACCGTGTAGAAAGGGGTGGGTACGACGCCATTTGCCTGTGGTGGTATACCTAGTAGAAATTCGATCCAGTCAGTGCATCTGATGTTATATCCCCGCGCATGCCCGTGGTATTGTTTGCCCCCACCCTCTCGATGCTGGGATCCTGTGGCAACGATTGAGGCTATCAGGCCCTTTGTTGCCTGTAATTCACTGATTAGTTTCCGCCCTAAATTAGCCCATAATTTTACGATTATGCAGGCTCTAGCCCAGCGATCGTTTGATTACTTTACATAACGGCGGTTGTGCGGAACTCGTGATGTCGCTAAGTCATTTATCTGATTACTCCCATGAGCCCTGGGAGGTCTTGGGACGTACTAATGTCGTTAAATGATCAGGCATCACAGTTCGCGAGCTACCATTTGTGGAATACATTTGCCCGATGTGATTGCCGCTCAAGGTTTATGGGTCACATCCCAACTGGTAGATGAAGGCTGGACCAGATGCGACGGTACTCAGCAGCCACCTTATTAATCTGGTACTCATCGGGTCTGTTATCTGGGAATGAACCCAGCTTGTACTTCTTAGGAGAGCCGCCAGAAGTCGTGTAGACGTAGAACATCACCCTGCCGCTGGGGCTGGACAGGCGTTAACAGATTGCCGTCGTAGACATCGTACCTCTCGGCCTTGGATCTTAGCGTGGATAGCCAGCCCTTGGTTATGTTCTTCAAATGTGGTACTCCTTGTGGTACTCAGGAGAGCCTCTTTTGTCACATTTGAAGAATTTACGTCACGTCTTATAGTTAGAAAGTGCTAGTGACACATAATGACTGGGCAGGTGGCATGGTTAAAAATATGGCTGGTAGGGCCACCAAAAACTAGTTGACGCAGGCGGCTATGGGTAAAGGCTCCTTTAACAATGAGGTCTGCCTCAAAGTCCTGCGCTTCAGAGACAATAACCTGACCCACGGTCGTGCCGCTGCTATCGCGGGTTTTGGCCTGCGCCTTGAAACCACTGGCGCGCAGGTGGGCCGTGATGAGCTCAACATCGGGCCCAGATACCAATCCCCCCTCAACAGCCAGTACCTGCACAGCTTCGCAGGTGGCCAACAACGGTCGTGCGGCGCTCAAGGCCCGTGCGCTCTCGGTGCTACCATTCCAGGCAATGAGGATGCGCCGACCAATCGTTTCGGGTATCTCATCACTGACCAGCAACAGTGGCCGACCGCTTTCAAACAACAGCGCCTCAGCAGTGCTTTTCCAGTCCGCATTACCGCCGGACAGATCCCTCGAAAGCACGCTAATGCCAAAAGCGCGGGCGTATTCCCCAATTCCTTCAGGACCCGTGCCCATCATTTCGGTCCAGCCGGCTCGAACCCCCTCACCTTTCAGTGACCCCATCGGGATGCCCCGGGCGCCAATCAGTGATTCAAAGGTCTCGCGAGCGAGTGTCGCCTGCTGCTTACCTTCTTCCTCGAACTCGGCCAGATAATCGCCTGGCAGGGTAATGCCTTCGCCAGCAATAATCGGGAGTACCTGACGGCAATAGGCGCCTTCGATGTAGGCTCGCGAGTCCTCCGAAATCAGGCGTGCGGCGTCAATAGCAGCAGCCGTGGGTTGAGTATTGTTAAATGGAACCAGTATCGTACGTAATCCAGGCATTTTGTCGACCTCCATCAATACAGTATCATAATTGATACAGCCATTCTAACAAGTCAATTACTCATCCGTCTGAGTTGAGATCTCCAGCAAGGCCTCGCCAGCAAATTGGCGACGCCAGCCCTTCAGCAATGGTAAATCACGCTCGCCAGACGCCAGGCGGCGAATATCGTCGCGACGGGCAACGCTGGCTGTTGGCAGATCCGCCTCGGTACATAGGGCTGATAGATATGACCACATCTGATTCCCCAGCGCCTTAATTGCAGGGTCCACACGCCCTGGCTTTTGCAAAGGGGTGTAATTAACAGCTTCACTGTGAGCGCGTTCTACGACCTCTAGTATCGCCTGGCCACGGCGTTTGACTGTGCCCGACTCGACTCCAGGTAACTGCTCTAGCTGGGTTAGGCTTTGGGGGCGTGAACGGGCAATCTCGACGATTACATCAAGAGCCAGTAACCATTCCCGAGGGCGATCGAGACGCCGTGCAGCCTCCTCACGCCACAGCGCCAACGCATGCGCTACGCTTTGACCCTCTCGGTCGAACGAACTACATGCCCGCAATATCCGCTTGACTGCACTCGCAGCGCCTGCCTCGATTACGTCACCGCAAGCCAGAAGGCTAAAGTCCTCTGTGGCCCAAGCAGTACGTCCGCGCTGGTCCAAAAGGGTTTTTAAATGCTGATGAAGATCCCCGAGATAGTGGGCATCATCCAGCGCATAGCGAATTTCCTCATCAATGAGCGGGCGTCGACACCATGCGGTACGGGTATATGCCTTCGACAACTCGACGTCACAAATCTCTTTCACCAACCGGGCATAACCGACCTGTTCGCCAAAACCAGCCAATGCGGCTGCAATCTGAGTGTCGAACAAGGTCCCAGGCAATATGCCCAGGGTGTGCTGTAAAACCTCCATATCCTGGCGAGCGGCATGAAATATCTTTACCGGCTCGGCAGATGCCAGTAACGCACCGACCCCCGAAAGGGTAATGTCAGCGAGCGGGTCAATACATACCGTCCACTGTGGCGTGGCCATCTGGATCAGGCAAAGTCTCGGGAAAAAAGTCCGAATCCGCTCAAACTCGGTATCTACAGAAACCCACGGCGCACCCATTGCATCTGCCATCAGATCGTCAAGATCGGCCTGGTTGTCGATAAAAACTTTGGAGGGGTCAACTCTCAATGGGGATCCTTATGTTCTAGCGGGGGCAACTAAGAAACAATCAGTTCGATCGCTAATGATATCATCGCGCCTCGTTTACAAGCGTCCAGATCACATGCTGCAATACTTTCAGATATTCATCAACCTGTGCCTGTTCCGAGGAAAGGCCCAGGACATGCCCCGCTCAGAAGCGCTGTTGCTTGTAACTGCCATCGCGGCCATATTGAGCAGCGCCATTAATGCGATCCCAAACGCCGGCATCCTGCGCGGCACCATAATGTCTGTGGGACAGGTGCTACTGTTCGCAGGGCTAATCAGTTTGATGTTGCGTTTTCGTGGCAAAAGTGAGCGTTCTATGCAAACACTCACGGCCATGTTCGGTGCTACCACCTTACTGCAACTGCTTGCACTGCCCTTTTTCGGCTGGCATGAGGGGTTGCTCCCGATTGAATCGGAACCACTGGTAGCCCTGACTACTCCACTGCTAATTGCTGCGGGGATAGCTGTATGGTCTCTCACAGTGATGACCTCAATATTGCGCCAGGCGATGGACAGTGGAATCGGCGCAGCCCTGTTGATCATTATCGGTTGTCAGTCGCTGATCATGGTAGCAGTCACGACGCTCATGGGCAGTTCTCCTGGTTGAGTGCACGGGTTCACATTCTTGGCATAGGCGGCACCTTTATGGGTGGCCTGGCGCTGATCGCCCGCGAAGCAGGTCATCAAGTAAGCGGATCCGATGTCAATATCTATCCGCCCATGAGTACTCTGCTCGGGGACGAGGATATATCAATACACAGTGGTTATGACCCGAGTCAATGGGGCAAAGCACCTGAACTTGCGATTATAGGTAACGCACTGTCACGCGGTAATCCGCTGGTGGAGCATGTGCTCAGTCAGCATATCCCCTATACCTCGGGCCCACAATGGCTAATGGAGCATCTACTGCCCGGGCGGTCAATGCTTGCGGTAGCCGGCACTCATGGCAAAACCACAACCAGCGCCATGGCCGCCTTCATCCTTGACCATAGCGGTCACACCCCGGGTTTCTTGATCGGCGGTGTGCCGGGCAATTTCCCGGTATCCGCTCGACTCGGCACGGGCCCGTGGTTTGTGATTGAGGCAGACGAGTACGATACGGCTTTTTTTGACAAGCGCTCAAAGTTTGTACACTACCATCCACAGGTGCTGGTATTGGGTAATCTCGAGTTTGACCATGCCGACATCTTCAATTCGATCAGTGATATCGAAAAACAGTTCGAATACCTGCTGCGCACCGTACCTGCTGAGGGAACCATCGTAGTCAATGCCGATCACCCGGTACTGGAGACTCTTTTGGAGCGTGGCTACTGGTCACAGGTTGTGCGTTACAGTATCTGTGGCGCCGAGACAGCCGAGTGGCAAGCGACGCCCCGCCAGTCCGATTGCTGTCACTTCGACGTCTCCCGCCATGGCCAACATCTGGCAACGGTCGAGTGGAGCATCATCGGCAGACACAACATGGCCAACGCGCTGGCCGCCATTGTCGCCAGCGATGCCGCGGGTGCCGATCCCGTGCAGGCCTGTGCCGCCTTGGCAGAGTTCCGTTTACCCCGACGTCGGCTTGAGCGGGTCAACCCAGGTGACGCCGTCGCACTGTTCGATGATTTTGCCCACCACCCAACCGCGGTGCGCGAAACCCTGCAGGCGCTGCGCTCGAAGAACGCCCCGGGACAACTGATTGCCGTGCTGGAACTACGTTCCAACACTATGAGGCAGGGGGTTCATCGTGATGCTCTAGGGAAAGCCCTGGCATTGGCTGATATCGCCATAGTCCGACGGCGGGCTGATCTTGATTGGGATCCGGCAGAACTTGCGCTTGATCCGGATCGGACTACACTTATGGTATGCGATTCCCTCACCCAAATCGTTGATACCATCAGCGACAAAGCAAAACCCGGTGATCAGATCGTGATGATGAGTAACGGCAACTTCGATGGCCTGAAGGAAATACTTCAGGCTCGACTGAGTTGATTGGCGATATGCGTTTTCGAGGACTCCATTGATGACAAAAGTAATAAGCACCCTGGCACTGCTGCTGGCTTTCGCGCTACCAGTTACAGGACAGGAATACGAACAAGGAATCAATTATTTCCCTTTGAAAATCCCACAACCCGTTCATACCGGGGACAAAATTGAGGTGCTGGAACTCTTCTGGTACCGATGCCCGCACTGTTTTGAATTGGAGCCTTATCTGAACAAGTGGCTAAAAAGTAAACCTGACTTTATTGAATATGTCCGGCTACCTGCAGTCCTGAACCGCTCCTGGGCCTTTGATGCGCGAGTGTTCTATACCTTCGTGGCTCTGGGACTGGTTGACTCACTGCACGAGGCCTATTTCGGTGCCATACACACGGACCGCAAGCGGATTGTTACTGTCGAACAACTGGCGGACTGGGTGGCTGATAAGGGCCAGGACCCGCAGCGGATTCTGGATACTTTTAATTCCTTCGGGGTCGATTCAATGGTTTCCCACGCGACCGATATGTCGGGCCGTTACGAAACCGACGGCGTGCCAACCATCATCGTCGATGGCAAGTACCGCACCAAGGTCTCGCTGGCGGGTGGACACAACGAATTGATCGACCTGATTAACTACCTTGCCTTGCGAGCACAAAGCGAGCGTAGTAACTAGGGCTGAATTCGGTCAGCACGCCCGCCGTGGCCCGCAACCACAACGAATACCAAGTCTATTTTCATGTTGGACTAGGTAAAGCGGCTTCGACTTATCTGCAGCATCGGGTCTTCCCGATACTGCAGAATATCCACTACATACCCCGCGATCGCTACCGTGGCTACCAAGGACTTATTGAACGAACCAAGGGCGCCCGTTATCTAGTATCTCGCGAGGCGGCCTACCGACTGCAACAACGCATCGATGAATTCTCTGCGTTCAAGCCCGATGCTCGGGTCATTCTGGTACTGCGCCGACATGACCGGTGGATCGCCTCTCACTACCGACGATACCTGAAGAACGGTGGCAGTCTGGACTTTGAACATTATCTTGATCTGGACAGCAACCAACCGCGCATCTGGGGGGCGCAACAGGTTCGCTTCATGGCCATGATCGAGGCCATAGAGCAACGTTTCAACTCAAGACCGCTGGTACTGTTCCATGAAGATTTACAGACTGACCCATTTGCACTGATCGACCAGCTTTGCGCGTTTACCGGGGCACACTACCAGCGTGAGCGGGTCAATCTTTCGATCGTTCACAGCTCCTGGAGTGACAAACAACTGAAACTGGCAAGACTTGTCGGAAAGCAGCTTTTTGACCCTGTTCCACGCGCCGCGACTAACCCTACTATTCACCGAGTACGCCGACGACTGCACTTGTGGGCCTGCTACGGAATTCTTGGAGTCGCCCAGATGGTGCCCGAAAAATGGGTTAACCCAGCCCCTTTAATTAACCCGGAAAGCCTATCGCGGGTGCGTGAGATGTTTGCGAACGACTGGCTGTCCTGTCACGACTATGCCCAAACATACAATCCACCAGTCTCTGGCATCAACCCAGAAACAGGCCAGACTCCTTGATCCCGTCAAAAACGAACTGCACGGCAAGTGCGGTCAGCAATACGCCGAAAATCCGGCTAACCACGTTCATTCCGGTAACACCGAGTAGACGGTGTACCTGGCCTGATACCAGCAACAGCAACAGGGTCAACAACAACACCACACCCAAGCCCGCCATCACCGCCAACTGCTGGTAAAGATCACCACCCGTATTGGTCATTAGTAAAATAGCGGCACCGATCGCTCCTGGTCCTGCAATTAAAGGTGTTGCTAGTGAAACACGGCAATATCCACAGGTCCAATAGTTGCAAAAAACGTGGTAAAGGCGATGATCAGCGCCTCAGTCACCAGAGCGCTCCCCATAGACAAAATACCGTCGTTCAACCAAAG
>CAUZJT010000107.1:0-9135 GCA_963580215.1 Gammaproteobacteria bacterium
TGCCGCAAGGCTTTTCGCGGCTTGCACAGTTCCGGCGTTTTTTTCGGCCAGGCTGTCGCGCGTTGTAGTCAGCTTGACGATCGTCGTATTCAAAGCCACTACCTCGTCCCGAAGCTTGCTATGGTTTCGTTGCAAAGAGGCTGCCTGGTTTTTGAGATCTGCCTGTGCGGCCAGTAGTGAGGTGTTCTTGGTTTTTAGCCGGTCATGGTGCTCGCCGGCTCTGGTTAAATCGCCTTGGATAGCGGTTTTTTCTTCTGCTAGCTGATCTTTTTCCAGTTTGGTCAAGACAAGGTTGGCTGCAATCCTGTGATTGTCTTGCACCAGAGCCGTTTTTTCTTCGACGAGGTATTCGTAGCTTTCGGTCATTGTCGCAACCTGTTGTTGCAACTGTGTTCTGTCAGATTCCAGATCAGAATGATCTTGCTCAAGGGTAACTACGGCGGCCTTGAGCTCGTCATTTTCAGATTGCACTTCGGTCAGGTTATTTCGGTTCTGCGCCAGTCGTGTTTGCAATGACTCAGTGAGCGTCTTAAGTTGATCGTTCTCTTTTTTCAAAAGGTCGATCTGGTTTGAAAGGGCGGGGGAGTCAGGCGCTGCCACAGATGGCAAAGGAGTGTCACCCAGGTCCTGAGCTTCATCAATAAGTACAGCTTCGATCTGCGTGCGAAATGGCATTGCCGGGTCGAGCGACGGAACGGGTGCTACAGTGGTCCAAAGGGCTGCTAAACCAGCGTGTAGCGCGGTTGACGCCAGTACCGCAGGGAGTAGTGCGCGAGCCCTCACAAGTTGACCACATTTGTGCCTGTGACCAGGTCAATTGGCTGCTTATCGATATTGGAAATCACTTCTCGTCTCATGGCGAATCCTCTGCTTTGGAACGACGTTTCGCGTCGCCCACCGCGGTGGTTTCGCACCTCAGATTTTTCCCGATCCGAGATAAACGACGCCGGTGCTGGCAGGTCTCCTGGCTTGCGGATCAATGCAAAGAGTCGGCCTTCCCGGCGTTTTGCCAGTGGCACATTTGATTCTCTGCTGGCCGCCTACAGTTGCGGGTACAGCCTAGGTTTGCACATGGTACTGTGCACCTTAGTTCCCTTTTAACCCCGATTGGGGCCGGCACCGTAGTGAATAGTCGCTTAATCCCTTAATTTTTTCAAGCAGGGATACGTCTCACAGGCGCCAGGGTCTAAGGCACAGCTGATCTTTGTGACTCACTATAATCACGCCATAGCATCACGCAAACGAGCGCCTCCTCGCTATGCCAAAAGCCGCCACAACCTTCTTTTTGAAACTTTCCATTCTGGGTTTTATCACCCTGACAGCTTTCGTTCTCGCCTTGACTATGGGCAGTGTTTCTATCGAGTGGGCTGAGGTGCTCGCTGGAGTTCGTGGCGAGCATCTATCGGTGGATTATGCTGTCGTAGTCCAACTGCGTCTGCCACGGGCATTGAATGCATTTGTGGTAGGCGGGCTTTTGGGCCTTGCCGGGACACTGATGCAGGCGCTGTTGCGCAACCCGCTCGCGGATCCCTATGTGCTGGGGGTTTCCGGAGGCGCCGCCGTCGCCGCGTTGTTGGCGATGATGCTCGGCTGGCACCAGGGCTGGGTTTCATTGGCAGCCGCGGGCGGAGCGCTTGGCTCTATGGCGTTGGTTTTTATGCTCTCTCGTGGGCAGGGCGACTGGTCGACTACCCGTTTACTGTTGACTGGGGTGGTATTGGCCGCAGGTTGGGGGGCGGCCGTGAGTTTTATTCTTGTTGTCAGCCCAGACACCCATCTTCGTGGGATGTTGTTCTGGCTCATGGGAGATGTGCATGAATCGTATCCTGGCGGACTCCGAAGTGGAATACTGGCTGGCGCCCTGATCATTGCGCTCATTTTCGCCCGAAGCCTCAATGTGTTGACCTTAGGCGAGTTACGCGCACAGTCATTAGGCGTCGATACTGGACTAGTTCGACTGGGTTTGTTTCTGGTGGCTGGTATCCTGACGGCATCGGCCGTGACCCTTGCAGGCGCGATTGGCTTTGTTGGGTTGGTGGTGCCCCACCTAGTGCGTATATGGGGCGGGTCCGATCACCGTTTTGTGATACCGGCCTCGGTACTGGGAGGCGGCAGCTTGTTAGTGCTGGCAGAAATGTTTTCCAGAACTCTCCTTGCTCCAATCCAGTTACCCGTAGGCGTGATTACCGCGTTTGTGGGGGTGCCGTTGTTTCTCCTATTGCTGCGCCGCAGTATGACTCCGGTGGCTCACTGATGTCGATCGTGTTGCAAGATCTCAGTATTGAAATCAGCGGTGCCCGGATCTGCCAGGGCCTCGATCTGGAATTCTCGACCGGTCAGGTCTGGTGTGTGCTGGGGTGTAATGGGGTTGGAAAAACTACCCTACTTAAAACTCTGGCGGGACTCCGACCTCCGAACTCGGGCAACGTTCGACTCAATGGGCGGCCGGTTCAAAGGATCGCGCGACGGGAGCGAGCACAGCAGCTCAGCATGTTGTTTCAGGACAGCGAAACACTATTTCCGACTACAGTGCTTGAGACCGTGCTGACCGGCCGCCATCCGTGGATCAACCCCCTGCGAGGGGAGGGCGCGCACGACCGCGATAAGGCGATGGCCGCACTGGAACGCGTAGGCATGGCGCACCTGGCGGGTCGCAGTATGTCTTCTTTGTCAGGCGGCGAACGGCGCCGCGTGGATCTCGCTGCAGTCTTCGTCCAGGAGTCCAAATGTGTTCTGCTGGATGAGCCTGGCAACCATCTGGATATGCACCATCAGGTCGCAGTGCTTGGTGGGATGGTGCAGCAGTGGAAAAGCCAGGGCGGCTTGGTCATTCTGGTAATGCATGATGTGAACCTTGCGCTGCGCTTTAGCGATCACCTGCTGTTGCTGTTTGGCGATGGTGAGGTGGAGCATGGACCAGCCCAGGGGATAGCCACTGAGACGACATTGACCCGGCTATACCGCCACCAGATGGTGTCTTTGGATAGTCCACAGGGGCGTTGGTACCTTCCGGCCTAAAACGCTTGACACTCCTTTAGTTCGTCATTAGTGTTGCGCGGTTATCCCTGTTGGTTACCTGTTTCTACGTGAGGCAGGTAAACGGGAAGCCGGTGCGCACGATCTGTGTAATTCCGGCACTGCCCCCGCAACGGTAGGTGAGGACAGGATGTAGCATGAAGCCACTGCGGCGTATGCCGTGGGAAGGCGCACCATCCCGCACCCAGGTGCCCTCACAAGTCCGGAGACCGACCAGTAGTGGACCCAATGAAACCGCGTGGGGTGGTTACGGGTTGTGGTTAGGCGCAACACCGCTGGTCCCTTCCTCGCATTAAGTGCACGGGTGGCGCGCAAGGAGTAGTCAGTGAAAAACCTCTCGATTAGTGGGATCCCCGCTGTTGTTGTAATTTCTTTTTTAATGGTTCTGTCAGTCCAGGCTGCTGACCCGGTCATCGTGACTGCAACACGCACTGCGCAGACGGCTGACGAGGTGCTGGCCCCGGTTACTGTAATCTCGCGTGAGGATATCGAGACCAGTGCGGCTCGAGACCTTGGAGAGTTGCTGTCGTCCCAGGTTGGCCTGGAGGTCACACGTAACGGCGGTTACGGAAAAAATACCAGCGTTTTCATGCGCGGCACCAATGCCGGTCATGTGCTGACACTCGTTGATGGTATCAAATTGTTTTCCGCCACTGTAGGCGCAACTGCTTTTCAGTTCCTTCCTCTTGATCAGATTGAGCGTATTGAGATTGTCCGCGGGCCAAGATCAAGTCTTTACGGTTCCGAGGCGCTAGGCGGCGTAATCCAGATTTTCACTCGCAAAGGCGGTGATAGGCACGAAGCGCATGCTGAAGTGGGTTATGGCACCTACAACACGGCGAACGCAGGGGTCGGTATCTCAGGCCCGGTTGGCGACAGCCGCTTCAGTGTCCAGGTCGATGTGATCGATACTGATGGAATCGACAGCACTGTAGGCGCTCAGGGCGATAAAGACGGATATGACAATACCTCGCTCAGCGCCCGATGGAATAGACCCACAACTGGTCGGACTGGCGAACTGGATCTTTCGTTGTTGTACGCATCCGGAAATACTGGTTTTGATAATCCTTGGGCAGGTCCGCTGGTGGTTAACGACTCGAGCTACGCGCAGCAGGTGCTGAATCTGAAGTGGCGCACCGATGGAGACGGTGGATGGAGCAATACGATTCAGGTCGGGCAAAGTCGTGATGATTCCAAGACCTTTGCAGATAACATCTCCGACGGCGAATTCAATACCACTCGCAATCAGGCCGGCTGGCAACTGAATTGGCCCGTCGCCGACGTCCATTTACTAACAGGTGGAATTGATTACGCGGATGATTCGGTTGATGGATCGGTCAGTTACGATGTGAGCTCACGTTCGAACCTTGGCCTGTTCGGACAATGGCAGGGTGGTTACGCCAACCAGGATATGGTGGCAGGTTTTCGGTTTGATGATAACGAGCAGTTTGGCAACCATTTCACCGGTAATCTGGATTATGCGCTGTCAACCGAAAGTGGACTGCGCTTTAACGCAGGTTTAGGCACTGCGTTCAAGGCTCCCAGTTTCAACGACCTGTATTACCCGGGTTTTGGCAACCCGAACCTTGAGGTGGAGTCATCTACCTCTTATGAAGTCGGAGTAAGCGGTGACGCAGGACCAGGCTCATGGGCGCTTCGTTGGTTTAATACCGACATTGAAGATCTGGTCGCTTATGATCCGGTCACCTATGCCCCAGTGAATCTGGATCGCGCGGCAATTGATGGCTTGGAATTGGACTGGTCTGGGAAACTATCGGGTTGGCAGGCCGCAGTAGGTATCGCTCTAATGGACCCTAAGGATAAGGCGACTGGCCATCAGCTGGCACGTCGTGCCAAGCAATCCGGCAAAGTACGGGTTGATCGACGTAGCGGCGAGTGGCAGTACGGATTGAGCGCCGCCTATCACGCTAAGCGCTACGATGATAAAGCCAACACTGTGGCTTTGCAGAGTTATACCCTGATTGACGGCGGAATTACATACGCCCTAAGTAAAAAGTGGCAGCTTCGTATCGAGGCGAACAATCTACTAAACGAGTCTTACCAGACGGCTGCGGGTTTTCGCGAGCCCGGCCAGAATTTTCTCGCCAAGGTGGTATTTCGCGACTAGGCCTAGCTTGGCCCACGGGCTCGATCAATGACTTGGCAAAGCTCGCGCATCCCTTCGAGGATTCTAGGGGAGTGTCGGTGCAGGTGGTCCGAATTGACAATATAAAGACGCTCATTCGCAACAGCATCGACCTGGTCCCAATTTGCCCAGTGGTCGAGTGCTCGGTGTGACCCTCCGGTGCCGTCTCCAGCAATAATTGCCGCGGGGTTACGGCTAATAACTGACTCTCGGGATACCGTGGGGGCAATGTCCGGCAGGTTCGCGAATACATTGCGCGCGCCACAATCTTCAAGCAGGCGGCTAACGAGGTGATCGCCATTCAGGGTTATCAGAGGGTTATGCCAGACCTGGTAGAAGACCCTTATCAGTTTTTTGCGATGAAAGGTTTCCCGGATTGACTCGGCTTCTTCAAGAAGCTGACCCGCCAGACGATTAGCTGTTTTGTCATTGCCGGTCAACTTGCCAATTCGGACCAAGGTACTGGCGATAAGAGTCAGGGTCGCCGGCTCAGCTCGGTAGACGGTGAGCCCGAGTTGTTCGAGACGTGTCACCAGTGCCGCGGGATTACCACTCTCCCAAGCCAGTATCAGATCGGGCTGTAGTCGGAGGATTGTTTCAAAGTCGAAACGACTATGGGATCCGACGCGTGGTACCTGCAGCGCCGCTGGCGGGTAGTCGCTATGATCTACCGTGCCGACCACTCGATCGCCCGCACCGATAAAGAAGAGAATCTCAGTCAGGTTTGGGGCCAGGCTGATGATACGCTGGGCCGGTGCGCTCAGTTGAATTTGTGCGTGAGTATCATCTAACACCTGCACGGCATCGGCCTGGATGAACCATCCTGATAACAGGCCGCTCAACAGCACACAAATAGACAGATGGTCTTTCAAGCCAGGTTCAACCAGACAAAGAGCATGAGTAAAGCTAGATCCAGTACGCGGCGCCGGTCATTACTCGGCTTGCACCGCGCATCAGGCTTTTGATCGGCGTAGGCAGATCGGCAGCACCTGAGCGGTTTGCAGTCTCAGCATGTCGGCGTTCATCTTCTTTCATTTGTTGAACCACGACTCGACTGCAGGTATCTTTTGCTGGGAGCTGACCCAGATGCCTGTCGAGGTGGCCCTCGACCTGCTCCTCTGTTTCTTTTAGAAAACCAAGGCTCCAGCGGTCGCCTGCCAGGCCGGCAATAGCGCCGATGACGAACGCCCCCGTGTACCAAAGTGGATTCAATAGGCTTTTCTTTCCATCCAGCGCTTGCAGACGCCTATCGCACCAGATTAAGTGGTCGTTTTCCTCAGTAGCTGCGTGTGCCAACGTTTGCTGTAATTGCGAATTGTGGGTGGTTGCGGCTTGACCCTGGTACAAGGCCTGAGCACAGACTTCACCCACGTGGTTCACCCGCATCAGACGGGCCGATTGGTCACGCTCAGCTTCATCCAACTCTGGCTCATCAAGACCTTCGCTTGGATCTGATCGGTCGGTTCCATTGGGCTGACCAAAAATCGTGGTCAGACCATTTTGGGCTGCGATCAGCCAGTGGTCAGTCGCGCTGTAACTGCGTTGACTTGGCGTTTGGCGGGTTGTCATTGGAGCGATGAGTTCAAGAGGTGTTGGGGATATTCTAAGACTGAGGGGGGCTGCCTATCAACGATGACTCGAGTTAACCCGGTTTTATTGGATCAGCCGACGGCGAATGAGGATTGTTGCGACCCAAGCGGTCACCAGGCCAAATAATCCCAATGCACCCAGGTGTAGGCCAAGGTTGGTGACGGGTTCGCCCACCACGATCGGTCGGATGATTTGAACTGCGTGAGTCAGGGGTAGAAACTGAACCACAGATTGCATTGGCACCGGCAGAGTATTGGTGGGATAGAAGACCCCGCAGAGGATAAACATTGGTGTCATTGCCAGGGTCATATAAAAATTGAAGTACTCATAGCCCCGCGCAAGTGCGGTAATAATCAGTCCTGGCGCGGCAAAGCAGAACCCGGTGAGGAATATTACCGGCAGTGCAAATACTGCGGTCCAGTCGTTCACTGCCCCGAGCAGTGCGGCAACTATGAGGATGGCACTGCCACTGAAAAGGCTTTTGGTAGCACACCAGAGTAGTTCCCCAATGACAATATCATCTACTTCTGTTGGGGTTGCGAGAATGGCTTCGTAGGTCTGCTGCGGCACCATTCTTGTATATACCGACCACATGGATTCCATGCTTGCAACATTCATTGCCGACCAGGCAATAAAACCCGATGCTAAGAAAGTAAAGTACGGCATGCCGGCCATCTCGCCGACGAAGCGGCCCAATCCATAACCCAGGCCTAGCAGATAGATTAGGGGTTCACCAAAATGCAGCAGCACGCTCGCACCCATCAATCGGCGCCATACCAATGCATTCCGTCGCCAGATGGTAAACGCCTCGATTCTTAGTGTAGGTAGGCTGTTGGGTTTCATCCGCGAAGTTCTCGGCCTGTCAGGCGCAAAAATACATCTTCAAGGCCTGAATGCCGGTGCAAGCAGGCAGTATCAGGTAGCCCCTGGGCCAACTCCAGCAAGGGTTTGGCGTGGTTGGAATAGATATAGAGGCTTTCGCCGGCGTGCTCGGTACGACACGAAGGGGGTAGCCGCTGCACCGCTTCCTTTGAGATGTCTCCCCGAACCTCTAACACATCACTCTCGCAGTACTTTCGGATCAGGCCTGTAGGACTGTCTTGCGCCAGCAGTGTGCCGTTATCGATAATCATTAACTGGTCGCAGAGTCTTTCAGCCTCCTCCATGTAGTGCGTGGTCAGGAGGATGGTTTTGCCGTTTCGTTTCATCCGGTGCAATAACGACCAAATCATATGTCGCGCCTGAGGATCAAGCCCGGTTGTCGGCTCATCCAAGACCAGGAACTCAGGGTCGTTCACCAGCGCTCGCGCCAGGGTTAGACGTCGTTTCAGGCCTCCCGAGAGGGTATCAATACGATCTGCGGCGCGTGCAGATAATTCAACCATGTCCAGTAGTTGAGGTATCCGTCGATCCATCTCATGAGTAGGCAGTCGGAAATAGCTCCCGTACATGCGTAGATTCTCTTCAACCGTGAAATCCGGATCGAGGTTATCTGCCTGTGGAACAATGCCGGTTCGCTGACGGATCTGCCGGCGGTTAAGTTCGATATCCTGGCCGAAAATCTCTAGCGTTCCACCGCTGCGAGGTGATTGCCCCAACAGCATTCGAAGGGTGGTTGTTTTGCCAGCCCCATTGGGGCCCAGCAGTCCAAAGCAAATCCGGGGTGGGATATCGAGGTCCAGTCCGGCAACTGCTGGCTTACCGTTAAAGTTTTTACTCAGATTTTGGCAATGCACCAGCAGCGGTGCAGATGCTGGTGCCGATTCTCCAGTCGGCGGACTTAAAGGCATCGGTGAGCGTGATCAGCAGCCAAGTTGTGCATCACACCACTCAGGCAAATCGGCAATCGATGGCAGTTCGCCGTCGCAACCCAGTGGGATTGGGTCAGTGGAACTGTTGCCGGTACGAACCAGCAGGCTTTTCAGCCCAGCGTCAATGGCACCAGCGATATCGGAGGATAAACTGTCGCCAATCATCACAGTCTGGTTGCGTTCAAAACCCGTTCTGGCAAGCGCAGCATCGAAAAAAGCCCGCTGGGGTTTTCCGATCAGCGTGACGGGCTGCGAGATTGCCGATTCCAATGCAGCCACTATAGGCCCAAGGCCTATGCGCGTAACATTACCATCTGGCCAGGTTGGATCTCGGTGCAGGGCGATTGGCTCGGCTCCATCGTTGACTAGACGTCGCGCGATGTCTATTTCGCTAAAGTCGGGCCACATGCACTGCCCCATGACGACGGCATCAACTGGCGTCTCATGGCGAACTACGCTATGGCCGGAATCTGTCAGTAACATCTCAAGACTGGGATCACCAATCAGAAAGCAACGGGCGTGACCAAAACGACTGCTGAGATGTTCGACAGC
>CAUZJT010000108.1:0-9076 GCA_963580215.1 Gammaproteobacteria bacterium
CCGCTGTGACCCTAATCTTGTGCGAAGCCTGGGGAAAGTTGTTTCCTCGTTGTTCTCTAGACTAAGACTTCCTACCTTTGATTTAACCCTAGACCCTCTGCCCATTTTGCCAACCCCTATCGACGCAGTATCTGGCTCCTGCATGATGGTTAGAGCCAAGGTTCATCAAAAGATTGGCGGATTCGATGAAGCGTTTTTCTTGCATTTTGAGGATCTCGACTACTGCCGTCGAACCCGTGATGCCGGTTGGGCGGTCCATTTTCTACCAACGGCTCCCACGTTTCACTACCAAGGCGGGTCAGTCGGAGTCTCGAGAATGGTAATGGCAAAACACAAACAAGTGAGCTTGAGACGGTATCTAAGAAAATTCAGTCGATCGACTCCGATAGTTTTGAGCCTGCAAATGTCGATTCTTTCGATTTGCGAGCAGGTAGGGCTGCTGATGTTTCGGATTGACCGAAGAATGGGATCAGGAATTGATGGCCTGGCCTCTAGGATGCCCCAGTCTTGGCGACTAATTTGCGGAGACCAGCCGGTTGTCTTAATCATGGGCGGTCGAAGTGAAATTGGGGTACCGCTTTGCGGCCGGTTAAATGCCGCCGGTATTGCTGTTGTGGCTGTTTCGCGTTACAAGACCCGAGCATTAGATTTGCCAACGACATCAGTGGTTCACCCGGACTTGTTTAAGCGTAACCTGGTAGCGAATCGGCTTAACATTATCGGAATTGTAAGCCTGTGTCCTATTTGGGAATTACGGGCATATGAACAATCATTTGCTGCACTTGGTTGCGATCGAATTCCTTGGATTGTTTTTAGTTCTACGAGCATACTAACTCGAGAATCTGAAATTTCTGGCGATTCGAGCGGGACTGTCGCACGATTGAAGTTTGGGGAAGACTGGCTTATTGGCCAACGACGCTTGAGTGGGTCACGGACCCTATTGGTGCGGCCGACGGTTATCTATGGTGGGAAATATAATAACAATATGAATTTAATCAAAAAGATAACCCGATCTACTCGACTTAGTCCACAGCTCAATTTCGCACTTGGCTCGCGCTGTCCTGTCCATGCTGACGACCTCGCGGAATGGCTCGTGGCACTCGTTCAAAAATATTCTGACGACCAAAACCCTGGCTTCACAACCGCCGAAATCCAAGGCGGTGAAGTCCTAACCTTTAGGGAGATGGTCTCTCGCACTAGTCGCTCTAGTGGGCTGACTACCCGGACGGTAAGTTTGAGTCGCAATAGTTTCTCAATTGCTCTATTCCTGGTCGGCCTTATTCCTTTGTTGCCAAAGTTGCCGCCAAAGTTGGTCGGACGCCTGGAACGTGACTTTGTTTTTAATAACCGCGAAGCTCGGACGCAGGCGCCAATGTCGATGCGCTGCTTTCACCCCTGAACGTGTGGCGTCGCCAGATAGGCAATGTTTGCTCCAACTGCCTAGAATGATAGCTTTTCTTTTCAGTTTTATCTGTTCGGCCGGCGCATACTGGGCGTTATTGAAGCAGCCGAACGCATTACTGGTGTTAGATACGCCGACGGCGAGGGGTCTTCATCAGACTAGCGTGCCTCGAGGTGGTGGGATTGTAATAACTGCCACAGTTTTGTTTGTTGCAATCTGGATTGCTCTTCGTACTGGGCTCGACTGGGTCGGCGTTATTTCGGGGATTGGATTGGTTGGGATATCAGTGCTCGGCTATTTGGATGACCGCTACCACCTGTTGGTTAAAACCCGTTTGGCCGCGCAGTTCCTGTTAATGGGGCTGGTTGTCCTGGCTACGCTGGATTCGGCGGTATGGCGATTTTTCGGTTACGAGGTTAACTTGTCGGCCTATGTAGTATTCGTACCTGCACTTGTGATCTTGGTCTGGATGGTAAATCTTTTCAATTTCATGGATGGCGCAGATGGGCTTGCGGGGCTGCAATCGTTAGTGACAGCGCTTACTTTGGGCTACTGGTTTGGCAGCGCTGGGATCACGGAGCTCGCGATTCTGAACTTCTCGTTGGCTGGTAGTGTTGCGGCATTCTTGTGGTTTAATTGGACCCCCGCGAGGATATTTTTAGGCGATTCAGGGAGTCTTGCGCTTGGAGCTTGGTTCGGGTGTATGGGCGTCATCGGAGTGACTCAAGTTGGGTTACCTTTTGAAGCATTTCTCGTGCTGTTCGGTTTTTTTGCGTTTGACGCCAGCTTCACTCTAGCGCGCAGGCTTTTCCAAGGGAAATCTTTGTCCGAACCGCACCGGGAACACATCTACCAGAAGCTTATCCTCGCTGGATGGAGCCACCCTCGGGTAGCACTCTTGACTGGATTGATTGGCTTGTTGATGGCTATTTGCGCCAGTCTTATTGTAAAGACGCCCAATTGGGGCTTATGGTGGATTGTGACTGCAGGTAGCGTGCTGGTGTCGTTTGCGATTTGGGCCTCGGTGACTGCTAACGCCCCTAACCGATTAAAAAATTGACACAGACCGTTTTTGAAAAATTTCTAGCGGGTTGGCGTTACCTGCTTGGTCGCTGGCCCGTGTTATTACACGATGGGCTCGCTATTCCCACAGCGTGGCTGGGCGCTTATTGGTTCCGTTTTAATTTGGACCAAATCCCCGATATTTTCCTTGATCAGGCCATAGCAATGCTGCCGATTGTACTGGTTTGGCACTTGGCATTTTTCGTGATTTTCGGTGTCCACCGTGGTGCGTGGCGGTTTACGTCTACTCATGATCTATCCACGATACTTAAGTCTGTGCTCGTCGGCACTGGTGTCGTCGCTGCGACAGTCTTTACCATCACAGGCTTGGTTGCGGTACCGCGCTCGGTTTTCCCGCTTCACGGATTGTTTCTGATCGGACTTTTAATTGGCACGAGAATTGTTTACCGGCTATTTCGGGATAACCAGGTGAGGCGGGGCAAAGGAAAGAGAATTTTGATAGTCGGGGCCGGCGCTGCTGGGGATATGCTGGTTAAAGACATTCGCCGAAACCAAGAACTAGACTACGATATTGTTGGTTTTATAGATGATGATCCCGCAAAGAAAGGGCGAGAAATACAAGGCGTCCGTGTGCTCGATCGTTGTGCGTCAATAGGGTCACTGGCACGCTTGTTGCAAATTCAGTTGGTGTTGATATCTATCCCGAGTGCGAGCGCTGAGCAAATGCGCTCGGTTGTGGAATCTTGCCAAAAGGCCGCTGTTGCGTTCAGGACGTTGCCCAAAGTTCAGGATATTCTCGATGGAACTGCTCGTAGTACTGACTTGCGATCGGTCGAACTCGACGACCTACTTGGCCGTGACCCTGTGGCGTTGGACTGGAATTCAATGAGGAAAATGATTCGTGATTCAAGGGTGCTTATTACTGGCGGCGGCGGGTCGATTGGCAGTGAACTGTGCCGCCAGGTTGCTCGTTTGAGCCCGAAAGAAGTCATTCTTGTTGAGCAAAATGAATTTAACCTGTATTCGATAGGTCTCGAGCTCGATGAAAAATTCCCCTCGGTACGTGTTACGAAGCTTCTGGGCGATGTGTGCGACAGAGCGGCCATAGGGTTTATCTTCGAAAAGCACAAGCCTGAAATAGTCTTCCATGCGGCGGCGTATAAACATGTGCCACTGCTCCAGGGGCAGATCCGTGAGACTGTTCGAAATAATACGGTTGGGACAATGATCGTATCGGAAGCTGCAGTTGCAAATAACACAAAAACGATGGTGTTGATATCTACCGACAAAGCAGTTAACCCCACCAGCATGATGGGAGTTAGTAAGAGGTTGTCTGAAATGGTTGTGCAATTGAATAATCTGCCAAACCAGACCGCTTTTATTACCGTCCGGTTCGGAAACGTCCTTGGCTCGGCTGGGAGCGTCGTGCCATTGTTCGAGCGCCAGATTCAAACCGGGGGACCTGTGACCGTCACAGACCGAGAGATGACGCGCTATTTCATGACAATATCAGAGGCTTGCCAGTTGATCTTGCAGGCTTGCGTGCTTGGTAGCGGCGGGGAGATCTTTGTTCTAAATATGGGTGAGCCTGTGAGCATCGATTATTTAGCTCGGCAGATGATTCGTTTCTCTGGAAAAATTCCTGAAGAGGAGATTGCAATTGAATACACGGGATTGCGCGCCGGAGAGAAACTAAAAGAAGAACTCTTTCATGCCGATGAAAACCTGGCCGAAACCGCATACGAGAAGATACTTCTTGCTACTAGCCGTTCAATCGAGGCAGATCGATTACGCCAAGGTCTCGGGGAGATAGAATCCGCGTGCAGTCAATACGACTATGAACAGGTTCGCGCGATCGCCATTAGCCTGGTTCCCGAATATTTGGCAACTGCTGAAGTATCGCAAACCGAATCCCCTACTTAGGGCTAGGGCGCTTAACTGCATCTGCATTAGGTCTTAGGCGTTAAGACGATCAACGCCCCAAACGACGGGTGATCGAGGTAATGCATCTCGTTGAATCTAATACGTCGGGTTTCCTGAATCGCCAGACTCTCCCTCATCTGCAAATTGTGTGATGAACCTGATAAACCAGCAGCAGGCGCAATTTTTAATCCAGGACGATAAAGTATCGAAGTCTGTAGGAAGAAAGGCCCTGTTGTGTAAAGGCGAAAATAGGTGGTCAGTCGAGATTCAAATTCCGGCACTGCACTCAACAGCCTGTATTGCCTTTTTCCAAAAGGGGACGATCTGGTTCTCAAGATACGGTTATGCGCAAGAACGTGATAGCCGGTATGAGCCTCGATAGCCTTACGGGCGGCGGCTAATCGCCCAACCCCTTGCGGAAGGATTTTTGTTTCTTTAAAAGATAGGCTGTGCCGGTACATCGCGGATTCAACGAGGAGTACAAGCGCTTCTCCGTTTGGCGCTGTCTGTGTAACTGGTAAGGAGTCAACGGCAAAAACCAGAAACTCTAGTTCATAGCTGTCTGTTGCAAGGGCGGGTAAGCCTAATATCAAAGAAACCAGCAAGAAGACAGATCTGATCGGCCAAATAGTTGATTTGTGGGCGCAGACCGGGCCAGCGCGAGAGTGGCAATCGGAGGATAAAGAAGTCATTTCACTCGAACAAGGGTAGGGGTTTCAGCGGCTTTGCGGAGTCCAGTATGTGAACTAGCCACTCGCAGAAAACAACTCGATGTTCGGGCTGATCTAAAGCCAGAGTAAATCCAAGTTCCAACGGGGAAATCATACTGAACACCCCAGCCTCGCGCGTTAACAAATGGGCAATTCTCTCTGGTTGGACGGATGCGGTCTGTAAAAAGGCAATCCGACCCCGCGATTTTCCGGCCTGGATCACGCGAACGCCTAGTGCTACGCCGTTTAGTTGAAGAGCCGCGATCCGAAAGACCATCTTGCCTTCTCCTGGCATGAGACCGAAGCGATCTACGACCTCCAGCTGTAATTCATGCAATGCCACGTGATCATCGCACGTCGAGATTCTCTGATAAAGCATCAGACGTAAATGCACATCCGGGAGGAATTCCTCAGGGAAGAAAGCGGCAACGGATAGATTGATCTCAGGCCGGTTGGTGAGTAACGTTTCGGCAGCTGCACTCTTTGAGCCTGGAGAAAGATCTCGAATAGCCCGGTTTAGGTATTCGGAATACATTGAAAACCCAATTTCCTCAATAACCCCGCTTTGGCCCTCGCCGAGTAACTCTCCTGCTCCTCGTATCTCAAGGTCATGATTAGCAAGCTCAAATCCAACCCCAAGTTCAGTCAACTGCTCGATAGCGGCGAGTCTTCGTTGCGCGCCTGAACCCAAAACCGCCTCGGGCGGGGTAAGGAGAAACGCGTAGGCCTGGTGCCTTGAACGACCAACACGCCCGCGCAGTTGATGCAGCTGAGCAAGTCCGAACCGGTCAGCCCGGTTAATAATGATAGTGTTTGCGCTGGGTACGTCGATTCCGCTTTCGATGATGGTGCTACACACCAGCACGTTGAATCTCTGGTGGTAAAAATCACGCATTACAGAATCGAGATCTAACTCTCGCATTTGCCCATGGGCAACCCGGACTTGTGCTGTCGGCACGAGTTCGCGCAATTTGGCGGCGGCACGCTCTATCGATCGGACGTCGTTATGAAGGTAGTAGACCTGCCCCCCACGATGTATTTCCCGAAGGCAAGCCTCACGAATGAGGCTATTTGAAAACGGCCGAACCGAAGTATCGATGGCTACCCGCCCGGCGGGGGGTGATCCAATGAGGGATATAGAACGGATTCCGGAAAGAGCAATATTGAGAGTTCGCGGAATAGGTGTCGCTGTTAGAGTGAGCACGTCAACGCTTTCGCGAAGTTTCTTTAGGCCTTCTTTCTGTCGCACACCGAAACGATGTTCCTCATCGATAATCACAAGTCCTAACCGGGCGAACTCGAGATCTCCTTGGAGTAATCGGTGTGTCCCGACTACGATATCGACTGTCCCGGTCCGCAGGGACTCGACAGTATGTTCATTTTGCGCCTTGCTTTGAAAACGCGACAGACATGCAATACGTACCGCATGACCCGAAAAACGTTCTTGAAATGATTCGAAGTGTTGTTTGGTAAGTAAAGTTGTCGGCGCGAGGACCGCGACTTGGCGACTATTACTGACAACTACAAACGCTGCTCTTAACGCTACCTCGGTTTTGCCAAAGCCGACATCGCCACAAACAAGCCGATCCATGGGTAGGGGGGTCGCCAGATCACCAAGAACCTCGTTAATCGCCGTCTCCTGGCCGGGAGTCTCGTCGTAAGGAAAGCCGCTACAAAAGGCTGTGTAGTCATCCTCGGGGACCACAAAAGCCTCACCCTCGCGAATCTGCCGCAACGCCTGGGTTCTTAGAAGCTCTGCTGCGGCATCTCGCGCACGCTTCGTGGCACGTTCTCGGGCTTTATCCCACTGTTCGCCTCCGAGCCGATGCAGCGGTGCTGTCTCTGCATCCCCACCAATGTAGCGCGATAGAACGCCAACGTTCAAGACGGGAACGTAGAGTCTTCCTTCATCTCGATACTGAACGATAAGAAATTCGGCTTCTTCGTCAGCAACTCCGATATAAGTCAACCCCTGGAAGCGGCCGACACCATGATCGCGGTGGACCACTGGGTCCCCCGAATGGAGCTCCGCGATAGATCGGATGATCTTATGAGCATCCACGGATTGCGCTTGGCGACGTCGCTGGTGAACTCGTTCGCCGTACAGTTGTGACTCGACGATAATCTCCACCCCGGAATCCGAAATACATAGCCCTCGATCCAGGGCTGACACGGTAATGCCGGTGGTGAGAGAGTCCGAGTCAAGAAAAGAATCCCAACTGGGATACTCCAAAGTGGCAATCTGTTGATGTGCAAGTAGTTCAGCAAGCGTTTGCGCGCGGCCGGTCGTCTCCACGTTAAGTAAAACTCGTGGAGCCGCGGGATGAGTCAACCGTTTGATCAGACCCGCAAAAGGCTGCTCGGCCTTATGATTGACCGGGTATTGCGGTAACTCTTTGGCGACAAAGGGGGCGGGCTTAGCGGTGCCGGCATCACCCGAGGCGTTGAATTGTATCTGCCGGAAAGCCGTCAAGTGTTCTACGGCCTGATCGGGCTTCAGTGCGACTGAAACCGGAGGCATGGGTCGACGTTCAGGATCAATGCCGGCCTGAGCGTAGCGATCGTCGAACGTAGCCCATTCCCCAGCCATAAGTGCAGAAAGGTCGGATGGAACGACACAACATGTTTGCGCCGGCAGGTAGTCGAAAAAAGTTCCTGACGAATTAAAGAAAAGTGGTAGATAGAACTCAATGCCAGCAGGAAAATTGCCCTGACTAACCTCGCGATAGATAAGTGAGCCCTGGGGATCGCCAGAAAATTGTTTCCGGAAATTTGCTCGAAATGTCTCGATGGCTATTGCATCGGTAGGAAACTCCCGAGCCGGAAGGATGGAGAGGTTTTCAGTCAGTTGGGTTGATTTCTGGGTTAACGGGTCGAAATACCGGATATTTTCAAGCTCGTCTCCAAATAGATCCAGGCGAAACGGCGATTCATGGCCCATCGGAAAGACATCAATAAGCCCTCCGCGCACTGCGAACTCCCCCTGAGTTAAGACGCGAGACACCGAAAGGTAGCCGGAGTCGGCTAAACGGTCTCGAAAAGTTGTCAGATTGATCCTCGCGCCTCGAGATAAATCGAAGCTACAGCCTGAAATATAGTGCGTCGGTGGAATTCGGTAGAGCAGTTGGTCTAGCGTGAGCAACACGATAAACGGTTGTCCACTGATGAGTCGAGTCAGCGTCTTTAAACGTTCGGAGGTGATTTGGGGGTGCGGAGAATAGTGATCATAGGGCAGACACTCCCAACCCGGGAAGATGCAGACATCGTTATCACTGTCCGAGAGAAAAAAGCGAATTTCATCAGCGAGTAACTGAAGTTGTCGCGCGGATTCGGCAACCACCACGAGGTGCTTTTGCTGACGGCTGACCTGGTGAATGGCAAGGGCGAGTGCAGCCCCCGGCAACCGGCCCCATGTGGTCACTGAATTCCTATCGATAGGCGCTTGGATTGGGAAAGGGAGTGAGGGCAACGACGGAGTGCGAGACAGAATAGGGTAAGCGATTTTATCATAAACTTTTAATACATCAGAAAAAACTATAAGAATAGACTAAAACCCATGTTAGATTATATTCTGCTAGGTTTTCCTAAGAGAAAATTCTAGCTAACTTCCTAGCGTAATTGTTTAAAGAGAGCAGTCTATGAAGAAGAAGTTACCCAGGTTTACAAAATCCAAGGGCCGATTTTACTGGACTCCAACGACTAACGGGAAAACTCGTTGGGTCAGATTGCCTAACCAATACAGTGAAGCTCTAGATAAATACTATGAGCTTGAATCTGGCAACACCGGGAATACGGTCAACCATGCGTTCGATCTCTATATCGAGTCGCCTGAGTTCAATGAGCTAGCCGATGAGACTAAAAAGAACTATGCGCGCTATATACGCTTAATGCGTCCGGTATTCGGCCACTTACCATTAGATGATATAGATGCCATTCTGTTGTCCAGGTTCATCAGAAAGACGGGTTATATCGGCAATAATATGATGAGTCCGCTATCAATGGCTTTCAAGGTAGCGCT
>CAUZJT010000109.1:0-9032 GCA_963580215.1 Gammaproteobacteria bacterium
TGACATACACCATGAACCGCAGCAGAATCGAAAACATGCTGGTGAGAAAGCTCTTCAGCGATGGATCGACAGCGCTCTTGTCGAAAACCTTTCCGATTATCCGGATCGACGTCTTTACGATATAGAGTCCGACCACGAGAGTGGCGATCGCGGAAAGCAATTGCAAACCGTAAGTTACAGCCAATGGAGTGAGAGCTGTGGTATCAAATTCCATGGGTGTTTCCTTCGTCGAGTAGAGGGTGTTTTTTGCCTGATAAAAAATGGAAAAGTCGTTACGGCCTTCCCATGCTATATAAAGGTTTAGGGCGTGCCGGCTAAAACAGATTAACGAACGGCCAAATTGATCGGCTAGCTCATTCTCTCGCTGTAGTCCCAAGAGGTCAGTTGGACTGGTCTCAGCCTAATCACATACTCTTCATCGCTTCGACCAATAAGCCACTTCGCAAGACGACTTTCCGTGTCACCCAGGTAACGTGGAATTACAGCAGAGAGTGTTTCCAGCGCATAATCCTTAGAAAGGGTCGCCATGGCTTTTCCCCTGACACCACAGTAGGGGGGATCGTTCGGAGCAATTTCAAAAGAACATTTTTGGTTAACCAGAAGATCGGAAACTAAATGGCTATTCTCATGTGATACACAGATAAAGTCACCTTGAGGTTCATCAAACGTGTACCAGACCGAACATAACGTTGGATAACTACCAGTATTGGTCGCTACACGCATAGGAATCGTGGAGGATGCTAGAAATGAGCATACTTCCGATTCAGACCAGGCACTGGATTTATTGAGATTCATAAGACAAAGAAACCTGCACTAGATAATAGATTGAATCGCCACCTAGCCAAAGGCCTCAGAGCTAAACCATGAGGCCTTTGGCTAAGTGGCCAAGTACCCGGGCATTGTATCAGCTCTGGAATCAGTATTTACCTCCTCGCTCATCGAGCCGAACCAGTTGTTGGAACCCAATCTAAAAAAATATGTGGGGCGATCTGCCCACCAGCAGCAATGGTCCGGTTCTCCACGATAATCGTAAAACCGATAATACCTTTAGAGTATCTTCAATGTTCAACCTGTTTAAGTCCGCTCCCGACAAAAAGATCCGCAAGCAGTATCTTGCGAAGCTTGAAGAAGCGATGCACGCACAAAGAAACGGGAAAATTCGCGAGTATTCCCTTTTGACCGCCGAGGCAGAAGCCCTTAGAGAGAAGCTGGAATTACTTCAAGCCGACACTTAGCGATGTTACTGATAGGAATCACCACGATTTTCCGCTCCGGAAAGTAGCCCCGGGCGCCTACCGCGCTTACGAAGAGCTGACCGATGGCGTGTTGTTAGCCCGGTCGCGCGCTTCGATCTCGCTACGAATCTCTTTTTGCCTTTGCTCGGTGATGGGATAACTCCACACGATGGCCGCTCCGGTCAGGAAGAACAGCGACGGGAAGGTGGAGAACAGAAAGCGTACGCCGAACAACTCATCCGGACCGTTGACCGCTTCTGGCGCCGGGTCGAATCCAAACATGGCCAAACCGTATAGCGCGATGGCCCCGCCGATGGTGCCGGTGGCTTTCTGAGCGAACGACCAGGAGGAGAAGAACAGCGCGGCGCGGTTCTCGCCGCTGTACAGCGTGTCCAGGTCGATGACGTCGGCCTTCATCGAGTTGGGCAGGGTCGAAGAAAATCCGCCCGACGCGAAGCCGGTGAGGATGGTGATGGGGAGCATCCACCAGAAGTCGCCTTCGCCCAACAGCAGGTAGAGGGGGTGGGCGAAGGCGAGCACAAAGAAAGACGCCAAATAGGCGCGGTGTTTGCCGATCTTCCCGGCCAGCCAGACCCAGAACGGCACCGCGGCGAAGCTCGAGAGAAAAAAGAACGTCAGCATGTAGATGGCTTTGTCTTCAGCGTTCAGCACATCGGCGATGAAGAATAGATACAAGGGCGTGGTGATGCTGAGCCCGATGGAACCGATCATGAAGGCCAGCACCAGCTGCTTGAACGGTCGGTTCTGCCACATGAGCTTGAGGCCCTTGAATACCGGCACCACGGATTTCTCGTAGGTCTGGGGTTCCGGCACGTTCCACAGGCAAAGCGACACACAAACGGGCATGAGGACCAGCATCGTGGTGCCCACCATCATCAGCACTTGATTGCTGCCACCTATGCCGAAGAACAGCAGTGCCGCCCCGGGCACCAGCTGCGCGGATAGACTGCCGGCGATGCCGGCCATGGCGCGTCCGCCGGTGATCCGGGAGCGTTCATTATAGTCGGTGGAGAGCTCGGCACCCCAGGCGTAGTAAGGGATCAGCATCATGGTGATGGCGATGGAAAGTCCTACACTGCAGATCGCATAGTGCAGGGTGCCCGCACCTTCCGGGGGCATGAAGAGCATATAGACGGAGAGCATCATGATGGGTGTGGCCAGGAAGATCCACGGTTTGCGGCGGCCGAAGCGGGTGCGGGTGTGGTCGCTGACGTAGCCCATCAACGGATCGGTGATGACGTCGAAGACGCGCACTAGCACGCCGATAGATGCGAGCGTGATGAGCGGCACCCCCATGTCGGTGGTCCAAAAGCGCGGAATGAATACCGCCACCGGAAACAGCGACATGGCGATAGGCAGGTCGGCCAGACTGTAATAGGCCAGCGTCGATTTCTTCAAGCGCTCCAAGTGTGGTCTCCTCCTTGCTCTAGACTATACGCGTCAGCCCATTGTCTGCAACTCATACTGATCGTCTTGCTTGTCCCGACGGCTGTCGTCTCGGCCCATCAAGGCTGCCATACATGACAAAAAAGCTGGCTAATTCTACTTAACCTTCGAATCGAGTTTTTTCATCAGAGGAAGAGACAGGTCGCTCGCAGTTCTATGCTGGAACGACTCGGTGATCCGAGCTCCACTGACGGATCCCTGAAAGCAGAATGTGGTGTCCAGAAAGGACGTCGCTGCTGAACTCTTTCACTGTCGTAAGTCCTGAAGACAACCATCTCATCAATTCCAAGTTCCGGGAATGTGTACCAGTTGTGACGTTCACCTTCCGGTGCCTTCACACCTAACGTATCGAAGTCCAATCCACCGGCACCAGCGTAATTGGTCACGGGAAAAGTGAACAGTTCCTCTCTGCCAACAGACTCTGCCTCGCAAAAAGCAATGGGAAGATCTATTTTTTTCGGACCGAGGTTGCGCCAGAACTGCAGAACCAGCAAGCGCCTGGCATTTGAGAACTGATCAGCTGAAATGCCTATACTGTTGAGATCGAGTTGAGCCTCATCGGATGAGCCAGCATAGAATTCGCTCATCATATCGCCGTAGCTTTCCGCGAAATCCGAATGGACGAATGTGATCGGCCCCAGGTCTTCATGCAGCTTCGCCTGTTCGGGATTGCGTTTAATATGCGAAGCCACCAGTGCCTGGTCGCATCCTGATAGTTCCCTTGCCAGGTCAGCGATTTCACCATAGTGTATCTGCTGGATCTGTACTTCGTCAGTCCAGTCTTCAACTGCAGAGTTGTGTTGCATCAGTTCAAAACCGCGCTCCTCCCAGCCAGGCAGTGGATGCTTGCGACCATCCAGGATGTCCACCTCGAGTGTGCAGGGTTCTTCACCTTTCACATAGTTCATGTCTGCACGGCAAAACAATGTTTGAGTCATACCCAGTCCACTATCAGGCCCAACTGCTTAGCATATACACTAAGCCCCATGATCACGAGTTGAAATAATCTGTTAGGAGCCGAGAAGGAAGGTTCTTGAAGACCCGGTGTATAGGAAGAATAAACCACATATCTGCTGAGTCAGCCAGGTACGTCATTACTGATTTATATGAAGACTATTGGCCTAATGCCGTTCCTTTAAGTAAATTCAGCCCAACTAGTATTGCTACCAGGGCGACAAAGCCTTGAGGCGGATCTATGACGTCGACAAGCGCCTGAAGGGGAGAAGAGGAAGAGGACGATGTCGTGGTTGCGGCCTATCGCTCCCCGATACAGGTATCGCCACACTGGGGCGTATGCGCGTTCAATCGGGCTACGGTATCAAGGATGATAGGGGTCGCTTGCTCGGCGATCTTCTCACCGGTGTCCATCTCTGAGTCGAGGGTGAAAGAGCCGACTCCTTCCGCGGGGTTGGAGACGGAATTCAGAACCGCGAAGTGTATTCCGAGTTGCCTCGCGTAGATTGCCTCGGTTCCGATGTTATGGGTGACGAAGTCCCCTCCCATGCGGCCGTAATTGCGCACCTCCGCCGGGGTTTCATAGCGGCTCGAATCGGTTTGCACCACGGTGCCGGCGGTGTGGACCTTTCCTACCGTGTAGTGGGCGTTCGCCAGCTCGATGAGGATTCCCCGGATATCCGGGCAGAACGGTGGATTAAAACGCGAGCGCACCGCATCGCGGGTGATGGCCGCCTCAGCCAGGACGCTCGCCGGCCGGTGGTAATTGAAATTTATTAGATCGTCGGGAATGAAGGCGTCGCCTACCCGGTAGGACTCATTCACCGCACCTCCCGTGGCGCCGCCGATGGCGTGGGTTACGCCGAGGTTGTAAAGCGCGGCCAAGGTCGTAACAAAGTTCTTGCCCTCGTGAAATTCCTTACTCGTAAAATCCGCGACGCCGTGAAAAGGGATGAAATAGAATCTGGCGTTCTTGTAACGCATCCGGTGGATGGTGGGGCTCTTGCCCGCCGCTGTGTCCACCCGGAACTGCCCTTCAACCTCCGCCAACCCCTCCGCGAAGGGGCGACCCCCCCCCCAAATACTCCGGTCAAAGGTCGAACCGCCGATAACCGCGATTGTGATATCTTTGTCTGTCATGGTCTTGTCCGCTTCCGAAGATAGGAAGTATAAATTATATTTTTTTGAACTTCGAATTGTCGCAAGTTTTCTATTTAAATCAAACCCATGCCAGTAATGACCGCGCAGAGTTATGGCATCAAAAAAGAACGTAGAAAGCCTTGTGCGCAAGGCATGAACGGGTTTCCCCTATAACTGAATAGTTTTTTAAACTGCTTTTTCTCCTGATGGGAAAATTACCCTGATCAAGATACTTTGGTAAACTGGGACAGCTGTGACTCTGACCCCAATTGCTACTCCGGAGACCTTTGATGTCGTACGGCGGAAAATTGTGAAACGATTTTTTACACAAAACGACTATCGTTCTGCCATCTGCCTGGTATTGGTCATGATGACTGCCCTACCGGCATGGTCGCTAACAGTGGGGGAGGCACTCCCCGTTTGGTCGGATGGAATGCTGGATATTCATCATATTAATACTGGCAAAGGCGATTCTACTTTTTTCATATTGCCCGATGGTACGACGATGCTTGTAGACGCCGGTGTCGTCAATGATGAGCCTCCCATTACGGCTCCTGCCTGGCCCGATGCATCACGACAGCCGGGTGAGTGGATCGCCAGATATATCCAACGCTTCCATCCAAATGGGAAAAGTGGCGTGCTCGATTATGCTGTGTTGACGCACTTCCACGGCGATCACATAGGAGAGCCCAACGAAAGTTCAAAACTGGCTGGCAACGGCCACTACAAGCTCTCTGGTATTACAGAGGTTGCTGAACATGTGAAGATTCGAAAATTGATTGACCGAGGTTGGCCTGAGTACGACTATCCAAGCGCATGGATCCAAGGGTCTGCATTAAATTATCGTGCGTTTGTCGATTGGCAAATCAAAAACAAAGACATGGAAATTGAGCGATTCATACCTGGTCGCAAGGATCAGATCGATTTGGTTATTAAACCAGACAATTATCCACAATTTAATTTACGAAATATTGCCAGCAATGGTGACCTTTGGACTGGTAGTAGTGACGAGACCAGGCGAATATTTCCTGATCTGTCAACTCTGCCAAGAAACGATTGGCCCGACGAAAATATGTGCTCCATCGTATTCAACCTGAGCTACGGTGACTTTAACTACTACACGGGAGGTGACCTGCCTGGGGTTGCCGATACGGGTGTACCCCAATGGCACGATGTAGAGACGCCGGTTGGCAAGGTGGTTGGTCCTGTCGATGTACATGTGGTCAACCATCACGGCTACCCTGACGTCGCCAATTCGTCCTTTCTGGAATCGCTGAAACCACGTGTAAATATAATCAGTGCCTGGTCGCCCACCCATCCAGGAACACGAGTAATGTATCGGCTACTTTCTGAGCGGTTATATCCAGGACCTCGCGATGTGTTTATTACCAATTTATTACCGGAGACAAAAACCGTACTGGGTTCGTGGATGCTCAAGTTCAAGAGCGAACAAGGTCATATTGTGGTCCGAGTATTTCCAGGCGGGGCCAAATATAATGTAATTATCCTCGAAGATACTTCAGAAGAAGGTATCGTAAAGTCGATTCATGGACCTTATGACGCTTCTTGATAAACCGGCCAACCGTCTGTAGACCAGTAGATTAGTGAGCAGTCAGACATTGACCATTTGCTGCGGGGATTCTGGCTCTATGCGGTGTTCGGCTGGCTCGTCGCAGGTCCGCTTTTCGGGGAATCACTGAGTTCGAAAGTAGCTACGATCTGTTCTGGAGTCTTCGGCGCTGCAGGATAATAATTGGCTGCTGCGTGCCTATAATACTAACAACCAAGTTTGGCCCGGCATCGCCGGGCCAAACTTGCAAAACTGACTACTTCTTTGCTGGGACTTTCCCCATGCAGTATTAGAAGCGGAGGAGGAATTCCCCGCCCCATACCCTGGGTTCATTGACATAGCCCGTGTTATTGGCGAAGTCGATACCGCCGATGGGGTTGTCTTCGTCGGTAATGTTACGGGCAAATAAGCCGACCTCGAAATCCCTACTCAGATTACGATAGCCGATCCTTAGACCACCTTCGAATTGAGTATCGAAGACGTATTCTTTGCTCTCGTAAAGAAAGTCCTGGGTCTCGCCCTTCCATTTCCAGTCGGTGAAGAAGTAAAACTCCCTGTCGTCGCTAAAGGAATAGGTGTAATCAAGCTCAATGTTGGCCGTCCACAGTGGTGCGTGCTGGAAAGGGTTGCCGTCGATAAGAGCGAAGCCAGCAGCGTTGAGTGGGTCACGTGGCGTAGTTAAAGGTCCTGCAGGTACCGCCAGTTCGGAATCATTGATTTCCGTATCGGCATAACCAAAGCCAGCGGAAAGGACGAGATTATCCGTTAATAGATACTGCATTTCGGCTTCCAGACCCATGCCAGTGCCTTCCTTGGCATTCAACAGGGTTGTGGAGTTGTTGGTACCGCCAATGGCGACAAGCTGCATATCGTTAATCTCGTAGTAGAAAACGGCCGCGCTGTACCTGAATCGGTCAGCCTGACCCTTGATACCGATCTCGTAGGACATTATGTCTTCGGAATCAGCCGTGGTTACCTCCGGGTCGTCCTGGATTCTGTCCTGGATGGTTGGGGCCCTGAAACCGGAAGCGGCGCGGGCATAGACCTGTGTGTTATCGCTCAAGGTGTAGGCCAGGGACAGGTCAAAGCTCAGAAAATCGTCTGTCAAATTAATCGGGGCGGTCGCTACGTTACCAGTATAATCGATGTGATCCGCATCTTTTTCATCGTCGGTATAGCGAAGGCCTGCGGTTAGTGTCCACTGCTCTGTGAGTTCGTAAGTACCCTGTCCGAAGATAGACCAGGATGTATTATCAATGATGGACAGTGAATTTGGCGCGAATACAGCCGCACCGGCATTCTTGCTATTTGATTGGCTGTTTATCTTGTCATCGAAGTAAAACATACCGAACTGGTAATTCAGAGGACCATCGAGGTTACTGGCAACTCGGATTTCCTGGGTCAGCTGCTCCACTTCAATGTAGCCCCCCGTATCAATATTCACCACAAAGGGTGAGTTAAAGGGGCTGAAAGGCTCGCTGGCCGGGCCGGAGGGAACGCCACCACAGGTGAACAGGCATCCGAATCCACCATCGATATCACCGCGACTACCACGGTCATAGACATCATGGTAGGCAGTGATAGAGGTAATAGTGTAATCACCCACATCCCAGTCCACTTTCAGGGTCGTGCCACGGGATTTAATGTAACCCTCGTTACCGTCACCACCATCGAAAAAGACCTTGTCGCGGGAGTAGTTGGAATTCAGTTTGTTACTGCCCTTGTCAAATACATTGCCACGGAACATGCTTGCCGCGCCTTCTGAGTCCTGACGCTGGTGCATGAACCACACGGTTAGATCATCTCTAGGTGTCCACAGCAATTGTGCACGAGCGGCTCTGGTATTATGGCCACCCAGTTCGGTACCGAGGATAGGGTTGTCTATCCAGTCACCGCGGTTTCGATTCAAAAAGGAGAAGCGTCCCAGTAGTTTACCTTCCACCAGCGTGCCAGCGATTGCACCTTCGGCATTGGCGGTTTCCAAGTTGCCTCCGGCAAGCTTGACATAGCCTTGGAATTCCTCGGTAGGACGTGCCGATTTGATATGCACAATACCTGCCGTGGTGTTACGACCAAAGAGGGAGCCCTGGGGCCCTCGGGCGACTTCTATATTTGCCATATCGAAGACAGGGAAGCCCTTCAGCCCGGATTTCTCCATGGCTACCTCGTCGAAAACAACGGAGACCGGTTGTGATGCCGCTGAGGTAAAGTCCGCATTGCCGAGACCTCTAAGATAAAAACGCGGCGCAAGGCGTCCGTTGGATGATTCGATATGCAGGTTTGGTACAGCACTGGCGAGTTGAAGAATATCGCCACCGCCAGTAAAGCGGGCATTCAGTCGATCCCCGCTCATTTGGGTGATAGAAATAGGTACGTCTTGAATATTTTCGTCTCTCTTTTGCGCAGTTACTACAATTTCCTCAAGCCACGTTTCTTCTGCTTGTGTGCCTATACTCAACATTAGGGCGAGAACACCGATCAATATATTCTTAGGAGCTATTTCTCCCAGTGTACGTCTAAGCATTATGTTTCCCCAGATTATAAAATTAAGGTTTGTTAACTTGGCGATCGCTATAGAACTAACCTATCGGATATTACGTAATGCAAGCATTTATTGCCATCGTTATAAGGTGTTTTTCGACCGGAGCTAGGTATTCGAAGCCTTC
>CAUZJT010000110.1:0-8908 GCA_963580215.1 Gammaproteobacteria bacterium
CTTGGTGATATTCTATGTGCGCAAGGTGCGCTCGGCACTGGGAATGGCCGTACGGTGAACTACTGTGGGCAGGGATCCTCCAGCGACGATTCCGATTCCGATTCGAGTTCTGATGAGTTATCAGATACGCTAAGTGATGCCGGCACGGGGTTGGTCGCCGTAGGCGCAGTGTTGTATGTGGCGCGGCTTACCAACGCGGCTGCCGGGATTGACTTAACGGATGCTGGAATCAATCTCAATATGAACTGGCGGATGAAAGATGACTACGGTTTTGGCTGGGCGTATTCCGAAAAGTATGGCCGCGACGGGAAGTCCGATATAGCTACCGGCACTCTGGGTTTTGATTATTCTTTAGGGCGAGACCAGAAAGTGAAGCTGTCCTACTCTGCCGACATTAACGATTCTGGAAACTTCCAGGTCTTGGGCTCTTACCAGTTATCCTTTTAGGTCCGGCGACTCTTTATCTTCAAGGCCTGCGCTGATTCATCGCGCTGTTGGTGCCTTTGGGACGTTTCCCGATGAAAAATAAAGCGGCAATTTCTCATCTCGCGATGCTTCTTTTCTCCGCACTAGTGGCCGGGTCGTTTAGCCTCGGACATATTATTGCGAACGATATTGCGCCGGCCGCATTAACAGCACTGCGCTTTGGGATTGCCGCCATGGTCCTTGGGCCTGTGGTGTGGTGGACCTGCGGCGTCTCTCGCGATGATCTAACAGCATCGTGGCGCTATTTACTGTTGGGTGGGCTGATGGGGGCTTATTTCATCCTGATGTTCGAAGGGTTGAAAACGGCCCAAGCGGTGTCGGCCTCAGCAGTATTTACGTTGACTCCCGTGCTAAGCGCAATCTTTGGTTACATTCTACTATCCCAGTTGGTGACATCGCGGATTGTCGTGGCGCTGGGTATTGGTGCAGTTGGTGCGCTATGGGTAATTTTCCGCGCTGATTTTGATTTAATCTTAGCGCTGGATATCGGCCGGGGAGAGGGGATTTATTTCCTGGGGTGTGTTGCGCACGCGTTCTACACGCCATTGGTACGAAAACTCAATCGGGGACAGTCACCGATTGTGTTTACATTCGGTACGATCCTGGGAGCTTTGGTGTTGACGCTTGCCTATGGGTTTGACGATCTCATGGCCATAGATTACGAAGGCTTACGACCCATAGTCTGGGGGACATTGATCTATCTTGGGGTTTTTGCCAGTGCCGCATCCTTTTTGCTTATCCAGTATTCTACGCTTCATCTGCCTTCGTCTAAGGTGATGGCTTACACCTATCTGACACCCAGTTGGGTGACGCTCTGGGAGTTGGCTTTGAGAAACCCTTTGCCCCCATTTGTGGTGTTGCTTGGAGTGATGGCAACTATACTTGCCCTGTGTCTTTTATTGCGTGATGAACCTTCGTGACAACAGGATCGCATTGGTTAATTTGTGAGAATCCACTTGTCATGCGTGAATGGACGCTTGAGTGGAAGGTTTCAGGCGACGCGGGGCTCGTGATTACTGTCGTGTCGCCGGTGTGATCTGATCTTTATTGACCCTGCAGACAGTTGACCACCCAGCGATGCAACGTTCGATGTACTACCTGAATTAATATGACCAAGTTACGCCACGTGCCAGTTGTTTTGTTCGTGCCCTTTGGAGTAAGGGTGTCGTTATCTGGGCGCAAGAAAGCCGGAGCTACCATATGTCGTTGCGTCTGATGCCTAAGCATGTCCCACCTGCATTGGCGCCTATCGTGATACTGATATCTCTGGGCCTTTTATGGGGCGGGGTGACCAACGTCGCCCGTTTTGTGGGTCTTTCCGGAATCCCACCTCTGGCGTATGCATTTTGGACACTGATTATCGGTGCGGGTCTGCTGACCTTGGTGAATCTTGTTCGTCGAAAACAGTTTCCTTCATCCCCCAGGCATTTGCGGTATTACCTGATTGCAGGAGCTCTTAGCTCCGGGTTGCCCACGGCAAATATGTTTTGGTGCCTTAATTACATCAGTGTAGGAGTCATGTCGTTGGCGTTGACCATGGTGCCTTTGGTCACCTATCTTCTGGCAGTGGTATTTGGTCTGGAAAAGCCCCAGATAAAACGGGCATCTGGTATCGGCCTAGGCCTATTAGGGGCACTACTTGTCATTCTGCCAGATAACGGACTGCCGGCAGACCAGCCGGTCGGCTGGTTTATGATGGCCTTTTTCACTCCGGCCGCTTATGCCGCTGGGACCGTATATACAGCCAAGTATAAGCCGGCCGATGTGGAATCGCTGGTTGGCGCCAACGGCATGATGCTTGCCTCTGCTTTATTGTTGCTGTGCCTAATGTTAATTACAGGGCAGTGGTATGCGCTGTGGGAAGATTTCACGCTGGTCAATGGCCTCATAACCCTCCACGGAGTTGTATCGGCAATTGCATTTACTCTGTTCTTTACGCTGATACGTATTGCTGGGCCGGTCTATTTCAGTCAGGTGGCATATCTGGTCACTGTTTTTGGAATCGCCATTGCGCTGGTCGTATTTGGCGAGCGTTACAGTGTTTGGCATTGGCTTGCCTTGGGGGTAACCATTTATGGTGTGTGGCTTGTGAATAGCGCACAGCGCCAGACGAGGCATGTTGTCTCCAAGGCCTGATCTTCTAATCTCATTCTGAAGGATTTGCGAGGTCAAAAAAAACCCTGGCGCTACCAGTGTAGCGCCAGGGTGATCTAGTTTAATAATGCGTACTTGCGATCAGGCAAACCACCAGCGCTCAGCCGCTTTGCAACCGTCTAGCTCCCAGTTGCCGGCGATCACTTCCGGATGGCGTACTTTGTCGTTGGTGGCAAAGATATCCTGTAAGAAGAGCGGCAGGACTGTGCCACCATCACTATTTACGAGCTGCTGCATCTCGACGTAGATTCCTCGACGCTTGCCTGGATTGGTTTCCACACGGCCCATCCTCAGCAGTTCGTTAAAGCGGGCGTTATTCCAGTTGGTATCGTTCCAGGAGGCGTCTCCTGCATACACTGTTGAGAACATCATGTTCTCGGTAGGACGACCCGACCAGTAACAAGCCGAAAACGGTTTTTTCATCCAAACGTTGGACCAGTATCCATCATCCGGTTCACGCACCACGTCGATGTTGATGCCGGCAGGTCGTGCCGTTTCCGCCATCATCTGGCCTGCGTCGATGGAGCCGCCAAATCCGGTTTCTGCTGCATGGAATTTAATATCCAGGCTGTCCAGACCAGCTTTTTTCAGGTGGTATTTGGCCTTGTCTGGATCATATCCGCGTTGTGGCAGTTCATCCGTAGTGGCGCGGTACACATTGGCGGGACCAATGGGGTTATCGTTCCCCAGTTCACCGTATCCGCGTGCAACCACCTTCAGCCATTGCTCTCGGTCCACGATGTATTTTATTGCGGTGCGCACATCGTTATTGTCAAAAGGTGCAATATTAGTCAGCATCGGCAGCGTGATCTGCTTATTACCGCTGGTAGCACCTACAACAATGCCTGATTGTCGTTTGAGTAGATCTGCTGTTTTTGCAGAAACGTTGTTCATGGCATCGAGTTCGCCGGTACGCAAAGCGTTTTCCCGGGCAGCCGAGTCAGCAATCTGCAGAGTTTCAATTTCGTCAAAGAAACGTCGATTCGGTTTCCAATAGTTTGGGTTAGCCTTAGTCAGCGTACGTACGCCAGCGTTATTTTCGACGAGACTGAAGCCGCCGGTGCCAATGCCTGACTGCCAATCAATAGTGCCATCGCCATTAGAGGGGCAGATCAGCAGATGATAATCAGTGAGGATAAACGGGAAGTCGGCATCCCCGCCGCTGAGTTCCACCACCACGCCGTGCTTGCCATCAGCCTTGACTGAGGTGACTGCATTTAACTGTCCCTTGGCGGCAGATTTAGACGCTTCTCCCAGGTGATGATTAAGCGAATCCACCACGTCTTCTGAAGTCAACGATTTGCCGCTATGGAACTCGACACCCTGGCGAACCTTGAAGTTCCATGTCTTGGCCCCGTTACTTCCTTCCCAGCTTTCCGCCAGTTCAGGAACCAGATTGCCATCTGGGGCAACTTCGGTCAGATTGTTACGCAATTGGCCGAACTGTACGTTCAGCATGTAGTGGTCAAGGATTTGACCCGGGTCCAGCACGTCGCTGGTGGCGCCGCCGGTCACGCCCTGGCGAAAGCGTCCGCCTTGTTTTGGCGCGGCCAGAGCACTTTGCATGTACAGTCCAGGTGCCATGGCGCCCAGTCCCATCGCCGAAATACGGGAGAGAAATTCCCGTCGGCTCAGCTTACCTTTGGCCACCCGGGCCTGCAGGTGATCAATTTCAAATTTTTGTCTGTCGTACATGTATCTCATCTCCTTAGCTGTATTTAGTATGTTTTCGGTTGGCGACGTGCTTCAGTGGCGACGCTCTACGTTGACCATTTTCGCAACGATATCTAGAAGTTAATGCTGACTGGGACTGAAAGTCAATAATAAACGTTGAATTAGCATCTTATTTTATAAGAAATGATTAATTGTTCTGTCTTTCCGGCAAATGCGCCCACCAAGCTTACTTCCCGGGACATACCCCCAAAAGACAGTCATCACAAAAGGTCACGAGGGATGATTCTCTCCCATTCACGAGCGTGGACGACTGTATCGCCTTCAAAGGCGCTAATCTTGGCCGAAATATAAAAGTTTGCGACATCACAGGACATGGTGGTTTCGGTTTCGGTCCGAATAGACCATCCATCGCGCGACATCCAGCAGTAATACAGGGTTCTGGATAAAGCACTCAGTGGGTCATCCGGGATAATCGACCAACAGTCCTCGTGGCGGTGGCGTATCCGCATTCTGTGATCTGGTATTTCTTCCTCACCAGTATCGTCAATGACCTGTAGTTGGGTAGCGTTGTTATCGCAGCCGTGTGTTACCCATCGACGGTATTCGGCCGGACGATGTTGAATGCACTCGGGTAGTGGATTACGGTTATCGGGTTCAGGCATGTCATAGCTGTCATTGCCGCACCGTACAGGCAAATCAAGACGGGTGTACTGACCGGTTTCGATACAGGCACTGACTCGATAAGGCCCCGGCATCACCATAGGCCAGTATGCCGTCGATATGGCAAGACCGATGCGGTGTCCACAAGGGAAGCGGTAACCACACTGATCGAGGCTTAGCGAAATATCCATGATCTTACCCGGTTCTACTGGCTTGGGATCCGCATGACTCGTGCGGTGGGTTAGGTTGATCACCCCCCAGCTGACTCGAAAAGAAGACCCATCTGGATGTATATCTAGCAAGCGCACCGCGAGATGGCCTACCGGTTGATCGATCGAAACCCGTAAAGCCATTGTGGGTTGTCCGAGGATTTGGACAGGTTGGTCAAGTACCGCGGTTTGGAAAACGAGCGAGCCGGTGTTATCACCGGTCTGATCGCCGGCAAGTTCCTCATCGGGTTTAAGGGGGAAAAATTCTCCAGCTGCAGTTCCGGTATCCAGCGGTGAGCAAATGGTCAGGTTGGTGGTTGTGCCCGGGCAGTCAGCGAGATCTGAGGTGTTGGCAGGGAAAAAGCCAACCGTCGATATATCTTTGCAAGGCCAGCACTCTTCGGCGACCCAGCGTCCTGGCTCATGTGTTCGAGGAAGAGACGGATGCACGCCCTCACAGATATAGGCGCGGTAGGCCGGCAGCGCATCAGCTCCGTTGTTACGCCCTTTTAGCCAATGGTCCCACCAGCGCAATGCCTCGTTAAGAAAATCCATCCGGGGGTGTGGATACGCAAAGTGGGGATACTGGTGGATCCAAGGGCCATTGATTGCCTTGGTTGGGCCTGCGAAATTTTGAGCGGCAGCTGGGGGTGCGTTGATATAGCCGTCAGCCCAACCGCTAATTACCAGCGCGGGAGTCGTCATCGCGGCGTAGTTCTCGCACACCGAGCCGTGGCGCCAGTAGTCATCCCGGCGTTGATGGGATAACCATATCTCAAGTGGAAAGGGTTGGGTTTGAAGGCGATGCAGCCACATATCGTGCCAGCATTCGCCTACCAGAGCAGGGTCCGGGGGTCTCGATGCATAACACAGCATGACAGCAGACCACCAGGCATTGGAATAAAGTAAGCAGCCGTTCTTGTAGTGGATGTCATCGTTATAGCGATCGACAGTTGTGCCAATAGCGACGACAGCCTTCAGTGCCGGTGGGTTCAAGGCCGCAATTTGCAGGGAGTTAAACCCGCCCCAGGAGATACCCATCATGCCGATGTTGCCGTCGCACCAGTCCTGCTTTGCGATCCAGGCAATGACTTCGACACCATCGGCTAATTCTCTGGACGAGTACTCGTCATCAAAATCGCCATCAGATTCACCAGTGCCAGATATATCTACCCGGACTCCAGCGTAACCATTGCTGGCAAATATGGGGTAGGTGGATTCATCGCGCAAAGCGGTACCGTCGCGCTTACGATAAGGCAGGTACTCAAGGATGGCAGGGGCGCGGTGTTCCAAGGCAGTTTCGGGCAGCCAAGCCCTGGCGGATAGCTTGCGCCCATCAGAAAGGGGAATCAGAAAGTGTTCAAGGTCATGGCGCCGTGTTGGCGTATGCGAGTTCAATGGGTTTTCGAATAATTAAGTTTTATCGATTTGAGGAATCCACGGAAAGTATCTAGTCTCGTTGGTGAGTTCAGCCAAATAGTTTTTGCAATTCATTGCCTTATAAAGGAAAGAGGAGTAGTCCACACAATGGTATCTAAAAAAAGAAAACTTATGAAACAATTCATGAATAAGGGATAGGTTAGCCTAGTTTTGATATGAGGGATCTTCGCGATCCAACATGCGAATCAACGCTTGCCAGTTGCGATCAAGATAGCTGTCTGCAGTTTCGGCTTTACCGACAAGTCCGTACTTTTCAACGCCCGCTATTGCGTCATCGCTTGGAATAATATGCTCAGCGCCTGATGCCATGACATCGACCTGAATCTTGCAGGCACTCTCAAGGGTGTATAAGAGATAAAAAGCCTCAGCCATGTTTCGGCCCGTAGCCAATAAGCCATGGTTATGCATGATCATGGCCCATTTATCTGCCATGTCTTCGCCCAGACGCTTGCATTCATCATCGTTGTCGGTGGCCAGATCGTAATGGTGATAACAGACCAGGTTGATAATCTCATTAGCCTGCTGACTTAAGGGTAAAAGACCGCACTTCATGGCGGACACTGCTGTTCCGGCGCGGGTATGACAATGCAATACTACGTTTACATCGGGCCTGGCCTTTAAGACAGCGGAGTGAATCGCATGGCCTGCATCGTTATAAGGGTAATCTCCGGATACGACATTACCGTCGAAATCGACTTTGATCAGATTGGATGCTGTGATTTCCTGAAACAGCAACCCAAAAGGGTTAATGAGGTACTGATTCGGTTGCCCAGGGACACGGGCGCTTAAGTGGGTGAAGATCAGATCGGTCCATCCAAATTTAACGAAGAGCCTATAACAAGCGGCAAGTTCCTGGCGCAGCGACCACTCCTCGTTTGAAACCGCTTGGTTAGTGGCAAGTGAGGTGGACATGGCAGTCTCCTGTATTTGAGGAAGAGTCAGGCAGCGGGTGTTTTGTGTGTTTTTTCGATCAAGATATAGATTTCGTTGTTTTCGATACTGACAGGATATGTCATAAGATCAATGCATGCAGGCGCTGACAAGGCTTTTCCGGTACGCACATCGAAACGCCCCTGATGCAACGGGCATTCAATGACGTTATCTATCACGATGCCATCTTCAAGATGTTGTTCCTCATGGGTGCAATAACCATCAGTCGCAAAAAAGCCATCCAGTGTGTGATAGATGCAAAAAGTATGATCCTCATGGTCAAATCGGATCAGGTCTTCAAGTTCGATGCTATCCGAACTGCAGACATGAATCTTTTCGTTTACAGATGCTTCCATTTTGCTCGTTTGCCCTTTAGTGACTGAGGTCTGTTTTGCAACGTATCGAGTTCGTCAGCAGACATTACATGGTTGCCTTGGACGTTGATGCAATTGCCCCTTCTGTAATCATCTGCGGCGCCTGGCGTATGCTCCGAGCCCGGGTACTTTTGCCCAACGAGCGCCGCAGGACAACTGATACGAGCTCCAGGCTGGTTCGCCAGAATCCCGGATCTGGCTCTGGTATCTGTGAGGCAAGTGCCTGCCCCAGGGCGGGAAGCGCAAAGAACGGCGTATTAGGGTAAAGGTGGTGTTCGACGTGAAAATTCATATTCATATAAAGCGATCGTCCCAGCCAGTTTGTCCCAAATGAGCGTGTAGTTTCAAGGATAGAGGGCGAGTTCACTGCGGTTTCGGCATGCTGAAGTATAGTGAAAGACTGCATGATCGGTACTCCCAAGAGCCTTGGGAGTACGAGAAACCACAACAACCAGTTCTGTCCCAAAAAGATAGAAATTGCAATAATTGTATATAACAGGATAAAAATCCATGCGTTCCGCGTTAACCGGGGCAGTTCGTCCTGAGGCACCACTTTGCGGATCATGGGTGAGTACTGCGCACAAGCCATTTGTACCAGCCGTACGATATGATAGCGAGTCAGGGACAAACCGGCGATCTCGAAAACCCAGATGCGGAAGGTCATCGGCAGGTCGAAAGGCATCTGGCTGTCCAGGTGCTGGTGCCAGGTATAGGTGTGATGGTTGGTATGGGTGTATCGGCGATGCAGGGGCTCTTCCATGTATAAAATGGATGAAAACCAAAGTATCGCCTCGTTTAACCAACGGGTCCGATATGCTGTGCCGTGGGCAGTCTCATGGGAAAGAGCATAAGCGGGCAGCGTAAGCAAGCCTCCATGGATCGTCATCGCAGGCCAGATCCACCCGCTACCCAGCGCTAGCCAGACGAGCATACTGGTTAAGGTCAGACCGATGCCCCATTGCAAAAGAAATACCAGGCCGG
>CAUZJT010000111.1:0-8704 GCA_963580215.1 Gammaproteobacteria bacterium
GTGGTAACGCTCAAAATTTTCCCAGGTGACAAGACTTCTGGAGTCCCCAACCCGGTCGAGAAAGAGCAAGCCATTTAGGTGATCTACTTCATGTTGGTATGTTGCCGCGGTCATTCCTTTTACCCGGGTTTGTATCGGGGCGCCGTTTCTATCCATTGCGCTTACGTCTACTACCGAGTGGCGGTGAACTTTGCCACGCAGATTGGGTACGCTAAGGCAGCCTTCGTAATTTTCAAACATGTTCTCGCCCACCGGAATGAGCACCGGGTTTACCAATATAGTCAGCGGAATATTGGGACGGTAGGGGTAGCGTGGGTTGTCGCGCACCTCGATGGCGCAAATACGAAGCGATTGATGAACCTGGTTGGCTGCGAGCCCGGCACCTTTGGCTGAGCGCATGGTCTCTATCAGATCATCAATGAACTGCTGCATTTCGGCCTGCGCTAGCAAGTCCGGCGTTAGTTCGGCGGTGGGTTTCCGAAGGACAGGATCTCCAATTTGCGCGATATTTAAAAGTCGGTTCATGAGTAAGAGCCGGTTAGGGCGTGGTCAGTACAAAATGGTGTCAAGTGGCTGGGTGGGGAGCAACTCGGCGAGCGTACCTTGGCGAATCAAAGAGTTTGCCAGTTCGATATCAGGAGACATGATACGGTCTTCAGTCCATTCGAGCACATGATCACGTAATGATTTAATTGCATTTTCGATAGTGTTCGATGATCTAAGGGGTCGACGTAGAGAAATGCCCTGGGCCGCTGCCAGAAATTCGATTGCAAGGATGTGTCTTGTGTTCTCATTCATCGTGCCCAATCGCCTCGCAGCGAAAGTCGCCATGCTGACATGATCTTCCTGATTAGCCGAGGTAGGTAGGCTGTCGACACTGGCGGGATGTGCCAGACTTTTATTTTCGGATGCCAGTGCCGCTGCTGTTACGTGGGCAATCATGAATCCGGATTCCAAGCCGGCTTTTGAGGTAAGAAAAGGCGGCAGCTCACTGATACTTGAATCGATCAACATGGCGACACGCCGCTCGGACAAAGCGCCGATCTCGGCGATTGCCAGCGCCATATTGTCAGCTGCCATGGCGACCGGCTCGGCATGAAAGTTGCCGCCCGACAGAACTTCACCGGTGTCTGGGCACAACAGGGGGTTGTCGGACACGGCGTTGGCCTCACGCAGAAGAATGCCCGCGACGTGGCCGAGCTGGTCGAGGCAGGCGCCGAGTATCTGTGGTTGACAGCGAAGACAGTAGGGATCCTGCACCCGGTCACAGTCAGCATGTGAGTGGTTGAGTTCGCTGTCTTTTAGTAAGGTGCGGTAAAGACCGGCTATCAGTATCTGCCCTGTTTGCTGGCGGATGTCGTGAATACGCTCGTCAAAGGGAACATAACTGCCCAGAGCCGCGTCGACGGAAATGGCGCCGGTGACGACAGCACTGGCAAGGTTCTGTTCTGCACTGAACAGCGCGTTGATGGCCAGCGCGGTGGAGATCTGGGTACCGTTCAGCAGAGCCAGCCCTTCCTTGGCTTCAAGTGTGAGCGCATCCAGCCCTACAGCTTGCAGCGCCTTGGCTGCTGGCATCGTGCTGCCGTTCCAGAAGACTTCACCTTCTCCAATCAGCGGAAGGCTCATATGGGCCAGCGGCGCAAGATCACCGGATGCCCCGACTGATCCTTTTTCCGGCACCACCGGCAGTATGTCCTGAGAAACCATCTCGATAAGCCGTTCGACTATCTGAGGTCTGACACCGGAGTACCCCTGAGCCAGGCTCATCGTCTTGAGTATCAGCGCCAGACGAACGGTTTGCGGTGCCAGAGAATTGCCAACGCCAGCGGCGTGAGATCGCACAAGGTTGCGTTGCAGTGTAGACAGATCTGCCGCGTCGATCCGCGTTCGGGCCATTTTGCCAAACCCAGTATTAATGCCGTAGGCTGGTGCTGCTTGCTGAAGTACCGACAGGAGTATGGCGTGGCTCTTTCGTACTCGCTCCCAGGCAGTATTGGGTATGTCGATCATGCAGGGGTTTGCCCCCAGGTTCCTCAGATTATCAAGGGTGAGTTTGGCTGGAATGAGTTTTATTGTTTGCACCAGGTTCTCCTGAGGACTGCCGACATCGGTTAGGCGTTGTTCAGCATTGCGATGACCTGTCGAAACGGACCACTGGCACTTTCGCGAAGCGGGTGGACGCCATCGCGCACAACATGTCGTCCTCCGACGATAACGTTGCGCACGGCATTGTTTGGCCCCAAAAAGATCCAGCTGTCGAGAATCTGATCCGGTGTACGCGACGCAAATTCGCTGTGCTCATGGTCAATTTCAATAAGATCGCCGCGGGCACCCGACACCAGTCCCGAAGATTTTTCTCCAAGAGCCCGGGCGCCGCCGGAGATAGCAGTTGTGATCAACGCACGACCGTTGCTGCCGGCATCATCTGGAATCATCACTGTTCGCCTTTGCAGGCTGAGCCTCTGAACGTACTCTAGCAGTCTTAGTTCTTCTGCCGGGGAAGTGCATATCTGACTGTCGGAGCCCACACCGAGATGGCCACCATCTCTTAGAAACTGAGCTGCCGGAAAAATACCATCACCCAGGTTCGCTTCTGTTGTCGGGCACAGGCCAACCGTTGCGCCGCTTTTGACAACACAGTTCAGTTCACCGGAGTCGACATGTGTGGCATGTATCAGACACCACTGGTCAGTTACATCACATTGATCGTATAGCCATGCTACCGGTCGAACCCCGTTCAGTGCCAGGCACTCGGCTACTTCGCGGGCCTGTTCGGCAATATGGATATGTACTGGTGCGTCCTTGATAAGGCTGCCCGCATCCTCAAGGGTCGCCGACAGGACGTCTGGGGCGACGGCGCGCAGCGAATGCGCTGCGAAACCGACGGATCGGTCGGGGTTACCCACGCACAGTGAGTCGCAAGCCTGCAGCAGTTTAAGATAACTCTCGGGCGAGTTAGCAAAGCGGCGTTGCGTATCCCGTACCGGATCGTTGTTAAAACCCCCTCGACAGTAAAGAACAGGGAGCAGCGTAATAGCGATGCCGACCTCGGATGCGGCTTCGAGAAGCCTGGCAGATAGCTCGCTGCAATCGCGATAAGGGTTGCCATCAGGCTGATGGTGCAGATAGTGGAACTCGGCTACCGAGGTATATCCGCTTTGCAGCATGCCGGTATAGAGATAACGCGCAACAGCTTGCAGTTGGTCCGGGTCCAGCTGCGCGTTGGCACGGTACATAAGGTCACGCCAGCCCCAGAAGTCATCCTGTCCGGCAATCCTGTGCTCGGTCAATCCCGCAATCGCTTTTTGATGGGCGTGGGAGTGCAGATTGGGCAATCCCGCGATGACGATGCCATTTAAGGACAGGTCGGTGGCGCCAGCATTATTGTTCGTGATAGCTGCTATCCGACCGGTTTGGTCAAGCTCAATAACGCAGTTATCCTCCCAGCCTGATGGGGTCAGTGCTTTTGCACAGCGGATGCTGGTCAATCGGGGACCGGGCGAAGTCATGAGTTTTCTCGTTGATTATCTACGTGACTACGTTCCGACATGATCTCTCCGGGTCCGGGTCGGTAACTAGTCCGCAATGGCGTTCTAGAACTGGCGAACAAATCACACCTGCATGCCCAGGTAATCTGTTGCCTGATGCCATGTATGATTCACAATTAATCGGGCTAAGGTAACAAATGGCGAAAGAATAATTGACGATGGTTAACCATACCATTATACCTAGGGCCACAAGCCAGCATAAATGCAGGAATAGATCTATCATGCCCAGTAAAGAAACGGCGCTCTTGTCGGATCACGCCATAGACAGTTTCCAAAAAGATGGGGTGGTACTGTTGACAGACCTGTTCAAACCCTGGGTAGAAAGGGTGCAGACGGCCATCGAAGAGAATAAAGCGAGTCCGAGTTGGCGTGAGCGAACCTATCGTTCGGACCAAGGAGAAGGTGCAGAGTTTTTTCAGGACTATTGCGTATGGTCAAATTTCAGGGGCTACCGCGCCCTGGTTGTTGAATCACCGATGGCTGAGATTGCCGCAAAACTGATGCGCTCAAAAACCGCCCGGATTTTTCATGATCATATACTGGTAAAAGAGCCAGGTAATTCAGTGACAACTCCCTGGCATCATGATCAGCCGTACTATATTGTTGATGGAGAGCAGTCTGTGAGTTTCTGGGTGCCCGTCGATCCGGTGCCTCGGGAGCGTAGCGTCGAATACGTTGCCAGCTCCCATAAATGGGGTAAGGAGTTCAGGCCAACGCGTTTTGATGGCACCGATCTGTACTCTGAAGATGCTTCCGAAACGATGCCGGACATTGAAAAGAATCGGGAAGAGTTCGACATCCGTGGTTGGGACATGCAACCGGGCGATGCAATAGCCTTTAACTTCAGAACCCTGCATGGCGCCCCGGCCAACACGTCCAATGATCGTCGCCGGGCCATATCGATCCGCTGGGTGGGGGACGATGCGCGATTCGCAGTCCGCCCAGGAAAAACGTCACCTTTTTTCCCAGAACTGGAGTATGAAGATGGACAACCTTTTGCTGGTGATCAGTTTCCGGTGTTATACCCGCGAGGGCAAAGCCACGAATGAGAGCGCGAGACCGCTGAGTGTATTTAGATAAGTGAAGCGAATGGAAAATATCACGCCACATTACCTGAATGCTCGCGATGTCCAGACACTGGATATGACCACGCAGGTAACCTGCCTTAGTGAGTGTCGATCGCACCGGCTTATGGGCGAGCACCAAACCGGGCTGAATCCGCAACTGGTGCCGCGACCCGGACTTGATGTAGGCCTGGTGGTGGCGTATAAGGCCTGCATCGATCTGGTAGCGCGAGTTCGATTGGCAGTACAACCCAGCTCTTTAGTGACATCCGAAACATCAGCAGTCTAAGAAGACTATATATCTATGGCATTGCCAGAAATTCAGCGCCTTCTTGAAATTGTTGAGCATGGCATCGCCATTTTTGGTTACGAGGCGCTTGTCGGCTGTATTGCACCTGATCAACACAGCGCAATGCAGTGTACGAGCGAGGGGTATCCCAGGTTCATAGACTCGTGCGAGAGCATATTGCACCTCTTGGGCGTGACAGGTCACCCGGACAGGGTCTCGAAGTGATGATCAGTCTGACCCAAAGCGAATGCTTTTCGAATCCCCAGTGAAGGAGGTATCAGTGAGACTTTGGGAAAATGCGCGGATAGCCTCCATGGCAGATGCGCCGCCAGGGGCTGGTGTCGTGAATAATGGCGCATTGCTGACTCACGAAGACAGAATAATCGCAGTAGGCAGCGCAGAAGAGGTTCTCGCACACCCGTCTGTGACGAATGCCAGCATGCTGGATCGTATCGATTGTAAAAATCAACTGCTGTTACCCGGTTTCATCGATTGCCATACGCATCTAGTGTATGCGGGCGACCGTTCGCGCGAATTTGAGCAGCGTCTCGAAGGTGTGAGTTATGAGGAGATTGCCAGGCTGGGTGGCGGGATACGCTCAACGGTAACAGACACTCGTCACAGTGTGCAGGAGGATCTGGTAAAGGGGGCAGTAAGTCGTGCAAAGCGCATGTGCTCCGAAGGGGTAACGACTATTGAAGTTAAAGGAGGCTATGGGCTCACTTTGGAGTGTGAGCAGAAGATGTTACGTGTGGCCCGCTCTTTAGAGACCGTTTTGCCTGTCTCGGTTCACACTACTTTTCTGGGAGCGCACGCAGTACCCGAAGAATTTGAGGGACGCAGCGATGATTATATTGATCTGGTGTGTTCTGTTATGTTGCCGGAAATCGCAAAAGAAGGTCTTGCAGACAGTGTAGATGCATTTTGTGAGAACATCGCATTTAGCGAGCCCCAGGTTCGCGCGGTCTTCGAAAAGGCACATGCTCTTGGATTGCCGGTACGTCTACATGCGGATCAGTTAAGCAATAGTCAAGGCGCCAGATTGGCTGCAGAATTCGGTGCGCTCTCTGCAGATCACCTGGAATACACCGATGAAGCAGGGGTGCGAGCCCTGAAGCAGGCCGGCACGGTAGCCGTACTGTTGCCCGGGGCGTTTTATTTTCTTAAAGAACAACAACGCCCGCCGGTGAATCTTTTTCGAAAGCATCAGGTTCCAATGGCATTGGCGACCGACTGCAACCCGGGCAGTTCACCGGTGGAGTCACTGTTACTGATTTTGAATATGGGATGTGTTCTGTTTGGCCTGACGCCGCGCGAAGCGGTAGCCGGGATCACGGTGCATGCAGCAAAGGCCCTGGGTTATGCTGACCGTGGCGTTCTGGCTTCGGGAAAGCGTGCGGATTTTGCCGTATTTGAGGTTGAATCCCTTGCACAACTTTGTTATCCGGTAGGCACAAGAGAGCCGTCAATGGTGGTGCAGGCAGGTAACCTGGTTTCAAAAAATCCAAAACCCTGAACCGGACAAATGTCCGGTTGCTGACATAATCTGGTCTCATCAGGGTTAACCAGGAGGTTTCGAGGAACTTATGAGTTGTGCAACTGATGCTATTGTTATCGGCGCTGGCGCGGCAGGCCTTGCTGCTGCCCGGGCGCTTGGCCAAGCGGGTCTTCAGGTTGTTGTGCTGGAGGCCGATAGCCATATTGGCGGTCGAGCCTATACTGAGATCATGCCCGATGGTTCGGCCTTTGACCTTGGATGTCACTGGATGCATTCGGCCAGTCTTAATCCTTTTGTGCAAACGGCAGACGCGTTGGGGGTGCGTTACGAGCGGCGGAACGGTTACGGACGTTGTGGGTATTTCCGTGATGGTGAGTGGTTGGACGACCAAGAGATTGCGACCGGCCAGCGGGCGATGAAGCGCCGTGAAGAGGCTATGGCAATAGCGTGGGAACAAGGGCGCGACCAGTCGGTTTTGGAGACGGTTGAGCGAGAGGGTCCCTGGACGGACGTCCTTGATTATTATGATGCTCTGGATACTTCCTCAGATGTAGACCAGATTTCAATTGGCGATATAGTCAATTATAACGACACAGAAGAGAACTGGCCGGTAGTTGATGGCTACGGTACCCTGGTTGCCCGTTGGGCTGCCGACGTGCCTGTACAGTTGAACACCGCGGCGACCACTATTCGTTGGGATAACTCTGGTGTAAGTGTAGAAACCCGACGGGGAACGCTGCACGCGAAGTGCGCAGTGATTGCAGTGTCCACTGGCGTGCTGGGATCTGGTGATCTTCGGTTCTTGCCGGAGTTGCCCGCGGAAAAAGGACAGGCCATAGAGGCCCTGCCTTTGGGAAACTATAATCGGATCCGCCTTGTTGTTGATCGACACCTTTTTGCCGACGATGTGCCTGAGCGTATGGTGACAGAGCAGTCCGGTAATCCACCTATGCAGTTGAGTGTTCGGCCATATGGGTTTGATTGTGTCATTGGAATTGTGGCCGGCCGATATGCGGACTGGCTCGAGAGGGCGGGCCCGAGTGCGGGGCGCGAGGCCGTGACCACGGCCTTATGTGAGCTATTTGGTGAAAATATGCGCAACCAAATCATGTCCGATCGTCAATCTGCCTGGCGCGGTAACGCTTTTGTCCGCGGGGCTTACTCAACAAGTGCGCCGGGTCAGTTTCACCAACGTGCGGTTCTTTCGCAGGCAATACAGAACAAGTTGTTTTTTTGTGGTGAGGCAACGTCAACTGATCATTTTTGTACCTGCCACGGAGCTCGAATGACCGGAGAGCGGGTGGCCCAAGAGATTCAGTCTGCCATTGGCGTCAAAAGCTAGTTGTAGCGGCTTATGCAACACGACCTGATTGGCAAGAGCGAATGCATGTAGGTAACTGGGTCCGTGTTCTACGGCCTGCCCGCAAGATTCCGCTCACTTTTTGGAGCGCCGATGCCCCATTAACTTTTCGACCTCGATGGCAAACCCTGAGTGCGTTGCTCATAGGACTATGGTTGTTCGGCACAGGAGAGGCGATGTTTATTGCCGCAGGCCTTGGGGTTAGTCCGTGGACGGTGCTGGCGCAGGGGGTTTCTGTACAAACAGGCTGGACTGTGGGCTTTTCTACTTTTGCAGTCAGCGTAGCAGTACTGTTGTTGTGGATACCCCTAAAAGAGATTCCCGGTTTTGGAACGCTGTCAAACGTAGTATTGATCGCAATATCTATCGATGTTATGACGCCTTTGTTGATGGGACCTGAGAGCAATGTGATCCGATGTCTACAGATGATAGCCGGGGTAGCTCTGGTGGGAGCAGGAAGCGGACTGTATCTGACGGCAAATCTTGGCCCTGGCCCTCGGGATGGCCTGATGACGGGCGTACAACGATTAACCGGGCGGTCGATAGGCGTCGTCCGGGCAGGATTGGAATTGACGGTGCTGTGTGCCGGCTGGATGCTGGGTGGGACGGTCGGCTTGGGAACGGTTATCTTTGCAGTCGGTGTGGGGTATGCGGTGGCTGTATCACTATCTGTTGTGAGGCTATTCAGCCCTGATTTGAAGAATCAAAATACGCTCGACAGCAACTGACGAACGCGCTTGCCCGGTGCGTTTGTCTCAACCCCAGGGGTTGCGCCAGCACAATCGAAAGCGGTGATATCTTGTCTTTAATCGGCAGACATTTGACCTCGCCGCCATCATAGGTCTGGTGTGAGGCCGGTTGCAGGTTAAGGATGCTATAGCCTTCACCGCTGGCAACGAGTCCTCGTACCAGTTCGAACGATCGGCTGCGATGACGTACCTT
>CAUZJT010000112.1:0-8660 GCA_963580215.1 Gammaproteobacteria bacterium
CGAGGGTGCAGCCAAAAAACATCTGCGTCCTGTAGCCGGACCATTGCTTAAAGATATACGGCAGCGGTTCTCAAACATCGATATTTGGACAGCGCAAACTATTCACACGCAACTACAGGCCTGCGTTGAAGCGCACGATTCAAAATTCGGCAAGATTGCCCAACCGCTCAGGGTAGCGGTCTCGGGTACGGCGGCGACACCCCCAATCGATGAGACCCTGGCACTGGTGGGTCAGGACAAAACCCTGCAACGTATTAGTGGTGCGCTGGATTTTATTGCCGCACGAGAAGCGCGTGGCGCTTGACCGAAACGGACACAACAACGAGAATACTGCGCTCTTCTCGGGGCCGTAGCTCAGTTGGGAGAGCGCTACAATGGCATTGTAGAGGTCGTCGGTTCGATCCCGTCCGGCTCCACCACAGTTGTCCCCATCGTCTAGTTGGCCTAGGACACCGCCCTTTCACGGCGGCAACAGGGGTTCGAATCCCCTTGGGGACGCCACTTAACCAGGAATTGTGAAGGGCCCTCTATTGCTAGAGGGCTCGGTCGGCGCTACGCTGTGGTGATGACCAAAGGCGCCTCCATTGTTTCGCATGCCGATATCATCATCATCGGTGCCGGCATCATGGGTGCCAGCATCGCTTTTCAACTGAGTCGGCAATCTGATAAAACAATTGTCGTGATAGATGCGAGACCCCCTGTCGGGGGTATGTCCGGCCGCACGTTTGGGCAGATTCGCCAACATTACTCAAACGCTCTTATGGTCGAGTTGTCCATCCGTGGTTTTGACACCTTGGAGAACTGGGGCGACAGGGTCGGGTTTGGTGATCCCGGCTACGTCAAGATGGGGTATATGCTGTTTGTGGCCTCTAATCAGATTGAGGCGCTGAAGCGTAATATCCAACTCGGCCAGGATTTGGGAGTAGACACCCGGTTTGTTGGGCCCGATGAGATCAAACACATAGAGCCCGGCCTGACTGTAAACGGTCTTACCGGAGCGTGTTATGAGCCAAATGGAGGCTACATTGACGTCACCCGTATGGTGCTCAGTTGGTTGAACGCTGCCCAGACCTTGGGGGTGCAGTTGTTTACACCTGTATCGGTTACAGCTTTAACAACCGAATCCGGCCGCATAACTGGAGTGGAGACGGATCAGGGGAGGGTCACAGCTCCGATAGTGATTAATGCGACCGGCGCCTGGGGCCGTGAATTACTTAGCGCTCTTGAGCTTGAGGTACCTATGAAGAGCACCCGGCTGGATATGACTTACATCGATACACAAACACAAGGCTCGGTTATTGGCAGTTGTGTCACCGACGGCGTCTCTAATGTAGTCATGCGGCCTCATTGGGGCAGCACAATGCTGGTGGCGGCTTACCCTCCAGACCCGATTCTTGTAGAAGACCCTGTTGGGCCGGTTGAAGAGTACGCATACCAGATGCACCATGCGCGCATGAGGAGAGCATTTGATGACCGTATCCCTCAATTAAAAGACTTCACGGTCCTTTCTAATGTCAGCGGCGCATATGACGTGACTCCCGACTTTCACCCGATTGTTGGTTGGGCGCCCGGCGTCGAAGGACTATACCTGGCCATGGGTTTTTCGGGGCATGGGCTCAAACTGTCGCCTGGTATCGGGGAAGCGGTCGCGGCAATGGTGCTGGAACGCCCGGCGCCGATCGATATCAGCGCGCTTCGTTACGAGCGGTTTGCCCAGAATGATCTGATGCATCTGGCGTATGGCCCAAGCGCACGGGCGTGACCCAATCAAACACTGCCCCTTTGCGCCGGTAATACCGATTTTAATTCGTTTTGGGACATCACTTTTACGACCTGACACATCCCGACCGATCGCGTTGATGTCAGGTTAGCCGGTCAAAAACTTACCAGGAAAGACCGTCTAGCCACACGCTGACTTCCTCGATCAACAGATCGCTTGCGCCTGTAAAATAATGGTCTGCTCCCGGCGCAACGATTTGACGTGATGCCGGGTTACCCGCTTGCTTGATCAACTGCAGTCGCTCTGGTGCCATGCGGTGTACGGCTGGGTAATCATGCTCACCATATAAATCCAGTATCGGTACTGTGAGAGATGCAAAAGGGAAGGACCGCTGCATCGGTTGCTGATAATCAGTAGCGCCCATACCGATACCGATGAAGGCGTTAATACCTTCATCGGCCTGCTCTGCTATCCACGCCAGGGCCATGTGTGCGCCGCAACTGTGCGCCAGCAGCACCACCGGAGAGATCTCCTGGCCGGCAAGATGGGCCAGTGCCGCGTTTATTCGCGGAACACTCTTTCCAAGTATGGGAAGGTAATCGAAGTATTTGGCCGCTTTTTCCAGTACCGGCATCTGCAGTGAAAGCGTATGCCAGCCGGCTTCTGAAAGCCCGACTCGAAGCGGGCCTATGTTCTCGGGCCAGTCGGCATGAAAACCCCGGCCGTGCAACAAAATAACCGCGCCGCGGGTGCTATCAGTCTCTGAGCCCATCTCCACAGCTGCAAAGTCTGTCCCTTGTGCATTCAGCATAATCAGTTCGCCCGAGAAAAGATTCGCCTCAACTTCGTCAATGAGGCGTTGCTCACGCTCAAGGTCACTGGCGCCAACTGAGGTGGAACATAGGAAAACCAGCCCCAAGGATATCGTGATGCAATTAAAAAGTTTGAACTGCGCCATGCTGTTATTCTCTGGTTGTGGGCCTGCATTCGGCCGGGCCCGTAATACTACTAAATCCAGAAGATTTTCTGGCAAATGCACGCCACTCGAACTCACGCTGTGAGCCACTAGTTTGCGAGAATAGTTACTTGCCCCGGCGCTCGAATAAATCTCTGGGCATTTAATGATGAAAGTTAGGCTCAAGCAATGTGGAGATCTGCGAACGTGACTAAAACTGATGATCTTGTTGAGCTTGCCAGGCAAGTTGGGCAGATCGCGCTTGACCGGGGCTGGCATCTTGCGACCGTCGAATCGTGTACTGGTGGGTGGGTAGCCAAGACGATCACTTCGGTACCGGGTAGCTCGCTTTGGTTTGAATGCGCTCTGGTGACTTACAGTAATGAGTCCAAGAATGCATTAGCTGGGGTACCAATGGAGCTTATCGATACTCACGGGGCGGTCAGCGGCCAAGTGTCGGAGGCTATGGCGGGTGGGATCATCGCCCGCAGTAACGCGACTGCGGCAATTGCCGTGACCGGGGTTGCCGGACCAGACGGTGGCAGCGTGCAAAAGCCTGTGGGCACGGTTTTTATAGCCTGGCAAGTGCCCGGGCACGATGTATGCTCGGAGCGCTTTCAATTTCACGGTGATCGGGATGCTATCCGCCGCCAGTCGGTAGCAGCGGCACTGGCCGAACTCGCCAGCCTCGTGGTCGACCCAGTTTGAGAGCCAGTTGTGATGCAGTTCGCTGTGTTCGTCACGCGGTTTATGAAATAATGCCGGCTAGCCTGAAATTACCGATTTTTGCCAATCCTGGAATCAACTGAGCCAGGGTAACAAGGCCGATAATTACCGCACCCTGTGCTGGCATCAAAATGTCACGCAGCGTGCTGGATAATATAGTCAAATGTGCAATGGAGCTTTACATGGACAACAACAAGCAAAAAGCCTTAGATGCTGCCCTCGGGCAGATTGAGCGGCAATTCGGCAAAGGATCTGTCATGCGGCTCGGCGATGCCGAGGTGGGTAAGGGTATCGAAAGCATTTCAACCGGTTCGCTGGGATTGGATATCGCACTCGGTATCGGCGGCTTGCCTCGCGGACGGGTGGTCGAGATTTATGGGCCGGAATCGTCGGGTAAAACCACATTGACGCTATCTGTGATTGCTCAGGCACAAAAAACCGGTGGCACCTGTGCATTTATCGATGCTGAGCACGCGCTTGATCCTTCTTATGCCCAACGACTGGGCGTCAACGTCGAAAATCTGCTGGTGTCCCAACCCGACACCGGTGAACAGGCGCTAGAGATCGCCGACATGCTGGTGCGATCGGCAGCCATCGATGTGATCGTGATCGATTCGGTCGCCGCACTCACGCCTAAAGCGGAGATCGAAGGGGAGATGGGTGACCACCATGTGGGTCTTCAGGCCCGACTCATGTCCCAGGCCTTGCGTAAGTTGACCGCAAATATCAAGCGCTCCAATACTATGGTGGTCTTCATCAACCAGATTCGCATGAAGATTGGCGTTATGTTTGGCAATCCCGAGACCACCACCGGTGGTAATGCCTTGAAGTTCTACTCCTCGGTACGACTGGATATCCGCAGGATCGGCGCAGTAAAAAAGGGCGAAGAGGTCCTGGGTAATCAGACCCGCGTTAAAGTGGTCAAAAACAAGGTTGCACCGCCATTTCGAAAGGCTGAGTTTGATATTCTTTATAACGAGGGGATTTCCAAGGAGGGTGAGCTCATCGATATGGGTGTGGAGCATCAGATCGTTGACAAGTCCGGCGCCTGGTATTCCTACAACGGTGAGCGTATCGGCCAAGGTCGGGATAACGTCCGAGAGTTTTTGCGCTCCAACCCTGATATCGCGTCGGATATCGAAAATGTCGTGCGCCAGAAAATGGGCCTGGATTCCCTTGGCTCCAGCGATGTCAGTGCGCCGGAGAGCGCGCCGGCTGAGGTGCAAAGCGCCGAGGCCTGATGACCTCATCTGATGCGGGCCTGCTGGTGCAGGTTCGTGAAGCCGCTATGCGCTTGCTGGCAAGGCGGGAGCACAGCCGCGAAGAACTCCGGCTTAAGCTCGTCCAGCGAGGCTTCGAGATTTTAAGTATTGATCCGATCCTTGTTGAACTGATCGAACAGGATTACCTGTCTGATTCCCGCTACGCTCAGGCGCTGGTGTCGCATCGGTCGCAGGGTGGCTACGGACCCTTGTACATTCGCCGCGAACTCAAAGAGCGTGGGGTAACAGCCGATTTGATTGAATCGACCTTTGCCCAGGCAGACGTATCATGGGATGATGTGGCCAAGGGCCGCTACCAGGGTCGCTTCTCCAACCAACCGATCGACTCTTTTAAAGACTGGGCACGCCGCGCCGCTTATATGCAGCGACGAGGGTTCGGCAAGAGTGCGATACGCCGGGTACTCGGCGATTGGCAGGGTCGCGGTTAGAATTGACATCGCGCTGGCATGTATACAGGCCGGCACTTGTGCATTATTGGTCAGATCATTGTCATGAAAACTCGCGATATCAGACAACAATTTCTCGATTACTTCGCCGCTAATAGCCACGAGGTGGTTGCCAGCAGCCCACTGGTGCCACATAACGATCCCACGCTGCTTTTTACCAATGCGGGAATGGTCCAGTTCAAGGATGTCTTTCTCGGCCAGGACCAGCGCTCCTACAAAAGAGCCGTGACCGCGCAACGCTGTGTGCGGGCCGGCGGTAAGCACAATGATCTGGATAACGTGGGTTACACCGCCCGACATCACACCTTCTTTGAGATGCTAGGAAATTTCAGTTTTGGTGATTATTTTAAGCCCGAAGCGATCCAGCACGCCTGGACACTGCTCACCGACGGCTTCGGCTTGTCACCAGAAAAACTCTGGGTGACCGTTTTCGACGAGGACGACGAGGCTGCGGACATCTGGCTGGGAGATATCGGTATTCCTCGTGAACGCTTTGCCCGTATTGGTGCCAGCGATAACTTCTGGTCGATGGGCGACACTGGCCCGTGCGGGCCTTGCAGTGAGATTTTCTATGATCATGGGCCTGAAGTCGCAGGCGGACCCCCAGGAACCCCCGAGGCCGACGGCGACCGATACGTAGAGATCTGGAACCTGGTATTCATGCAATTTAACCGGGATGCGAACGGCATTGATACGCCCTTGCCGCGGCCTTCGGTAGATACCGGCATGGGATTGGAACGCCTGGCAGCGGTTCTACAAGGGGTGCACAGTAACTATGAAACCGATCTTTTTGTAGCTTTGATCAAAGCATCCGCCAAGGTAACTGGCTGTGCTGACATAGGGAACAGCTCATTGCGGGTGATCGCTGATCACATCCGCTCAAGTGCGTTTTTGATAACTGATGGCGTGATTCCATCAAACGAAGGCCGCGGCTACGTATTACGTAGAATTATTCGTCGCGCTATTCGCCATGGTTATCAGGCTGGGGCATCGGCGCCTTTTATGCACAAATTAGTGGCACCATTGGTAGAGCAAATGGGCGACGCCTGCCCAGAACTGGCAGATGCACAGGGTCGTGTTGAGGAGGCTTTAGCACAAGAGGGAGAGCGCTTTGCTCAGACTCTGGGCCAGGGTATGCGCATTCTTGAGCACGAACTTGCGGACCTTTCCGGCACCATAATACCTGGGGAGCTAACTTTTCAGCTGTACGATACTTTCGGTTTCCCCGCAGACCTAACTGCGGATTACGCTCGCGAGCGCGGGCTTACGGTCGATATGGACGGGTTTGCGCAGGCTATGACTGCTCAGCGCGAGCGCGCACGGGCTGCCAGCCATTTTCGCATGGACACCACAGCCAGCGTCAGCGTTGAAGAGCGCACAATTTTTACCGGCTACGATGAGTTAAATGGAGAGGCAACGGTATTGTCTGTTGTAAAAGACGATGCAGAAACCGATAACTTGCCCGAAGGTTCTGAAGGCTTAGTAGTGGTCCAGAGCACCCCTTTTTATGCCGAAAGCGGTGGTCAGGTTGGCGATGGGGGCGTGTTGACGTGGCCGGGCGGTAGTTTTGAAGTCACTGGCGCCCGTTATCTCGCCCACAAGGTCATTGCACACGTCGGACGGGTAGTCAGCGGCGCTCTTGAACCCGGCATGAAAGTCAGTGCTGCGGTGGCGCAACAGGATCGGGTAGCAACGACCGCTAACCATTCGGCCACCCACTTGTTGCATGCCGCTTTGCGCCAGGTACTTGGAAAGCATGTTGAGCAAAAGGGTTCACTGGTTGAACCAGAGCGTTTGCGATTTGATTTTTCTCATGGCGAGTCGATGTCGGACACTCAACTGGATAAGGTCGAGCACATTGTGAATGAGCAAGTTCGCGCCAATGACGACGTCAGCACCCGGCTGATGGCTTTGGATGATGCGCGAGAAGAGGGCGCGGCTGCACTTTTTGGAGAGCGTTACGAAGAGCGGGTTCGGGTGGTGGCTATGGGAGATTTCTCGCTGGAGTTGTGTGGCGGCACCCATGTTCAGCGCACCGGCGATATTGGCACCTTCCGATTAGTGTCTGAAAGTGGTATCGCAGCCGGGGTGCGTCGCCTGGAGGCGCTAACCGGAGAAGTGGCGCGACAGTACAGTGCAGGTGAGACCGCAACGTTGTCGCGATTGGCTGCTTTGCTTAAGACTGGCCGGGCGGATCTTGAAGAACGAGCTGTTGGGATTTCTTCGCGGGTGCGTGAGCTCGAACGAAAGGTCGAGCAGTTGCAGGGACAACTTGCCACGGGCGGTGCTGGAGATGACTTGGCCAGCGAAGTACAGCAGGTCAATGGCATCAATGTATTGGTAAAACGTTACGACGGTGTCGATATCAAGGGATTACGCACCATGATGGATCGACTGCGCGATCGGCTTGGCTCAGGCGTTGTGGTTATCGGCGGAGCTCATGATGACAAGGCGTTGCTTATGGTAGGGGTCAGCAAAGACCTAACAGACCGCTGTCACGCCGGCGATCTGGTCGCTGAACTCGCCTCGCGGGTGGGTGGTAAGGGCGGAGGCCGCCCTGACTCCGCGCAGGGAGGTGGTGTCGATATCTCAGGCTTGGATGAGGCTCTGGCAGCGGTGTCGTCGTGGATTGCCTCGCGCTGAGCACAACCCTCTTTACCCTCAAACCCTTTACCGCGCCGCTCAAAAGGGGTTTAATGCGCGCCCCAATCGATAGTTAACGTGATGATATGTTTCTGGCGGTAGAAAAATACGGAGGCACTTCAGTCGGCTCGGTCGAGCGAATTAACGCTGTGGCTGACCGGGTCGCGACAGCCAGACAACGAGGCGAGAGCCTAGTGGTGGTCGTCTCGGCCATGGCGGGTGAAACTAACCGTCTGTTGGATCTGGCATCACAGATCAATCCTGATGCGCTCGCTCGTGAGATGGATGTGCTGGTCTCCACCGGCGAGCAGGTCACCATCGCGCTATTGTCAATGGCATTGCATAAACGGGACATCGAGGCACGCTCGTATACTGGTGGGCAGGTTCGTATCCTGACAGATAGTATTCATGGCAAAGCGCGGATTCGCGATATCGATACGGCCAGGGTCCGAACGGACCTCGAACTGAATCGGGTAGTGGTCGTGGCCGGGTTCCAGGGTGTCGATGATGACGGCAATATCACTACCTTGGGACGCGGTGGATCCGATACCACGGCGGTGGCGATGGCTGCTGCACTCGAAGCCGACGAATGCCGCATTTTTACCGATGTGGACGGTGTCTACACCGCTGATCCGCGCATCGTACCCGAGGCACGGCGTTTGGACCAAATCACAGTCGAAGAGATGCTGGAGTTGGCGAGCCAGGGAGCTAAGGTATTGCAAACACGCTCCGTGGAATTCGCGGGCAAATATCATGTGCCCTTACGGGTGCTATCCTCATTTGAGGATGGCCCCGGCACTCTGATCACACACGAGGTAAGCGATATGGAACAGCCGTTAATCTCAGGAATCGCCTACAACCGGGATGAGGCTAAGGTAACAATACGG
>CAUZJT010000113.1:0-8652 GCA_963580215.1 Gammaproteobacteria bacterium
GGATGACTGAGAAAGAAAAAAGATCATAGGCGCGTGACAGCCACTCGGACACCGGGTGCGAGAACTCCAGGATCACCACACGCCCGCCAGGGCGAAGCATTTGTGCCATCGACTCCAGCGCCTTGGGGATACGAGTGACGTTGCGCAGGCCAAACGCGATGCACACGCAATCGAAACCCCCCGGCATCAATGGCAGCGCCTCGGCATCGGCGAGCAAGAATTCCACATTGCTGCCAATGCCCTTGTCGATCAGACGTCTACGGCCCTGTTCGAGCATAGCTGGGTTAACGTCAGTCATCACAACCTGCCCGGCATCACCGACACGTTGCGCAAAGCGTGCTGTCATATCACCACTGCCAGCTGCAACATCCAACACCCGATGCCCAGCGCGTACGCTACTGCGCGCCAGGGCAAAATCTTTCCACAACCGATGAGCTCCCAGTGACATCAGGTCGTTCATCAAGTCGTAACGATCGGCTACCGATTCAAAGACCTGGCCGACCCGGGTAGCCTTGTCGGCGGGGTCTACCTCGCTGAAGCCGAAATGTGTTGCCTTTTCACCCATGATCGAAATGGTGCGTGGGCGCGTCAGGCGTCTTGTTTGCGCTCGAAGCCCGCCTTGGTCAGATCGTCCAGGTAGGCCTGCCAGAGACGATCCTGGTGGGATCCCAGTTCATACAGTGTCTCCCACGAGTAAAGACCGGTGTTATGGCCATCGTCAAAATGCAACTTGACGGCATAGGCGCCAACCGCTTCTACCTGGGTGATGTTGACGGTCTCTTTGCCCGTTTGCAGCACTTCCTGCCCAGGGCCGTGGCCGCGTACCTCGGCAGAGGGTGAGTACACCCGCAGGTATTCACAGGACAACATGAAATGACTGTCGTCATCAAAATCGACCTCGAGTGTACGAGAGCCTTGATGCAAAACGATACGGGTGGGGCGAGGGTGTGATGACATAGTGATTGGAGAAAAGTCTCGGCTAGGCCGAGCTTGGGTTAAAGGCTATTGCTCTTGCATCCAAAGTGCAACTTCTTCAGCAAAATAGGTCAGGATGGCATCTGCACCCGCGCGTTTAAAAGCCAGCAGAGATTCGAGCACAACTGCCTTGCGATCCAACCAGCCGTTCTGTGCGGCAGCGCAAAGCATGGCGTACTCCCCACTGACCTGGTAGACAAAAGTCGGTACACCCAGCTCGTGCTTGACCCGCTGCACCACATCCAGATACGGCATACCGGGCTTGACCATTACCATATCTGCTCCCTCGGCGAGATCCAATTCGACTTCGCGCAAGGCTTCATCGGTGTTGCCCGGGTCTACCTGGTAAGAGTACTTGTCGCCGCCACCGAGGTTGGCTGCAGATCCTACGGCGTCACGAAACGGGCCGTAGAAAGAAGACGCATATTTCGCCGAATAGGCAAGGATGCGAGTATTGACCTGACCTTCTTCTTCAAGCGCGTCACGAATTGCGCCAATGCGCCCGTCCATCATGTCCGAGGGGGCAACCACCTGGGCGCCGGCCCGAGCATGGCATAGCGCCTGACGGACCAGTGTCTCTACTGTCGTGTCGTTGCTGACGTATCCTTGTTCATCCAGTAGGCCATCCTGGCCATGGCTGGTATACGGATCCAATGCAACATCGGTAATGATGCCCATTTCCGGTAGGTGTTCACGCAAAGCGCTGACCACCTGTGGCACCAACCCTTGGGGATTGTAGGCTTCGGTCGCATCAGCCGTTTTGAGCACGGCATCGATCACTGGGAAAATAGCAATGGCCTTAATGCCCAAGGCATCGAGTCTTTCGGCCCGCTCCAGCAAGAGATCGAGACTTAAGCGTTCGACACCCGGCATGGACGACACTGCCTGACGTACCCCGGTGCCGTCACAAACAAAGACTGGCTGGATCAGATCGTCTATGGACAATCGTGATTCACGCACCAGCGCGCGACTGAACGCATCTTTGCGTAGGCGCCGCATTCGCGTGGCGGGGTAAATGCTCATCGATAATTCCTTTTAACGCGCCTACTTTTTTTTGCCCGGGCGCTTCTTGGCCGTTTTCTTGGCTGCTGGCTTTTTTGCCACTTTTTTGGTTACAGCCTTTTTGGCGACTGGCTTCTTGAGGGTTGGCTTTTTTGCCACTTTTTTGGTGGCCTTTTTCGCAACCTTCTTAGCCACTTTCTTGACTACAGGTTTATTAACCTCTGGCTTTTTTGCCACTTTTTTGGTGGCTTTTCTCACCGTGGCCGCGGTCGGTTTCTTTACCGCTGGCTTTTTTTCCACTTTGCTGGCGGCCTTTTTCGCAACCTTCTTAGCCACTTTCTTGACTGCGGGTTTATTAACTTCTGGCTTTTTCGCCACTTTTTTGGTGGTTGCCAACTTCGTGGTGACCACTTGCGGGCGCGCAGACTTCGGCGCGGTGACTTTTTTCTCCAAAGGTCGAATCTCTATATCGACCACTTCACAGATGACGGAAAAGATCTGTTCCACTTCGCCACCTGCCTGAATAGTGCGCAACTTGTGCTGCGCCTTGTAATAGGCGCTAAGCGGCGCCGTATCTTGATCATAGGTTTGCAGGCGCGTACGCACAGTTTTCTCGGTGTCATCAGATCGGTGGGAAAGCTGCTTCGAACCACATTTATCGCACACCCCGGACTGGTTCGGGCGGGAAAAAAAGCGGTTGTATATCGCACCGCATTCATCACAGCTTAGCCGGCCGGTAACGCGCTTGATCACAATCTCGTTATCAAGGGCAAACTGCAACACCAATTGAAGCGGTCGACCCAGCCAGCCCAGTCGGGTATCCAGTTCCTGGGCCTGTGGGATATTGCGGGGAAAGCCGTCCAGAACGAAACCACGGCGACTTTCGTTAGCCCGCAGCCGATCGGTGACCGCATCGATCACGATGTCATCTGACACCAACTCTCCGGCTTCCATGATCGCTGAGACTTTCTTGCCGATCTCCGTTTTCTCCGCGATGGCGGTACGTAAGATATCGCCCGTGGAAATCTGAGGAACCTTGTACTTTTGGGCCATCATTTTGGCCTGGGTTCCTTTGCCGGACCCGGGGGCCCCCAACAAAACGATTCTCATAATGACATCTCCACAAAACAGTGACTGGAGCCGAAAACACCCCTTGGCAACAGCCTATCAACCCCACCTAAACGGTAACGTTAGCCAGGCGAGGGGCTCGAAAACGGGCGTACACTATAGTGACCTTTTGTGCACTGTCAATGAACAGTGGAGCATAAAAAGATCAAACCGGTACCGCAAGTTCTGTTCATAGGACGCCCTTGGAGCACTGCGCTAAAATCATTCCTGGTGATGAAGCAGGCCATATGGCTCCCTCCAGAGTCGTGTTCCGAGCCGATTACCCTCTCATTTGAGCAGATAACATGGCGCCCCATCATGAATTTTTGCCCGACCAAAATCCTTTATCCGGACCTCCCTAACGAGAACATCACGCTATGAGCAAAGCCAAGAACGCCTTTTATGCCCAGTCTGGCGGGGTAACCGCAGTCATTAACGCCAGCGCCTGCGGGATAATCGAAACCGCCCGGCAACACCGCGACCGCATCAACAAGGTGTACGCCGGTCGTAACGGCATTATTGGTGCCCTGACCGAAGACCTTATCGACACCAACCGTGAAAGCAAAAGCGCGATTGCGGCACTAAAAACAACGCCTTCGGGCGCTTTTGGCTCGTGTCGCTACAAACTCAAAAGTCTTGAGGAAAGCCGTGCGCAGTACGAAAGACTGATTGCCGTTTTCCGAGCTCATGATATTGGCTATTTTTTCTACAACGGCGGTGGCGACTCTGCCGACACCTGCCTCAAAATATCGCAACTGTCGAAAACGACCGGCTTTCCGATTCAAGCCATCCATGTGCCCAAGACGGTCGATAATGACCTGCCAATCACCGACAACTGCCCGGGCTTTGGCTCTGTCGCCAAGTACATCGCTATCTCCACGCGTGAAGCCAGTTTCGATGTCGCCTCGATGGCTAAAACCTCAACCAAGGTATTTATCCTTGAGGTTATGGGCCGCCATGCCGGCTGGATTGCCGCAGCCGGCGGATTGGCCAGCGATGAAAAAACCCCGATACCCATTATTATCCTGTTCCCCGAGGTGGCTTTTGACCGCAAACGCTTTATGGCTCTGGTCGATAAGAAAGTCAGCCGTTTCGGCTACTGCTCTGTTGTAGTCTCAGAAGGCGTTCGCGACAAAGATGGCCGGTTTCTGGCTGATCAGGGCCTGCGGGATGCGTTTGGCCATGCCCAGTTGGGGGGTGTTGCCCCGGTCGTGGCATCGATGGTCAAAGAAGATCTGGGCTTGAAGTACCACTGGGCGGTTGCCGATTACCTGCAACGCTCAGCACGACATATCGCCTCACGCACGGATGTAGAACACGCTTACGCCGCCGGCGCAGCAGCCGTGCGAATGGCGTTGGCTGGCAAGAACGCGGTGATGCCCACGATTGTGCGCACCTCGAACCAACCTTACCGCTGGAAAATCGGTGAGGCCAGCCTGAAGCGCGTTGCCAACCGTGAGAAAATGATGCCGCGCAACTTCATCAGCCCAAATGGCTTCGGTATCACGGCTCGCTGCCGACGCTACCTGGAACCGCTGATTCGAGGAGAGGATTATCCGACGTACGACAAAAACGGATTGCCACGTTACGTCCGGTTAAAAAATGTGGCCGTTCGAAAAAAACTGGCTGAACCGTTCAGCGTCTGAGCAGGGCACATCCGTACCTAAACCTTGGCCCTGAAAATACTGGGCGTTCTCTCACAAGAGCGTGTCAAGGCCTTTAGCGGCTGGGATCGCTCGGTCGTTGTTTTAAGGGGCAAGAGTACGCTCAACTGGCTGCGCGCACCCCCTTTGCATCCAGATAACCCTTGTGGGGTGCAAGGCATACTTGCGCAGCTACACCTCCAACCCTAAACGCTTGCGTTCTGATGGGCATTTTCAAGCGACCCAGATCATTGCCCGGAGCTGCAGATGGCTGGCGTTTATCAAGAGTACATAGGCTAGTAGCCGTGCTGCTTGAAACGCCCCCTATGACCCGTAGATGAAACTTAGCATCGCTTCGCCTTCCGGCAACGGTGGGCCGCGCTGGTGTACGGGTCTGGCCCCCGTTGGTCGCTATTCCCCGCCAGAGTGGGTGCGTTGGATCAATAAACAGCTTTTGGTGTTGAACTCTTGGAAAAAAACTGATGCGGGCCAGTTTTTAAACGGCCTTGGGGTGGGGAAAAGACTTAACTGGCACTCGCTGTTCACAGTACAACGCCGCCACGCTCTGCAACAGTGCCAAAGCATCTGTATTTTCGGCGTTGACGCTATAAGAGACTTGGTGGCCCTGACGTTCGCCCTTGACCAGGTTACGCTGGCACAGCCGGTTCACATAGTAGGTGACCGTTGCGGGCGATAATCCGGTGGTCTGGGATAGGTTTTCCAGAGTTTTCCCCTCGCCTAACAGCCGCAGCATAATGCAAAGGCAATGAGCATTTCCCAGAATTTTCAGGACTTGGGCAACCTTTTTTCCAGACACGTGTATCTCTTAAATTAGTTAAGTATATTTACTAATATTTGTTTTTGTTAATATTGTAAATAACTATTATTATCGACTCGAGCTGATGGGGTTTTTGTAGAACTACGCTTAAGTGTCGTATCCTGCGTGTTTTATCTGTTCTTGTGACAAACCAGGCCATTGGCTCTGGATCTGGATAACAGCCCATGCACCAATCCCAACCCGACAGCCATCTTATCGAAGCCGAACCCTTTTATGCCGCGCAAGGGCAGGAGATATCCCTATTTGAGGCGGCCTGGGGCAACCAGCTACCGGTACTGCTCAAAGGGCCAACAGGCTGTGGCAAGACCCGCTTCATGGAGCATATGGCGTGGCGATTGAAACGGCCTTTGGTGACTGTCTCCTGTCACGATGACCTGACCGCCTCGGATCTCGTGGGGCGTTACCTGATTGTTGGAGGTGAGACCCGTTGGATAGACGGACCGCTGGTGCAGGCCATTCGGACCGGGGCACTTTGTTATCTCGACGAAGTCGTCGAGGCGCGCAAAGACACCACCGTGGTCATACATCCGCTGGCCGACGACCGGCGGCAACTGGCGCTGGAAAAGACCGGTGAACTGCTTAACGCCCCCCAAGAATTTTGCTTGGCAATCTCTTACAACCCAGGTTACCAAAGCGTCCTCAAAGACCTTAAGCAGAGCACACGCCAACGATTCGTTGCCATTGACTTCGATTACCCCCTACCCGAGCTTGAACGCGATATCGTGGTGCGTGAATCGGGCATTGATGATGAAACCGCCGTGTTACTGGTGCGTTATGCCGGCATGACCCGTAACCTCAAGGGTAATGGATTGGAAGAGGGCGCCAGTACCCGATTGCTGGTGCACGCGGCCAAGCTGATGATCAGCGGTGTTGATCCGAAAACTGCCTGTCGCAGCGCCATCGCCGAATCGCTGACCGATGAACCGGATATGTTAGTGGCGGTAAAGGAGCTCGGCGCATCACTCTTCTGATCTAACCCTTATCCCATATGGGCCGTGACATAATCGGCCCGTTTTTGCGCAATAAGCGATTTTACGGTAGGAGAAATTCAGCATGAGCGGGTATCACCCAGCGCCTGTCCTTGGCGTGATCGGCGGCAGTGGCTTGTATGAAATCGACGGGCTGGCTAATGTTCGCTGGGAGAAGATCAGCGGGCCTTGGGGCGAACCGTCCGATGAACTGCTCTTTGGCGATCTGGACGGTGTACAGTTGGTCTTCTTGCCGCGCCATGGCCGGGGTCATCGCCACAGCCCGAGCACGATCAACTACCGCGCTAATATCGATGCCTTAAAACGGGCCGGGGTAACCGACCTTATATCGCTTTCGGCTGTGGGCTCGTTTCGCGAGGAATTACCACCCGGCACTTTTGTCATAGTCGATCAGTTTATCGATCGGACCTTTGCCCGGGAAAAAAGCTTTTTTGGAGCCGGGATGGTCGCGCATGTTTCCATGGCGCACCCGGTCAACCCACGACTGGGGGACTGGTGCGCGAGAGCCTGCGAGAGCGGGGATATCCCGATGCAGCGCGGGGGCACCTACCTGGTAATGGAAGGACCCCAGTTCTCGACGTTGGCTGAATCGCAACTGTACCGACAGTGGAATTGCGACGTCATCGGCATGACCAACATGCCCGAGGCCAAGCTTGCCCGCGAGGCGGAGATTCCCTATTGCACGGTGGCAATGGTTACCGATTTCGATTGCTGGCACCCTGATCATGACAACGTGGACGTCGACGCGGTTATCCGGGTATTACTGGACAACGCCGACAAGGCCCGCCGACTGGTCCGTACAGTAGCAGGGCGCCTGTCTGAGCGCCCTGCGCTTTGCCCATCCGGCGATGATCGCGCTCTTGATGCCGCACTTATTACCCACCCCGATGCCCGCGACCCTGCAATGCTGACAAAGCTCGATGCCGTGGCCGGCCGTGCACTGACCAAGGAGACATCATGAGTATCAAAAGTCTCATTCGCTCGATCCCCGACTACCCGAAAAAGGGCGTCATTTTCCGTGACATCACAACTTTGCTTCAGGATCCGTCTGGATTTTGCCGGGCCGTGGATGAGTTGGTGCAACCCTTCGCCGGTAGCGACGTTCATTGTGTTGCCGGCATCGAGGCCCGTGGCTTCATTCTCGGTGGCGCGGTCGCACACCAGTTATCGCTGGGTTTTGTTGCGGTACGCAAAAAAGGCAAGCTACCCTGGCAAACCATGTCGGTCCAATACCAGTTGGAATACGGCAGCGATGAGGTGGAGATTCATACTGATAGCCTAAAAGCCGGCCAGAACGTACTCATCGTTGATGATCTGATCGCTACCGGCGGCACCGCCTGTGCCGCGGTGGAACTTGTACGCAGTGCTGGAGCTAACGTCATTGGTGCGAGTTTCGTTATTGACCTGCCAGATCTTGGCGGCAGCGAAAAACTGGCAGCGATGGATGTGCCGGTTCGCACGCTTGTCAGTTTTGACGGGGACTAACGCCAGCCATTGGCTAGGATGAGACGCAGATTGCCCTTCAGCGCTGATCACCTGGGCGCGATACTTAGCCTGGCGCGAACGGTTGTTTTCTCTTTACCCCGCAATCCTCTCGCACTTATCCGCGCCTACCGTATCGCTGATAACTCCGGGCTTTTTGATCAGACATACTATCAAACTCAATTAACCAAACCCTTGCCCAACGGGCAGGATCCGTTGGTTCACTACCTTACCACCGACGCTGAAACTCGAGCCGATCCGCATCCACTTTTTGATACCACTTTCTACCTGGCACAGGATCCTACTGTTGCTGAGCAGGGTCTGAATCCGTTAGTTCACTACTTGCAAAAAACCCTCGAACAAAGAACCAATCCGCATCCACTTTTTGACACCACTTTCTACCTGACACAGGATCCTACTGTTGCTGAGCAGGGTCTGAATCCGTTGGTTCACTACCTTACCACCGACGCTGAAACTCGAGCCGATCCGCATCCACTTTTTGATGCTGACTACTATACGAAACTGAACCCAGATGCTGTAGCTGCAGCGGGAAATCCACTGTTGCACTTTCTTCAGACGGGTGGGTTAGAAAGGCGGAGTCCTCACCTATTGTTTG
>CAUZJT010000114.1:0-8612 GCA_963580215.1 Gammaproteobacteria bacterium
TAGGTGACTGTGGAAAAATTTCTCTTAACGTAAACGACGAGGAAATCTGATGAACATCGATACACTTCAAGCGACAGCCCGTGCCATGGTGGCTCCCGGCAAAGGAATTCTGGCTATGGACGAGAGTGCGCCTACCTGTAACAAACGTTTTGAAGCGCTCGGTATTCCAGCCACGATTGAAATGCGACGAGAGTACCGGACCATGCTGGTGTCCTCGCCGGGTCTGGGCGAGTATATCGGTGGCGCAATACTCTTTGATGAGACTCTCAGGGACCAGACGACAGACGGAAAGTCGTTTGTAGACGTACTTAACGCGCAGGATATCGTTCCAGGAATCAAGGTTGATACTGGTGCCAAGGATCTTGCGCTGCACCCGGGTGAGAAAGTCACAGAAGGTTTGGATGGGCTGGGTCCGCGCCTTGCCGAGTATCACGAACTGGGTGCTCGATTTGCCAAATGGAGAGCGGTGTACGCCATTTCTGATGCGTTGCCCAGCCAGGCCTGTTTCAGCGCCAATGCCCATGGCCTTGCCCGGTATGCGGCGCTCTGCCAGGCACACGATATCGTTCCAATTGTGGAGCCTGAAGTGCTGATCGACGGTAGCCACAGTATTGAACGGTCCTTTCAAGTAACACAGCACGCCCAGCAAACGGTCTTTGAAGCACTTGCTGACCAGGGTGTAGATCTTCGCGGGATCGTGCTCAAGCCGAGCATGGTGATTTCGGGTGCAGAGGCGAACAACCGGGCGGGCGTTGACGAGGTGGCACGGGAAACACTGCGTTGCCTGTTGAGCACTGTGCCGCCGGCCGTTCCAGGAATCGCATTCCTCTCCGGCGGACAGTCCGATGAAGAGGCGACAATGCACCTCAATGCAATGCACCATGCGGGTGTTGTGTTGCCCTGGGCCGTGACCTTCTCATATGGCAGAGCCCTGCAGGCGGCAGCCATGACAACCTGGGCAGGTCAGAGCGGCAACGTGGACAGCGCCCGCGCTATTGCTTTTCACCGGGCCCGGATGAATGGGGTTGCCGCACTGGGTGAGTATTCTCCTGAATTGGAGAAGGCAGCCTGAGCCGTTGGATGATGTGTTTATACTGTGATATGCGTATGAGCGCGTATCGAGGCGTTGTTAGAAGTGACGGACTTGGATTCTGGAAGTATTGATCGATACATCGTGGCGAGAGGCGTACTTATGGTGTCTACTGGCGCGAGCCGACGCTTCATGCATCAGAACCCCTCGGCCTTTGATCTACGCAAGTACCTAAAAGAAGCAACCAAGGCCATGAATGAGATCTGTGTTGCATGCTATGCGTCTTTTGGTACGGCCGACAACGCCCCAAAAAACAAAGCGCTTGATCTTGAGGACATGGTCAAGCGCTACGATAGTGGCGAATTGGATCCAATCGTAAACTGATCTTAAATTTTGTCAGCGCAACAAGGGGCGGTTTTGTCGCCCCTTTTACGTTTGGCCAATATCGAAATCGAGGCACATGACACTTAATTCCTGGAAATCTCTAGCGCCAGTGCTGGCGATGGGATTCGTTATCTTGGTTTCTAACGAACTGGTACAACATCCAGTGCAGGGGAACTTTCTAGGAGTTGATCTGGCAGGCATTCTGACCTGGGGCGCTTTCACTTATCCGGCAGCTTTCCTGGTTACTGATACCACCAACCGCCTTTTTGGTATGGGTCCAGCCCGGCGGGTAGTAGTAATCGGTTTTGCCTTTGGTGTTGCCCTGACGCTGATCGCGGCTCTGGGAATCGCAGCTGGTGTGAGTCGCTCAGGGACCCTGTCACTATGGCAGGCGCTTTTTCGTGATCCAGATGCTTTTGCCATGCTAAGAACAGCTCTTGCGTCGGGTTCAGCATTTTTGGTCGCCCAGTTGTTGGATATCAAGGTGTTCGATGTTCTGCGCCGGCAGGCCTGGTGGAAGGCGCCGGCAGCATCTTCACTGGCGGGCTCTTTTGCTGACACGCTGCTCTTTTTCTTTTTAGCCTTTGCCGGGACCGGTTTGCCTTGGGCCAGTTGGGCAGCTGGGGACTTTTGTGCCAAACTCGTGATGATTGGGTTGTTGTTGTATCCTTTTCGTCTTCTGGTGCGCCTTTATTCTGCCCCCTTTCGGTCACCCGCTTAAGTTCATATTCGATGTTCTTGCTGGCCTTCACAAAAACCTTGGTGCACCCACAGGGACATCGGTGCCTGTAATGGCAAGCGTTACTTTGCTGTTTTTCCGTGGCGCCGGTTTGCTATGTTGTTAAAATAAGGCGTTTATAGTTAATTAGAGCTCAGTCGATCGACTCTGGTGAAATCTGGATTAGTTCCGGCACCAATAATAACGAGACCCTACAAATGAATCTTACAGATTACTTTCCCCAATATTTTCGCGAGTTATCGGAGCACCTCGGAAAGGTCGACTCAAATGATCTGATCCGTATTGGAGAAATGATCGTCAAGGCAGATGCTCGAGGTAAGAAAATAATTTTGGTTGGAAATGGCGGAAGTGCCGCAATGGCGAGCCACGTAGCAGTAGATCTTGTTAAGGCCGCTAGGATTCGCGCTATTAATTTTAACGAAGCCGATCTTATTACCTGTCTTGCTAATGATTTTGGGTATGAGTATTGGGTTGAGAAAGCATTGGAGTTTTATGCAGACGACGGCGATCTGGTTATCTTGATCAGTAGTAGTGGCCAATCGAAGAATATCCTTAATGGCGCAACAAAGGCTCTAAGCCTGGGCCTTAAATTAGTTACATTTTCAGGTTTCGCGAAAGATAATCCATTGCGTGCACTAGGCGATAGTAACTTTTGGGTCGATAGTCAGTCTTATAATCATATAGAGATGGCACACCATGTTTGGTTGGTCGCGATTATCGACTTTATTATCGAAAGTAAGCTAAAAATGGCGTAACTCATATAGCCAACCTATTCAGTCGTACTCCATACACAAGGACTAGTTTCTAAGCGTTAGGGCCGGTATGCATATAACAGCATGAGCAGCGCTTACGGGCTTAAACTTTTGGTTGCGTCTAGGTCATTTGTCAGTTAGTTCGCACATGAAGACAAAAAAGTTGATGATCCTATTCCAGAAAAAAGTAGCAGATCGAGGGTCACACAAGAAAACCTACGTGCTCACGCCGCACCCCTATGCTATTGGTAATCGTGTCGAGGAAATCTTCTTCGCGTTATTAATGGCACAACGAAAGCAACTCAAACTGTTGCTTTTGGAGCATTTGGATATCCCACTGTTACACGCGTATAAGTTGACGAATAGGGCCTCGATGTCACTAGTGTCAGAGTACTTTGCCCGCCCGAGCAAGGTTGTCATTATTAGTTGTGCCGTTATCCTAAGTCTTGTTTATCTTCCCACAAGGATCATCAGTCGGATTCTTTTTCATTGGAAAGGGAGGCGTTTGTTTGAAAGTTATAACTTTCCTAGAATCGGGATTGATCCGCTTTGGATAGATAATCCTGCAACGACAAGAACTGTTTTTTCGTGGGATAAAGTGGAGGCGATGAACTGGGGTCGACAATTGGCCAACTATAGATGCCCCACTCTACACCCCAGTGTTGAGCAGTCCTGTCGAGCAAAGCTTGCTCAAATGGGTCTGGGCCCAGAGGACTGGTTTGCATGCCTTCACGTCCGGGAAGGGGGCTTTAAGAGCGACTTTGGTCGGCGCGATTATCGAAATGCAAATATTGAAAACTGCATTAGTGGGATTGAGGAGATCACCCGACGCGGAGGCTGGGTTATTCGAATTGGTGATGAGTCAATGAAGGCGCTTCCAGATATGGATAGAGTAATCGATTATCCTTTTTCTGCTTATAAATCTGATGAGATGGATCTTTTTCTTGTTGCACACTGTCGGTTGTACATTGGCACTATTTCGGGGCCGATGGAACTTGCGATCTTATTCTCACGCCAAATGCTGATTCTCAATATGTACGACTGGAGTTGTGGAGTCCTAATCAGAGAAGCTGACAGAGGTCTGCTTCAGCATGTGTATTCTAAAGCCAAGCAAAGGTACCTTAGCCTCGAGGAGTTAGCCGAAGCAGGACGGGACTTACTACACACGTTCGGTTTGGCATCCTCTAGATATGAGCTACAAGAGAACAACCCTGAGGAGATAAGGAAAGCTGTGGAGGAGTCGTTGAGTCTGATGAAAGACCCGCATATTCCACAAAGTAGCCTTCAGCAGATGGCACGTGAGCGAATCAAGAGCTCCGCCCGTAAGATCATTGCCCAAGATCAGTTTCACCCGACGGCGTCCAAAAGTGAGGAGGTTTTGCGATTTCGATACAAGACCGCCGCTCGAGTCTCGATGGAGGGAGGTGCGATCTGCCAATTCTCTCTCGAGGCCAATTGGAAGTCTGACCGGTTGAATCGAGATTAGAGATGCTGACCGTGAAAACAGTGGGTCAATAGATTAAAATTACCACTTATGGCGAGCCGGTCGTATAGAACGACCCCTCACTTCATTTGAACTCGTCAAATCGGCTCTTAGTACCCATCTGAGTTAATTATCAATCCCGAAAAGGGAATAGTATCTAATGTATAAACGTTTCGTTGTGATCGGTAGTAACTCGTTCTCAGGGTCGAATCTTACGAGATATCTGCTGCAGCAAGGGCATCAAGTTCTAGGGGTAAGTCGCTCGGCAGAACCCGATGTGGTTTTTCTTCCCTATAAGACCGATCCATCGCATCTCGACCTGTTTGAATTCTTCCAGGGAGATCTCAATATAGATCATCGCGAGGTAGTCGATCTGATTCGGGAATTTTCGCCCGAGTATGTCGTGAACTTCGCCGCCCAAGGAATGGTTGCTCAGAGCTGGGATTCACCAGAAGATTGGTATCAAACAAATGTGGTCGCTCAGGTACGCTTGCACGATGTGTTAAGAAAACTGCAGAGCCTTAAGAAATATGTGCATGTCACAACGCCGGAGGTCTACGGGAGTACAAACGGTTGGATAACAGAAAGTAACAATTTTTCTCCAAGTACACCTTACGCTGTGTCTCGCGCCGCTTGTGATCTGCACTTGATGAGTTTTTTTCGGGCATACCAGTTTCCAGTGGTTTTTACCCGAGCAGCAAACGTATATGGGCCTGGGCAACAACTTTATCGAATTATCCCAAGGGCGTTAATGTGCGCACGGACCGGGCAGAGACTCCAATTGCATGGGGGCGGGCAATCAGTTCGCTGCTTTATTCATATTGAAGATGTCGCAGAGGCAACCTACCAAATTGCCTTGCGAGGTGAGTCGGGACAGTGTTACCACATTTCAACACAGCAAAAAATTTCTATCAGGGAACTGGTGGAACGTATCGCCAATATGACAGGTATAGCGCTCTCAGAGTTGGTCGAGATTTCCGATGAAAGATTGGGAAAAGATCAGGCTTACCTGCTTGATAGTGCCAAGTTGCGAGAGGAGCTAGGCTGGTCGGATGTTGTTGATCTAGATACTGGCATTGCAAAAACCTGTGATTGGGTGGATGCTAATCTTGGGACGCTGCTTGATCAGCCCCAAACCTATATTCATAAACCTTAAGTAAATCCCAATGAAGATTCTAGTAACTGGTGGCTGCGGCTATAAAGGCACTGTGCTGACGCAAAAACTGCTTGAGCAAGGAAACGACGTGACCGTTGTCGATACACAATGGTTTGGTAATCACCTTGAAGATCATGCGCGTTTGGAAATTATTAAGGGAGATGTTCGGGAAACTGACAAGATCCCTTTGGATGGCGTCGATACAGTTATCCACCTGGCCAACATCGCTAATGATCCAGGTGTAGAGCTGAACCCGTCTTTGTCCTGGGAGGTCAACGTGTTAGCCACCCAACAGTTAGCGGACAAGTCGGTCCGATCTGGAGTACAGCAGTTTATTTTTGCCAGCTCAGGTAGCGTCTACGGCATCAAAGAGGAGGCTCAGGTTACCGAGGATTTACCGCTGGTTCCTATCTCGGTGTACAACAAAACGAAGATGGTGGCCGAACGTGTCCTGTTAAGTTTTCAGGAAGACATCCAGATTCACTGTATCCGTCCTGCTACCGTGTGCGGATGGTCACCACGGATGCGACTAGATGTCAGCGTTAACATGCTGACCCTGCAAGCACTAAAGAACGGTGTAATAACTGTTTTTGGCGGCGAGCAAACGAGGCCGAATATTCATATACAGGATATGATCGGGGTATATCAGCATTTCCTTGAAAATCCGAATCTCGACTCCGGGTGTTACAACGCAGGATTTGAGAACATTTCTATTCTCGATATTGCGCAGCAGGTTGTTAAGAAGATTCCAGCCGAAATCCAAGTAACCGACTCCAACGACCCGAGATCGTATCGCCAGAATTCAGATAAGTTAATGGCAACTGGCTTTTTGCCACAGTATTCAGTAGCTGATGCCATTGATGACGTTATTAATAGGTATAAAGATGGCCACTTGGTAGACTCAGATCAATGCTACACCGTTAGATGGATGAAGCAACTCAATTTGGATTCGCAAATGTGAATTGGAATTTAATTTCTGCCGAATTGCGAGTACAAGTGCTTGAATTATCTCATCAGGCTAAAGCTGCGCATCTAGCGTCCGCATTGTCATGTATCGACATTCTCGCAGTACTTTACGAATCGATTCTTGCCTTTGACCCAAGTGATCCGAACTGGCCGGATCGGGATAGATTTATCCTGAGCAAGGGTCATGCGGCTGCGGCTCTTTATGCGGTGCTTGCCAGACAAGGCGTTTTAGACTCATCCCAATTGGCAACCTACGGCAAGGCAAATTCACTTCTGGAAGAACATCCTTCGCCAAACCTTCCAGGCGTGGAAGCCGCTACAGGATCTCTTGGGCATGGGCTGCCTATCGCCAATGGGATTGCGCTTGCATCCAGAATTCAGAAGAAGTCTTTTCGAGTGTTTGCCCTTTTGAGTGATGGTGAATGTAATGAAGGGTCAGTCTGGGAGGCGGCAATGTTTGCCGCACGTCACAAACTAAGCAATTTGTGCGCTATTGTTGATTTTAACAAGTGGCAGGCAACAGGGCGAAGTCAAGAAGTCTTAGCACTTGATCCGTTGGCAGATAAGTGGCGCGCATTTGGATGGGCAGTGGAAGAAGTCGACGGCCATGATCATCGGCAACTCGAGAGCAAGCTGTTGGCCAAACCAGGACAATTGCCCAGGATGTTTATAGCTCACACTGTGAAGGGAAAGGGCATCTCCTTTATGGAGGATGACAATAATTGGCACTATAGAGTTCCTACCCGGGAAGAAATCAATATCGCGCGAGTAGAGTTGGGGCTCGCGTGAGAAACGCTTTCGCAAAAGCGGTGAACGATCTTGCCGATGACCATTCAGATATCGTCCTATTGGCCGGAGATATAGGTAACCGGCTTTTTGATGAGTATAAAAAGAACCACCCAGAGCGATTTTATAACTGCGGGGTTGCCGAAGCCGGGATGACAGGCATTGCTGGAGGTTTGGCAGCAAGTGGTTTGCATCCGATCACCTACACCATTACACCATTCAATACTGTGCGGTGCTTGGAACAGATTCGCCTTGATATATGTTATCCAAATTATCCCGCTATTATTGTGGGGACTGGCGCCGGCCTTTCTTACGCAGGCCTAGGAGCAACCCATCACTCGATGGAAGATATTGGATTGATGCGCATGTTGCCCAATATGCACGTTGTTTGCCCTGGAGATGCGGTAGAGGTTCGACTCGCAGTTCGGGCAGCTGTCGAACTGAAACGGCCTGTTTATATTCGTCTTGGCAAGAAGGGTGAGCCCCAAGTTCATTCCCAAATCCCCGACTTTACTATTGGAAAGGGAGTGATCCTGGAGCATGGCACGGATGTCGCGTTGCTAAGCGTAGGAAATATGCTCTCGGTCGCAAATGAAGTGTCGACTCGACTCAGAAAGTTCGGTATATCGCCTTGCTTGGTAAGTTTGCATACTATTAAGCCTCTCGATGATGAGCTCTTGAGCCAACTTTTTTTGGATTGCAAAAAAGTGGTTGTTATCGAAGAGCATGGTCTAGCTGGTGGTGCTGGAAGTGCGATCCTGGAGTGGGCTAATGCAAAAGGAGTCGATGCGTCTAAAGCCGTTTGTTTTGGAGTGAAAGACGCGTTCCTGACTGCGTGCGGCAGTCAGGAAGAAGCGCGATGCCTACTTAAGCTGGATGCTGATTCAATTATCTCTTCGGTTCAGGAGTATTTTTAGTGCCACCAGTGCTTGGCCTGGATTTTGATAATACGCTTATCTGCTACGATGAGGTGTTCCATAAGGTGGCACGAGAGCGGTCTCTCGTCTCCGAGGCGACGCCCAAAGATAAAATCTCGATTAGAGATCATTTGCGCCAGACTGGGCGAGAAGATGCATGGACCGAGTTGCAAGGTGAAGTCTACGGACCTCGAATTCATGAGGCGACCATTTTTGTTGGGGCGCTTGAGGCAATCGAACTCCTGATGCAGGCTGGGGTCAAGATTTGCCTGGTTAGTCATAAAACACGGACGCCATATCTTGGCAAAGCCCATGACTTGCATTTCGCGGCTACTTCTTGGTTGAGACGTCACAAATTCTTCTGCGTTGATGGACTTAACTGGGGGTCGGATCATGTAT
>CAUZJT010000115.1:0-8505 GCA_963580215.1 Gammaproteobacteria bacterium
ATTGGAATATGGCAGAAGGTAGCCCAGGCAAATATGACATCGTGGCCTGCTTTGATCTTATTCATGACCTGCCTGATCCGGAACTGGGGTTGAGGGTAATTCAAGAATCGATGAACCAGGGCGGCTTATTTCTGCTGATGGATATTGAGGCCGAAGACGATCCTGTGGACAATGATGGCCCGTTTGGCGTGTTTAAATTGGGTATCAGCCTGCATTTTTGCATGACAACCTCGATGTGGCAGGGCGGGCAAGGACTTGGAACAGTTGGCCTTCCCGAAACGGTCCTGCGGGATATGAGTGAAAAAGCCGGGTTTTCCAAGGTCAGCAAGTTGGACATTCATCATCCGCTCAATAGCCTCTATCTGATTGAATAGCTGCCATGAAGGAGTGAACCTCGGGCAAACGCCATGCATCGATGATGCGTGCCCAATGCCAAAAAATCATCTTCTAGATCGGCATTAAGATCTGTCGCGCCTGTGTAGCGGTGTCATGAAAGTCAGCGGGATTTTTACAACGTGAGCGCAGTTCAGGCCCAATCAGGATTATCAGACAGTTACTGAGTGCGTTGCCAGACAACTTACCGCAGTAAACGACTGATGGACTTGGGCATAAAGGGCGTTTATTCTTCCTATACACTTCGATATTGTATTAAGGGCGCCGAAAGGCGCCCTTAATATTTGTGTTTGTTATTGAAAACGGTGCATTACGATCGGCGTTGCCGATCTAATACCCCTTACGGTGGTTTGTATTTATTTTCTTCGTCTCTTTTAGGTTGGGGCTATTGAGCGTGGCATGGCGGCGCTGTAACGCACCATTTTAAGACGGTGCTGTACGCTTTGCTATTGCGCCTTACGGTTGAGTGTTGAATCTTGGTAGGGTCTAATGCAATTTGTAATTCTATAATAATCAATGGAATCATCTTGACTGTTCAAATTTCAAATTCTGTTCCGAAAGCTGGAATCGCTTTGCTTGCAGGGTTGGCGTTATTCTGGGGGCTGAACTGGCCCGGCATGAAAATCATTTTGGATGAATTGTCAGTATGGTGGTTTCGTTCTTCTTGCCTGATCGTCGGTGGCCTGATTTTGCTGGCCGTTTCTACAATATCCGGCAATCGATGGAAGCCGCATATCAACGAATGGACTTCAGTTGCGAGCTGCAGTCTTTTTGCGATATTCCTGTGGATGATATTTTCTGCCTATGGTGTTTCGCAAATGCCGGCGGGCAGGGCGTCAATCATCGCGTTTACCATGCCATTGTGGGCGACGATTTTTGCCCGATTCATGTTGGGTGAAGCGATAGATAAGGCCAAGGTTGTTGGGCTTATTATCGGACTGTCTGGCCTGGCTGTTCTGATTGGCCCGGACTTAATGGCAGTTAATGCCTCCCCTGCAGGCGCATTATCAATGTTATGTGCCGCCATAACCTGGGCTTTTGGTACGATCTGGATCAAACGTAGCGCCTGGTCACTACCGGTCGCCAGTCATGTTGCCTGGCAACTGTTGGTTGCAGCTCTGCCAATGACGCTGATCGCGTTGTGGCTGGAGCCCTTTCCCAATTTTTTTGCCTTGAGTACATCGGCAACCATCGCATTGGTTTACCTCTATTTGTTTCCCATGTCATTTTGTCAGTGGGCCTATATGAAAGTGGTTAAGATGCTGCCTGCATCAATTGCTGCTATTGGTACGTTGATGGTGCCGATATTCGGCGTCTACTCGAGCCATCTGATATTGTCGGAGCCCGTTGGCTGGCGAGAGCTAAGCGCGTTAATTCTTGTATGTAGTGCGCTTGCCTGTGTGCTGGTTGTCCCAAATCTGCCAAATCTGGGGAAAGCGAAGAAAAACTGATCCTGACTTGATTTATCTGTAGCTAATTCTGACTCACCTAAAAACCATTCAAAAAGATTTGACGCCAGATCAGCGTCTTTACCAAATTGTCGAACAGGGTATGTGTATCGGATGTGGTATTTGCCAGACCGTAGTCGGGCCACAGAAAACTAAAATTGAAATAGTGCACAATGGCTGCCCACGACCGACGGTGTCAGGAGAGATGACACATGAAGATATGGACAAAGTGATGGATATTTGTCCCGGGACCCAGGCGCCTGGGCTACCCGACTGGTTAGTTGATGAAACCAGCATACCACCCTCAGTACCCAAACCTGATTCTGGAACGCTTACAGGAAACTTGTAACCGCGAAATACCTATATCGACATTGCTCCACTTTTTTGTGCTCTATCTGATTCGCCCGACTGGCAACTCTGATTTTCACATCGCCTATTAATCTACGGACTTTTGCCAGTCGGTTAATGCACAAGGGCTTGATTCAATTTACTTTTCGCATGCGCCCTTGCAGATAGAGATCAATGATCACTTCGATGTTCGATCAGGCATAAAAATAGTCTCACAACAAATTGAAAGAGTTAGAAAACACAAAACATTTGCGCTGGATGCCACAGTTCGCCACCTGAAATCCTGTGCCCAGAGCAACCTTCCTGAGGCATTAAATATTTCTATAGAGGTAAATGATTTCGCCAGGCAATCCGATCAGTCACAACAAAGTGGTGACGCAGGGCTTGTTATCAGATTCTCGGAAACAAATTTGAATAAACAAAATCTGGAATTGGAATGAATTTACGGTACCCAAAGCTACCAGCCGGAAAATATGGAACGCGTGCAGCATCAATTCGTGACGCTAGCCTCTATCTGATTGAATAGTTGCCATGAAGGAGTGAACCTCGGGCAAACGCCGTGCATCGATGATGCGTGCCCAATGCCAAAAAATCATTTTCTAGATCGACATTAAGACCTGTCGCGCCTGTGTAGCGGTGTCATGAAAGTCAGCGGGATTTTTACGACGTGAGCGCAGTCCGGGCCCAATCAGGATTATCGGACAGTTACTGAGTGCGTTGCCAGACAACTTACCGCAGTAAACGACTGATGGACTTGGGCATAAAGGGCGTTTATTCTTCCTATACACACTTACAACAGCGCCACTATCGAGTGGGAGAAACTGGTACCAACGTGGCGTCGGATGAGAACTGGATGGGTGAGGCCTTGCGTCAGGCACAGACCGCAGCAGACCACAACGAGGTTCCGGTCGGCGCAATTGTCGTAATCGATAATGAAATGGTCGGGGCAGGCCACAACTGCCCGGTGCACTCAAACGATCCCACGGCGCATGCTGAGATTCAGGCGCTGCGCGATGCCTGCAATACGGTCGGTAACTATCGGTTACCAGAAGCCACGCTCTATGCAACGCTCGAGCCCTGTCTGATGTGTGCCGGCGCGATCTTGCAGGCGCGCCTTTGCCGAGTAGTTTTTGGCGCGCGCGATGAGAAAGCCGGTGCGGTTGGCAGCACTGCTAACCTGTTGCAAAGTCCGTTGGTAAATCATCAGTGTGAAGTTAAGGCTGGGGTGCTCGGCGATCAGAGCGCCCAATTACTCCAGGAGTTTTTCGCTGCGCGGCGTGTTAGAGGTTAGCGAGTGTTTACCTTCGATAACCTTGAGTCAGGGCCGTAGTGAGGCGGTCGTTGCTTTTTTAGTAGCCTCACCGGACAGCTTCAGACGATTTGACTCTGGAGCGACCCCATCAACACGCGGTAGTCGCTCTTCACGAGGGGGGATCCCAAAAAAGTCGCGATAGCATTTACTGAAATGAGGTGCCGAGACAAAACCGCAGGCAAACGCGATGTCCACAATGGATCGAGGCGTGCGAAGGAGGAGTTCGCGGGCCCGGCGAAGTCGAATCTCAAGATAATAACGTGTAGGCACGCATTGGAGATGTTTTTGAAAAAGTCGTTCGAGTTGGCGTCGAGAAATTCCAACATGGGTCGCAAGTTCATCAAGAGTCATTGGTTCTTCGATGTTGGCCTCCATCAACTCGACGGCCTCAACCAGTTTTGGTTGGCTTGAACCCAGTCGCAGGCGCAAAGGCATGCGTTGACGATCAGAGCCGTCTCGAATCCGCTCGCACAGCATTCCTTCCGAAATCCTGCCGGAAAGTTCACGGCCGTGCTTCTGGCTTATCAGAGTCAACATCATATCCATCGGTGCCGTTCCACCTGAACAGGTGTAGCGATCGCGGTCCAACTCGAAAAGACCAGAGGAAACCACGAGATGCGGAAACTCGTCGTGCATATCGGGGATATTCTCCCAATGCACCGTGCACCGATAGCCGTCAAGCAGGCCAGCGCGAGCAAGGTGGTAAGTGGCAGTGCAGATTCCACCGATCGCGACACCCCTTCTAATAAAAGGTTTCAATCGTTCGCGCAGGTGTTCCGGGTTTACCGAGTGAAGGTCGACTCCAGCGCAAACAAAAAGGGCATCGAGTGGCTCCTTACCACTGAGGGACTGAACGGGATTCAAGGACAGGCCATTGCTGGCACGTCCGGGGGCGCCGTCAAGAGTGAACAGAGGAAATTGGTACAACTCAGACTCGCTATGGCGGTTGGCCGTACGCAGTGGTTCGACCGCGGCGGCAAAAGCCATCATAGTGAAATCTGTGAGCAATAGGAAACCGTAACGTTCAACCGTTGGTAGCCCAGTGTTGCGGATGATTTGTTCCATAACCCCCCTTATCGCGCAGGAATATATCACTGTTGATGGGTGCGAAAATAGATTTCTGGGTAATCCCCAAAAAATAACTGTCGTCCATTAGTTCGGTTGGAGAATGCTTGGCTCCGCCTAGATTAAGAAATTGGTGTGATATCTGGGGATACTGTTAATCCTTTGCGGTGAGGGCATTGTGGAATTTGTGACGAAACCACACCAGGGTATTGTTTATTGTCGCCTGCCATCTCTGGTAGGATATCTTTATATAAAGGCCGTTAGAGGTCTTCGCCAAAAAAATTGGGGGGCAACGTGGATTTCAGGCAGGTGGCGCTAGACGATAAGTACCTTCTCGAATCTGGCCAGGTTTTTATCACCGGCATCCAGGCACTGGTACGCCTGCCCATGTTGCAAAGCCAATCGGACCGTAGGGCTGGCCTTAATACCGCCGGATATGTCACAGGGTATCGGGGCTCGCCACTTGGCGCGCTGGATCAACAACTGACCATCGCCGGCGACCATCTGAAAGCCTACGATGTACGTTTCCAACCTGGAGTGAATGAAGATCTTGCGGCGACCGCGGTGTGGGGTACCCAGCAGGCAGGCTTAAATGGAGACGCGCTCTATGATGGCGTGTACGCCATGTGGTATGCAAAAGGGCCTGGGGTGGATCGATCTGGAGATCCACTGCGCCATGGCAATCTTGCCGGAAGTAGCCCGTGCGGTGGCGTGTTGGTGCTGATGGGCGATGACCACGCTTGCGAATCCTCGACAACCGCTCATCAAAGTGAATACTCTCTCGTTAACACCTTTATCCCGGTTCTGAATCCAGCGGGCGTTCAGGATATTCTTGATTTTGGCCTTTACGGATGGGCGCTATCTCGTTTTTCTGGATGTTGGGTGGGCCTCAAAAGCGTGCATGATACGGTCGAAGCATCGGCGTCGGTCGCGGTATCTCCTGGTCGCGTGCGCACCGAAATTCCGCCAGATTTCGTATTGCCCACGGGGGGTATTAACCTGCGCTGGCCTGACACCCCGCAGGCTCAGGAGATCAGGCTACACGAATACAAACTTCCGGCTGTTACGGCTTTCACCCAACGTAATCCGCTGGATCGACAAACCCTGGGCGATAACGGGGCCCCGCTGGGTGTTATTTCTACGGGTAAATCCTACCTTGATGTGCAACGAGCGCTTCTTGAGTTGGGTATTGGATCCGATCAAGCCAAGGGTCTCGGGCTTAAGCTTTACAAAGTAGGTATGTCCTGGCCGTTAGCGGCGCAGGGTATTAAAGACTTCGCCCGCGGCGTGCGAAAACTGATAGTGGTGGAGGAAAAACGAGGCCTGATTGAGGATCAGGTCCGCAACATTCTTTATCAAATCCCCGAAGCACCCCAGGTGGTGGGCAAATACGATGAGCAGGGCGCTGTCCTGTTTCCGGTACATGGAAGGCTCGGCGCTGCTCACATTGCAATTGCTATCGGTGAGCGGTTAACGAAATTCACCAGCAATGAGTCTCTTAGCGGCGCCCTCAACGCTTTGCGGGCACGGGTTGAGGGGCGCAAGGCAAAGCCTGCGCCGATGGTACGTACCCCGTATTTTTGTGCCGGCTGCCCACATAATAGTTCAACGGTAGTTCCGGATGGGTCTCGGGCATTGGCCGGAATCGGCTGCCACTACATGGCCCAATGGATGGACCGTAGCACAGCGACCTTCACCCAGATGGGTGGCGAGGGAGCGAGTTGGATAGGGGAAAGCCCGTTTACCACCACCGAGCATGTCTTTCAGAACATTGGTGATGGCACCTATTTTCATTCGGGATTGCTGGCTATCCGCGCGTGCGTTAGTGCCGGAGTCAATATCACTTACAAGATTCTGTATAACGATGCGGTCGCTATGACAGGAGGACAATCGGTAGATGGACCAATGGATGTGCCACGGATCTCCCGGCAAGTGTATGCAGAAGGGGTAACTCGGGTTGCGGTTGTTACCGACGAACCAAACAAGTACCCGGTAGACGTTGATTGGGCTCCTGGTGTCACGGTTCACCACCGTGATGAGCTGATGCGAGTGCAGCGTGAGTTCCGAGAAATTCCCGGCACTTCAGCCATCATTTTCGATCAGACCTGTGCCGCTGAAAAGCGCCGGCGCCGTCGTCGGGGGCAGATGGAGACTCCTGATCAGCGCCTGTTTATCAACGAGGCAGTCTGTGATGGCTGTGGCGATTGCGGGACGCAATCCAACTGCGTGGCGATTGTGCCGACGGAAACCTCGCTTGGGCGAAAACGAGCGATAGACCAGTCCTCATGCAATATGGACTACTCCTGCCAGAAAGGTTTTTGCCCGAGCTTTGTTTCCGTCATCGGCGGTGAAAAGCGCCATGGGGTTGGTGACCCCGGCCTGATTTCATTGGCTGATTCGCTGATGCTTGAGCCACCGCCAGCGTCGATCAACGGTCAGTTCAGCATTGTGTTAACTGGTGTTGGCGGTACTGGAGTCGTCACCATTGGTGCAATTCTTGGGATGGCGGCGCACATTTCCCAGATGGGCTGTTCGGTTCTCGATATGGCCGGTCTTGCGCAAAAGGGTGGGGCTGTGACCAGTCACATCATCCTGGCGTCGAGCCCCCGCGACATCAGCGCTACGCATGTCGCCGATGGAGGTGCTGACTTGTTGCTAGGCTGCGATCTTGTTACCTCTGCTTCCCCTGAGACGAGGCAAAAGCTCAACGAGGATACGATCTGCGCAATTAACACTAACCAGATGATGTCTGGCGAGTTCATTCATATGCGAGACCAGGTGTTTCCATTGGATGAACTGCTGACCACGATCCAAGAGGTCGTGGTTAAAGGTACCTTTAGGACTTTAGCCGCGACGCGCCTCGCCAAAGCGGCTTTCGGCGACACGATTGCGGCCAATATGATTATGTTGGGATTTTCGTTTCAGCAGGGTGCACTGCCGATCCCAAGCAGTGCAATCGAGCGAGCGATTGAACTAAATGGGCAAGCCGTTGAGATGAATAAGAAAGCGTTTCGGTTGGGCCGTGCTGCGCTGAACAATAGTGAAGCCATTCGCACATTGCTCGATGGCCAACACCCGATTCGCGAGCAGCAAAAGACGGAGTCATCGGACGATAAGGTCTCGAGACTGATCGAACTGCTCGGTGAGTCCCATGGCGAAAAGGCGGCGTCAACGCTATCGGGATGGGTGGGTATGGTCAGACAAGTGTGTGGTGAGGGCCAACAGCCAGATCTAGCAGCCGTGGTCGCCGAAAGCGGATTTCAGGTTTTGTACTCTAAAGACGAGTACGAGGTTGCCCGCCTTTATACCCACCCCAGATTTCGACAATCGCTCGCAAGGGAATTTACCGGAGATTTTTCGTTAAAGGTTCATCTCGCACCGCCGATACTCTCGCGAATCGATTCTGCTACCGGACGACCGGTGAAACGGGCGTTTGGCTCGTGGATTTTTATCGTATTCCAGATTCTGAGCCGCCTAAGTTGGGTCCGCGATTCTTGGCTCGACCCATTTCGCTATACACAGGAGCGACAGCTGGCCCGGGAGATCCGAAAGGAGTACGAAAAGACCCTTGAAAGGCTGTGCGCTGGGTTCGATAGGGGTAGCCCCCAGATCGCCGAGCATATAGCCCAATGGCCAATTCAGGTACGCGGCTTTGGCCCGGTTCGCCAAGAGGCCTTTAAGAAAGCAATTGTCGATTTGGAACCGTTATGGCGTGATTTTCTGGACGATCCCAAAAGCGACAGTAAAGCGGCCTGATGATCGCCGTTAGGCTGATCGTGCAGTCACGCGGAAATAGTCTTTGATTGCTTGTGCGGTCTTGCCGATATGTTCTTCGGTAACGTCGAGGTGGGTGACTAGGCGAACTGGGTTACTTCGCGCTGTGACCAGAATCCCGTGCTCTCTTAAGTGGTCAGATAGGCCTTTAAGGCTGTCAGGGGG
>CAUZJT010000116.1:0-8478 GCA_963580215.1 Gammaproteobacteria bacterium
GTTCGACTTTTGAGTCTGTCGTGCCCGAGGCTTTCTAACCAGTTGATTCGTCGTTGGCATCTTCTTTTTCTCGCTCTTGGACTCGCTTTCGGCCCATATTCATCAAACCCAACAAAGGGCGGCGATTCTAGGCAGAACTCGGTTTTTTGTCAACATTTCTAGGCTTCTGCCTTAAACAAAGCCTCAGCCCAGCACCGCTTCAGCCGGCTCGGCCTTGTCTTCTGTCTCAGTGCTACTGGCAAAAGTCAGCTCAGCGACCTCTGCTTTTCCACTGATCCGCTCCTCTCGACGGCGACGGCGCTCCTCATGATATGCCAGGCCAGTACCTGCAGGAATCAGACGGCCGACGATCACGTTCTCCTTGAGCCCACGCAATCTGTCGACCTTACCCTGCATGGAGGCCTCGGTCAGTACCCGAGTTGTCTCCTGGAACGAAGCCGCTGAAATAAATGAATCGGTACTCAGGGAAGCCTTAGTGATTCCCAGAAGTATGAGGGCAAAGGTTGCCGGCGTTTTGCCCTCAGCTACCAATGCATCGTTCGCCTCTAGCAGTGCAGAACGTTCAGCCTGGTCACCTGAAAGGTGACGGCTGTCGCCTGGATCAACTATCCGGACACGTCGTAACATCTGACGAATAATCACTTCAATATGCTTATCGTTGATCTTGACGCCCTGCAGCCGATATACCTCCTGAACCTCGTTGACAATATAGTCGGTAAGCTCCTCTCGGCCCCTGAGTTCCAGGATATCGCTGGCAGTCAGTCCGCCCTCAACAATGATGTCACCCTTCTCGATATGTTCGCCATCGAAGACACTAATGGACCGGACTTTAGAAATAGCCATCTCATGTGGTTCACCCAACTCATCAGTGATCACCAGCCGGACCTTGGTTTTGACTTCCTTACCAAACGAGATCACCCCGCTGTGTGTTGCCAGGATAGCCGGGTCCTTGGCCTTACGCGCTTCGAATAACTCAGCCACACGGGGCAAGCCTCCGGTAATGTCGCGCGTCTTGGAGCTTTCCTGAGGAATTCGGGCTAACACCTCACCAATACCTACCTGCGCCCCATCTATAACCACGATAGAAGCGCCAGGCGGCATCTGATATCTTGCCGGTGACTCGCTTCCTGGCAAAACCTTCGGCTTGCCTTTCCCATCGACCAATTCAATGGTCGGTTTGATATCAGCGCTGGTGCCACGCCGATTCTTGGGATCTATAACGAGGTGAGTACTTGACCCAGTAAGTTCATCGACCTGCTCTGCTACCGATACGCCCTCAACCATGCTCTCGAAGCGGATCTTGCCGCCCACTTCGTTGATAATCGGATGGGTGTGCGGGTCCCAGGAGGCGATAATACTTCCCCCAGTGACGACATCGCCGTCATTGACTGTCAGTTCCGCGCCATAGGGGATGCGATAACGTTCGCGATCAACGCCATGCTGATCGTGAATGATCAACTCAGCGGAACGAGAGACTACGATATTACGACCGTCGGCGCGCTTAACCCGCCGGACGCGCGTGAAAGTCACTGTCCCGTCGTTCCTGACCTCAACACCACTAACCGCTGCCGTCCTTGAAGCAGCACCACCAATATGGAAGGTACGCATGGTTAACTGGGTTCCAGGCTCACCGATGCTCTGTGCCGCCATAACGCCGACTGCTTCGCCGCGGTTGACCAACTGGCCCCGGGCCAGATCTCGACCATAACAGGTCGAGCAAATGCCATAGCGGGTCTCACAGGTCACTGCAGAGCGAACTTTGACATGGTTAATATTGTGCTCTTCCAGCGAGAGAACTACCGCCTCATTAATCATCTCACCCGCGCCGACCAAAAGCTTTTTGCCTATCGGACTAACCACGTCTACGGCAACAGATCGACCTAGAACCCGATCTCTGAGCGGAATAACCACCTCACCACCCTCAACCCTCGCTTCACGCAGGATGCCGTCGGTAGTGCCGCAATCGGCCTCGATAACAACAAGGTCCTGACAGACATCCACCAATCTTCGTGTGAGATAGCCGGAGTTGGCGGTTTTCAACGCTGTATCTGCAAGACCCTTACGAGCGCCATGGGTTGAAATAAAGTACTGTAAAACATTGAGTCCTTCACGGAAGTTAGCGGTAATTGGTGTCTCGATGATCGAGCCATCAGGCTTGGCCATCAGACCCCGCATGCCAGCCAGCTGGCGAATCTGTGCGTGACTGCCGCGAGCGCCGGAGTCAGCCATCATGTAGATCGAGTTAAATGATTCTTGCTCGACGCTTTCACCCTGGGCGTTGACAACCGATTCGATACTGAGTTCAGCCATCATCTCGCCCGCCACCTTGTCACTGGCATGGGTCCATATATCGACTACCTTGTTATAGCGCTCGCCATCTGTCAGTAGGCCCTGGCGGTGCTGATCCTGGATCGCCTTCACTTCGCTTTCAGCAACGTCGAGGGTTTCTGTCTTACTGTCGGGAACCACCATGTCGTCGATACCAATTGAGACGCCAGACTTGGCAGCCATCGAAAATCCGGTGTACATCAAACGGTCACAGAAGATCACGGTATCCTTGAGCCCTACCCGACGATAACTCTCGTTGATAACATTGGATATTGCACGCTTTTTCATTGACTGGTTGACCAGTTCAAACGGTAATCCATCCGGGAGGATCTCCGATAGTAATGCTCGACCCGTGGTGGTCTCTATTAAAGTCAGGGTTTCGCTCATCTGACCGTCGTCATCGGCAAGCACTTGCCGGACACGCGTCTTGATCTTGGCATGCAGTGACAGCACCCCGCTGTCCAGTGCCCTGCGAACCTCAGCAATATCTGCAAATATCTTGCCCTCACCACGCGCGTTCACCATCTCGCGGGTCATGTAATACAGGCCCAGCACAATATCCTGGGACGGGACAATAATTGGCTCGCCGTTCGAAGGCGAAAGGACATTGTTAGAAGACATCATCAAGGTTCGAGCCTCGATCTGCGCCTCAATAGAAAGCGGAACATGTACCGCCATCTGATCACCGTCAAAGTCGGCGTTATATGGAGTGCACACCAGCGGATGTAGCTGGATGGCCTTGCCCTCGACCAATACCGGCTCAAAAGCCTGGATACCGAGTCGGTGCAACGTCGGCGCCCGATTAAGCAGTACGGGATGTTCGCGAATCACTTCTTCAAGAATGTCCCAGACCTCTGGTTCCTCGGATTCCACCAACTTCTTTGCCTGCTTAATAGTGGTTGCCAAGCCATGCAGTTCGAGCTTGCTGTAAATGAACGGCCGAAACAGCTCCAGCGCCATCTTCTTGGGCAAGCCACACTGGTGTAATTTAAGCGTGGGTCCAACTACGATCACCGAGCGGCCAGAGTAATCAACTCTCTTACCCAACAGGTTTTGACGAAAGCGCCCCTGCTTACCTTTGATCATATCGGCTAAAGACTTCAACTGGCGTCGATTAGGGCCGGTGACCGCCTTACCGCGGCGACCGTTATCCAGCAGGGCATCGACCGATTCTTGCAACATGCGTTTTTCATTGCGCACGATTATGTCCGGCGCATTAAGATCGAGTAGTCGTCGCAAGCGATTGTTACGATTGATTACTCGGCGATACAAATCATTAAGATCTGACGTTGCAAAACGCCCGCCGTCTAAAGGCACCAACGGACGTAAATCCGGCGGTAGTACAGGCAAAGCCTCCATGATCATCCATTCTGGCTTGTTCCCGGAGTGCAGGAACGCCTCGACGACTCTCAATCGCTTGGTCAATTTTTTGGTTTTAGTTTCAGATGAAGATTCGGCGAGCTCTTCACGCAACTGTGGCGACAGAGACTTTAGCTCCATGGCTTTAAGCAACTCTTTGACTGCTTCTGCACCCATCCCGGCGTCGAAATCGGCGCCGTACATCTCGATGGCCTCGTAGTATTGCTCCTCTGTCATCAGCGAGCCTTCTTCAAGATCAGTAAGTCCACTGTCGGTAATGACATAAGCCTCGAAGTAGAGAATCCGCTCGATTTCCCGTACCGTCATATCTAAAAGCACACCAAGCCGTGATGGCAGAGACTTCAGAAACCAAATGTGTGCTACTGGGCTGGCCAGTTCGATATGACCCATACGCTCGCGACGAACTGTGGAAAGGGTCACCTCTACACCACATTTTTCGCAGACAACGCCCCGATGCTTGAGGCGCTTGTACTTACCGCACAGGCATTCGTAGTCGCTCATCGGTCCAAACAACTTAGCGCAGAACAGACCGTCACGCTCCGGCTTGAAAGTCCGGTAATTAATGGTTTCGGGCTTCTTCACTTCGCCCCATGACCACGAGCGGATCTTATCTGGTGATGCTAGACCAATCCGGATATTGTCGAACTCCTCGTCTGTGGAGTCGTGTCTTGTGAACTGACTGAAAAGATCTTTCATTACTTTCCTCGGGGTGTCTGGATCGATTACTTTGAACGGGGTCGCTATAGGTTCGACTACTTATCTTGTCGTCGTTCTATGTTGAGACCCAGGGCCCTGATTTCCTTTTCCAAAACGTTAAATGACTCGGGTACCGAAGGTTCCATCCTGTGATCACCTCTCACAAGATTCTCGTACATCTTGGTTCTACCCCCGACATCATCCGATTTAACCGTTAACATTTCCTGAAGTGTGTGGGCTGCGCCGTAAGCCTCGAGCGCCCAGACCTCCATCTCGCCAAAACGCTGGCCTCCGAACTGTGCTTTACCGCCAAGTGGCTGCTGAGTGATCAGGCTATACGGACCAGTCGAACGGGCATGCATCTTGTCATCGACCAGGTGATTAAGCTTAAGCATATACATGTAGCCTACAGTCACCTCTCGATCAAAGACTTCGCCGGTACGGCCATCCACCAGGGTCGCTTGACCGCTTGCGGGCAACCCGGCGATTTCCAGCCATTTTTTGATGTCCTTTTCACTAGCGCCATCAAACACTGGGGTAGCAATCGGGACTCCGCCTCGCAAGTTACCAGCCAGTTCCAAAATCTCTGGATCGGTAAGATCGCTGAGATCCTCGTGGGTATGACCCGTGCCGTATATCTTGCCCAGTTTCTGGCGTAGCTTGTCGGAACTTGCCTTGGCATCAAGCATCTGGCCGATCTGGCGTCCCAGATGACTGGCTGCCCAACCCAGGTGGCACTCCAGTACCTGGCCAACGTTCATTCGCGATGGTACGCCAAGAGGGTTAAGAACAATATCGACGGTAGTGCCGTCTTCCATATAAGGCATATCCTCGATAGGAACAATCTTAGAGATCACTCCCTTGTTGCCGTGACGGCCAGCCATCTTGTCGCCTGGCTGCAAACGCCGTTTGACCGCAACAAATACCTTGACCATCTTCAGCACGCCTGGCGGCAAATCATCACCTGCCTCAAGTTTTCCGCGCTTTTCGTCATACAGGTCATCGAATCTCTTTGACTGAACCGCTAACTGGTGACGAATCTGCTCCAGCGTGGTATTAGTTTCTTCGTCACGCAAGCGAACCTCAAACCACTTGTCACGAGGCATAGTCTGAAGGTAACCGCGGGTTACTTTCTCGCCTGCTTCCAGCTCGCCAGGTCCGCCTTCGGCGACCTTGCCGGACAATAAGCGCTCTATCCGATCGAAAGTATCGTCTTCGACGATGCTGAACTGATCCTTGAGGTCCTTCTTGATACCATCAAGTTCATCGGCTTCTATTGATAAGGCGCGGGGGTCTTTCTCAACGCCATCCCGGGTAAATACCTGAACATCGATGACCGTTCCAGACGTTCCCGAAGGCATGCGCAAAGATGTGTCCTTTACGTCGGACGCTTTCTCGCCAAAAATCGCTCGCAGCAACTTTTCCTCTGGCGTAAGTTGAGTTTCACCTTTCGGGGTAACCTTTCCTACTAGGATATCCCCCGGGTTGACCTCAGCACCAATGTACACAATGCCGGACTCATCAAGACGGGACAGGGCCGATTCACTTACATTCGGAATATCCCGGGACACGTCATCCGATCCAAGTTTGGTATCACGGGCAATACAGTTGAGCTCCTCTATATGTATAGAGGTATACACATCATCCTGGACCAATCGCTCAGAAATGAGGATCGAATCCTCAAAGTTGTAGCCGTTCCAAGGCATAAAAGCGACAAGAATATTACGCCCCAAGGCCAGTTCGCCCAGGTCCGTCGATGGCCCGTCCGCGAGCACATCACCTTTTTCAATCTTGTCGCCAACCAACGCCAGCGGGCGCTGGTTGATCGTCGTATTCTGGTTGGAGCGGGTGTACTTTACGAGGTTGTAGATATCTACACCAGGATCGCCTGACTCGACTTCTTTATCGTTAACTTTTACAACAATGCGCGAGGCATCGACCACATTCACGACTCCGCCCCGTTTGGCAACAACCACAACGCCGGAATCAGAAGCGACTTTGCGCTCGATACCTGTGCCTACCAGGGGTTTTTCGCTTTGTATCGTCGGCACAGCCTGGCGCTGCATGTTAGAGCCCATCAATGCCCGGTTCGCATCATCATGTTCTAGAAATGGGATGAGAGCTGCCGCGACAGAAACAATCTGCGACGGAGCAATGTCTATGAACTGGACGCTTTCAGAGCTCGAAAGCGTAAATTCATTCTCATGCCGACATGAAATCAAATCATCAGCAAGTTCTCTCTTATCGTTGAGCCGCGCATTTGCCTGGGCAATCACATATTTACCTTCTTCAATCGCCGACAGGTACATCACTTCATCAGTCAATTTGCGATCAACCACTTTACGATACGGGGTCTCAAGAAAACCGTACTCGTTGGTACGCGCAAAAATAGCCAAAGAGTTAATCAGCCCGATATTGGGGCCCTCTGGTGTCTCGATCGGGCAAACTCGGCCATAGTGGGTCGGATGTACATCTCGCACCTCAAACCCGGCACGCTCGCGGGTTAATCCGCCCGGTCCGAGCGCCGAAACACGTCGTTTGTGCGTGACTTCTGAAAGCGGATTGGTCTGGTCCATAAATTGTGACAACTGACTCGACCCAAAAAACTCCTTGATTACCGCTGATACCGGCTTGGCATTGATCAGATCCTGTGGTGTCAGGTTCTCGGATTCAGCCATAGAAAGGCGTTCCTTGACTGCCCTCTCAACCCGCACCAGACCGATTCGGAACTGATTCTCGACCAATTCGCCCACTGATCGAACCCGTCGATTGCCCAGGTTATCAATATCATCTGTCTCGCCGTTCCCGTTCTTCAGTTCGACCAGGGTACGCATCACATCAACAATATCTTGCTGACTGAGAATCCCAGGGCCTTCATCAGTTGGGCGGCTCAATCGTCGGTTTAGTTTCATTCGACCTACTGCGGACAGGTCGTAGCGATCGATGTTGAAGAATAGGTTGCGGAACAGTTGTTCAGCTGCATCTTTGGTCGGCGGCTCACCGGGGCGCATCATGCGATAAATCTCGACCTGCGCTTCCAGCACAGTGTTAGTCGGATCAGACCGAAGGGTGTCTGAGATATAAGGTCCACGATCAAGATCATTGGTATAAATGGTCTCGAATGATGTGACCTCGGCTTCGCGAAGGTTCACTAGCAGTTCTTCTGTCACCTCGTCGTTGGCTGCAGCCAGAACCTCACCTGTTTCAGTATCCACCAACTCGGTCGCTAACACCCGACCCACAAGGTAGGAATCAGGCACGTCCAGAGTAGTCAGGCTGGTTTTTTCGATGTCGCGGATATGCCGAGCAGTAATGCGCTTCTCTGCTGCGACCACAACCGTTCCACTGGGCGTCTTGATGTCAAAATCCATCTCCTGACCACGCAGGCGTTCCGCGATCAGCTCAACTTGGGCCGACTCAGGCAACAACGTTATGCGGTCCGTCTCAAAAAACAGGCTCAGGATCTCCTCGTTAGAGTAGTCCAGTGCCTTGAGAATGACAGTTCCGGGAAGTTTGCGCCGCCGATCAATGCGAACAAATAAGAGATCTTTTTGATCGAATTCAAAATCAAGCCACGACCCACGGTAGGGGATAACCCGGGCGTTTAAAAGCAGCTTGCCAGACGAGTGGGTCTTGCCTTTATCATGGTCAAAAAAGACACCAGGCGAACGGTGCAGCTGCGAGACAATGACCCGCTCTGTCCCATTGATCACGAAGGTGCCGTTGTCAGTCATCAGGGGCATCTCGCCCATGTAAACTTCCTGTTCCTTAATATCGCGCAGAACCTTGGCGCCACCAGATTCGCTCTTATCGAAGATAATCAGTCGCAGCGTCGCATGTAGTGGCGCCGAATACACCACTCCACGTTGCTGACATTCGCGAACATCAAAAACCGGCGTGCCCAGACGATAGCTGACAAAGTCGAGGGAGGCGGCACCGCTATAGCTTTCAATCGGGAAAACCGACTTGAATGCGGCTTGCAGACCCTGATCAATTCGCTGGAGAGGCTCAACGCCAGCTTGCAGCAGCTTGCGATAGGAGGCTTTTTGGATCTCCAGAAGATTGGGTATCTGA
>CAUZJT010000117.1:0-8416 GCA_963580215.1 Gammaproteobacteria bacterium
ATCAGTGGAGCCAAGTGTTGGAGGCAGCAAACCGCAAACCTCCCATGACATTACGGGTCAATGCTTTACAGATGTCACGTGATGCATACCTAGAATGGCTACGGCAACAAGGGTTTGGTGCACGGGTCTCAACGCTTAGTCCTTGGGGCGTCATTTTGGACAAACCTGTGCCCGTGGCTGAACTTCCTGGCTTTGCAGCCGGCAAGGTGTCAATACAGGATGCTGCGGCGCAAATGACGCCAATTTTTTGCCAGCTGGCTCAAGGGGCTCGGGTCCTCGACGCCTGTGCAGCGCCCGGCGGAAAATGCACTCATCTGCTCGAAGTGTATCCGCAGATTAAATCGCTCACCGCGCTTGATCGACCAGGCCGTATAGAAGCAATCGGTGACAACCTGACTCGACTCGGCTTGACAGCGAAACTCATCGCGGGCGACGTCTTACAGCCCGAAACCTGGTGGGATGGTCAATTATTTGACCTAATCGTATTGGACGCACCGTGCAGTGGGACCGGAGTCATGAGGCGACACCCTGATATCCGCCACCATCGGCGATCTTCTGACATCATCACGTACGCAAGAACCCAGGCACAGATGCTAGCGCGGCTGTGGCCTTTGCTCGCTCCGGGCGGCCAATTACTTTACATTACCTGCTCGGTCCTGCCGCAAGAGAATGACGGCCCCTTGCTTGAGTTACCCCGTAATCACTCTGAAGCAAAACCCGAAAAACCGACCGTATCAGGTGCATTGACAACTGAGCTTGGAAATCAGTTTCTGCCCAACGAAGAGCATGATGGCCTGTTCTTTGCATCACTATTCAAGGATTAAGGCTACGAACGTCGGCAAGATCGTATAATTCGGTTCAGCCCCCAAATCACCCTCTATGTTTTTTCAGCCAAATTCCGGCACCGCCCGGTCAATCCGACTGCTGCAAGCATTGCTGCTGGCAATGTTGCTCGCCGGTTTTTCGATACACGCGCACGCCCAATTCGCCGTTAATTCCGGGCAATCGAAACTGGCTGGAGGCTTACTCAGCACCTCGGCACAATTGACCCTAAAGATCACGGGTGATCCTGCTCAAGCGCTGTCCAAAGGTATTGGACTTACCATAGTGGTGCAGACCCGACTTTACCGGGCCAGCTTGGCATCATGGTACTTCAAAGTAGCAAACTGGGAGCAGCGCTTCCGCGTGGAGCACCATGCATTGTCCAACCGTTATACCCTGACCCAGGTCGCGACGGGGACGACCGATGACTTCCCTACTCTGGCTGAAACGCTGAGCGCTATAGGCCGCTTTGCAACGACAGTTGACTTGCCCGCGGGCACCCATGAGAACGATGACCTGCAGATGCGTTTGCAGGTTTCGCTAGATCGCAAAAGTCTGCCAGGGCCTTTGAAACTGGTTGCCCTTATTTTTAAGGATTGGCAACTGCGCAGCAGTTGGGAACGCTGGAAGGTCAAGACCCAGTGAATCGATCCCTGGGGTTTGCACTCACGCTAGCCCTGTCAATCGTTCTACTGGTAGCATCTATTCTGCTCAGCCAGAGCGCGAAGAACGATGACCTTTTTGGTGATCACTACTTGGCGCTCATCGTTTTAAATGTTGCAGGAATTGCCATCCTGGCGATCCTAACCTTCTTCCAGATCCGCAGGCTCGCTATCCAGTTCCGTAATCGGACTCTAGGGTCCCGACTGACGCTTCGCTTTATTGGGACCTTCGTGATCCTCGCTGTCGTGCCGCTCGCGATGGTCTATTATTTTGCAGTCCAGTTTCTGAGTCGAAGCATCGACTCGTGGTTTGATGTCCAGATAGAACAGGCTCTTGACGACGCACTACTCCTGGGAAGAAGCACACTGGAAGCAACCAAACTTGATGTGATCCAGCAGGCACGCAAAACCGCACGGCTAATCGAAACGACTACCTCCTCGTTTCAACTGTACAACCTGCTTGACAGGCTTCGCGAAGCAGGCGCATTTGAGGAAATGAGTCTACATTCGGCCAGCGGCCGAATTCTGGCATCCAGCAGCAAGATGGCGATCTCACTGGTGCCTGATGCGCCGGATAAGCAAGTTCTTAGAAAAGTCCGTCGCAACCAGATTTTCGCTGAATTTGAGCCCACCCAGGACGGTGGGCTGATGCTCCGGGTAGCGATACCCGTGCCTGGCCTTGGAGTTAGTACCCCGGCAAGGGTGTTACAGGTGCTGCATCAATTGCCGCTGCGTTATTCGCGCCTAGGCGAGAGCGTAGAGTCGGCTTCGACTGAGTATGAAAAACTGAAATACCTGCGTGGCCCACTGACCGTCAGCTTCGTATTAACGCTGACACTGATTACCGTCATGACATTGCTGATCGCACTATGGGCGTCGATCGTTCTTGTCCAAAGGCTGGTCGCGCCGCTTCGCGACCTAGCCGAAGGCACCCAGGCGGTTGCCCGAGGTGATTACAATAAACAATTACCGGTCCACAGCGGAGACGAACTCGGCGTGCTCGTTGACTCCTTTAACCGGATGACCCGCGAAATCGGCAACGCCCAGCAAGTCGCCCTGGAAAGCCAGCAAAGAGCTGAAGCAGAGCATGCCTACCTAAATACCGTACTGACACATCTTTCGGCTGGAGTGCTCTCGTTTGATGGGCAACAACACCTACGCACCTATAACGCGGCAGCAGAGCGGATTCTTGAAGCGAACCTGGAGAACTTCATCGGTACCGGAATCAACCCATTGCGCAATGCCCTGCCCGAGGCGGCTACTCTGTTGGGTGCGGTAGCAAATGGCATGAGACAGAAGGCCAAGGAATGGCAACGTGAAATCAGTGTCACTGGGGCCAACGGCCGGCATATTCTGATCTGCAGCGGTACTCGACTAGATGCTGAAAGCGTCGACCCAGGCTATGTGGTGGTTTTCGAAGATGCCACCGAATTACTCAAGGCGCAGCGGGACGCTGCCTGGGGTGAGGTCGCGCGCCGACTCGCCCATGAGATCAAGAACCCCCTGACCCCAATACAGCTCTCAGCTGAACGTATCCGCAACAAATACCTGTCGGTCGTCGATCCTGAACAGCGTGAAATACTGGATCGATCAACTAGAACCATCGTGCAGCAGGTCGAGGCAATGAAAACCATGGTCAATGCCTTTGCCGAGTACGCTCAGCCGGCGCCGTTGCAATTGCTCCTGATCGATATCAACCAGTTAGTCACCGACACCGTCGAGTTTTTTCGGTCCGGAACAACACCCATCAAACTACTGACCGATCTGGACGCCACGCTGGAACAGGCACGGGCTGACCCCAACGCCTTGCGTCAGGTTCTGAACAATCTCGTTATCAACGCACAAGATGCCCTTGAGAGTGATTCAGGTGAAGTCATAATCAGTACTCGCTTGAACGAAAGCACTCAAGGCATCAGCCTCACGGTCCATGATAATGGCCCAGGGTTCGATCCGCAGACCATTGACCGAATCTTTGAGCCTTATGTGACCTCAAAGGAAAAAGGCAGCGGACTGGGACTGGCGATCTGTCGCCGAATTGTCGAAGAGCACGGTGGCAATATCCGCGCCACCAATCTGTCTAACGGCGGGGCTGCCGTTATAATTTCGCTCCCGCTACGCCAGTAATGCCTAGGACCCTCAAACGCACAATACCCCTATGAGTCCATTTACTGTTCTTGTCGTCGATGATGAGCCGGATATACGGCAAGTAGTCAGCGATATCCTGGGTGACGAAGGGTATACCGTAACAACCGCCCAGGATGCGGCAACGGCCCGCGTGCGCTATGTCGAAGATCGCCCGGACCTGGTGCTGCTGGATATCTGGATGCCTGACACAGACGGCATCGCCCTGCTTCGCGAATGGCGCAAGGATGCAAGCGTACTGCAAACTCCAGTCATCATGATCTCTGGCCACGGCACGGTAGAGACTGCGGTGGAAGCCATTCGCGTCGGTGCCTATGATTTTTTGGAGAAACCGCTATCTACCGCCAAGCTACTGGTTACCGTAGCCCGAGCACTTGAAAACGTGCGACTGCAAACTGAAAATCTGCAATTGAGAACACGCCTCGAACCTGCCGCCGGTTTGATCGGCCACAGTGAATCCTTAGCTGAACTAAAGCAACTGATCAGCCGGGTGGGAACCACCGATCAGTCAGTTATGATTCGCGGGGAAGCAGGCTCAGGCAAAGGTGTTGCGGCCCGCGCATTGCATCAGGCCAGCAGACTTTCCGGCGGACCATTTATCGAAGTGAACCTTGGTGCGTTGCCCGCTGAAAGCGTCGGCGCTATCCTGTTCGGAACAGAAAGCGAAGGTGTCACTCGCCCTGGGCAGTTAGAGCAGGCCAACGGCGGCACGTTGGTACTTGACGAAATCGGTGATCTAAATCTCGACGCCCAGGCCAAACTGCTTAACGCTCTTGAAGGTGGCCGTTTCTTTCGCTTGGGCGGCACAACACCACTTGACTTGAATACCCGGCTCGTGGCCACTTCGAACCAAGCTCTGGAACAAAAAATAGCCGACAAATTTCTACGGGAAGACCTTTTCTATCGTATCAATACGGTTTCGATACAGGTTCCACCCCTGCGCGCACATCGAGAGGATATTCCGGATCTGATCAATCACTACGTTCAGCAAATTACTGAGAACCAACGCCTACCCTTTCGTCGATTTTCCATCTCGTCGATCAATTACCTTCGTAACCGTCCATGGCCAGGAAATGTGCGTGAGTTGATCAACTTCATTCACCGTATGCTGCTGACAACAACCTCACAGGAGATTGAGGCCGAAGAGACTCGTGAGGTCATGAGTCAAAGCGCAGCTCCACTTGATGAAGTTGAAGAAAAAAATGCCTGGCGGGATTTCGGTCGGCCGCTTAGATCTGCGCGAGAAGGTTTTGAACGTGACTACCTAGAATTCCATCTGCACCAAACCGGTGGAAATATCAGTGAACTGGCGCGGCGGGCCGAACTCGAGCGCACGCATCTCTACCGCAAACTTAAAGGCCTGGGCATCAACCCTAAGGCTGAAAAGTATCGCGAGTGAAACTCGTTAACCGCAAGGAACGGTATCCGTGAAAATAATCATCCTGGGCGCAGGACAAGTCGGCACTTCCATGGCAGAGATTCTCTCGCGCGAAGACAACGATGTGACTCTGGTCGATATCGACAATGAAAAACTCGACGGACTCCAGGATCGGCTCGATATTCGTACTCTGCACGGGGCTGCCTCTCATCCAAGCATACTGGAACAAGCTGGCGGGCGAGACGCTGATCTGGTGCTCGCGGTAACCAACCAGGATGAAGTCAATATGGCGGCCTGCCAGATTGCTCATTCACTGTTTAATACACCCAAAAAGATCGCGCGAATCCGGTCAGCAGAATACCTCTCCCATCCAGGTATCTTCACCGATGAAGCGATCCCGATTGACGCCATTATCAGCCCCGAGCATATCGTTACCCAGCATATTCTGCATCTGATTGAGTATCCGGGTGCATTGCAGGTGGTTAACTTTGCTGGTGATCGAATTCAGCTGGTGGGAGTTCGGGCTGACAGGGAAAGTCCTCTGATCGGCCGCGAACTTAAAGCTCTGCGCGAAGACCTGCCCAACGTGGACACCCGCGTTGCCGCAATCTACCGTCAGGATCGGGCGATCCCCCCTGAAGGTAACACTGTTATTGAACCAGGTGACGAGGTATTTTTTCTGGCTGCCCGCGAAAATATACAATCTGTCATGAGCGAGCTTTGCGCGGTAAAAAAACCCGGCCGCCGCGTTATGCTCACCGGTGCCGGCAATATCGGGTTGCGTCTGGCGCAAACCCTCGAAAAGTCCCATTACCACGTCAAACTGGTGGAGCACAACGCAGTCCGGGCAAAACAGGTTTCCGGGCAACTCGACCGTACCGTTGTCCTACACGGTGACGCTGCAGATGAAGCACTAATGCATCAGGAGAATATCGATAGTATCGATATATTCTGTTCGCTGACTAACGATGACGAGGCCAACATTCTCTCTGCTATGCTTGCTAAACGCCTCGGAGCGAAACGTACCATGGCTCTGGTAAACCGCTCTGCTTATGTTGATCTGATGGAAAACACACTGGTCGACATCGCCATATCACCACGTCTTGCAACGGTTGGCTCACTGCTCACCCATGTCAGGCGTGGCGACATGGTCGCGGTTCATTCTTTGCGACGCGGTGCGGCCGAGGCCATTGAGGCCATTGCCCATGGAGATAAAACCAATTCCCGAGTCGTTGGTCGCTCGGTTGAAGACATCTCGCTGCCTCTAGGTATCACGCTGGGCGCTATTCTCCGGGGAAATGATGTCGTCATCGCCCATCACGACACGGTGATTGAATCGGAAGACCACGTCATTCTTTTTGTGGTCGACAAACGTCACATCCGCGATGTCGAACAACTGTTTCAGGTAGCGGTAACCTTCGTCTAAGGAACGCCTATAGTCATGCTATCCACCGCTGTGCTGAAGATTCTGGGCGTGTTGCTGATCATGTTCAGCACAACACTACTGCCGCCGCTGATGATCGCACTGATTGGCAGCGATGGTGGAGCGCTGGCGTTCTTTGTCGCCTGGCTAGTTACCATTGTGGCAGGGTTAGCCTTGTGGCTACCACTACGTGCAAAAAAACGCGAACTTAGAGTGCGAGATGGCTTCCTGGTCGTGGTGCTGTTCTGGACCGTATTAGCTCTGTTCGGCGCATTGCCGCTACTGCTTTCCCCCGACCCGCAGTTGAGTATCACGGACGCGTTATTCGAATCGATGTCGGGCCTAACAACTACTGGCGCCACTGTCCTCACCGGCATAGATCAACTGCCAGCTTCCATCCTGTATTACCGCCAGCAACTGCAATGGCTCGGCGGCATGGGCATCATCGTACTGGCAGTCGCTGTAATGCCAATGCTCGGAGTCGGTGGCATGCAACTTTACCGTGCCGAAACTCCGGGGCCAATGAAAGACACCAAGCTGACGCCACGGATCACCGAAACCGCTAAGGCGCTGTGGTATATCTACTTGGGGCTCACCGTCAGTTGCGCCCTGGCCTACTGGCTGGGCGGCATGAGTGTTTTCGATGCAGTTGGCCATGCATTTTCCACAGTGGCGATCGGCGGCTTCTCAACCCATGACCTCAGCATGGGTTTCTTTGATAGCCCAGCGATCTCGATTATTGCAAGTTGTTTCATGCTGGTATCAGCTGTCAATTTCGCGCTGCACTTTACCGTAGTGCGCTCACGCTCACCGCTAGCCTACCTGCAGGATTCAGAAGTGCGGGCATATATTGGTTTCTTTTCGGTCATTATCCTTCTGACTATCACCATGCTCCTTTACTGGCGCGTCTACCCGGGTATCAGCGATACCTTGTGGCATGGTATTTTTCAGGTGATCTCCATTGGCACGACCACTGGCTTCACTACCACCGGCTTTCACTGGTGGCCGTCGTTCCTGCCGGTCATGCTGATCATGATGAGCGCCGTCGGTGGATGTGCCGGCTCCACCGCCGGCGGAATGAAAATGATCCGGGTGGTCCTGCTGTACAAACAGGGTAGGCGTGAGATCAACCAACTGATCCACCCCAGTGCATTCATCACCATCAAGCTGGGAAATAAGCCGGTGCCCGATCACGTGGTTAACGCGGTCTGGGGGTTTTTTGCCCTGTATATTCTGAGCTACGTGGGTCTGTCAATCGCCATGACGGCAACGGGTGTCGATCTGGTCACCGCCTTTTCAGCGATAACCGCCTGCCTGAACAATCTCGGTCCAGGGCTGGGTTCGGTTGCGGACAATTACGCCGGGGTGACAACGGTGGGTAAATGGGTGCTGTGCACCGCAATGTTGATGGGACGTCTGGAAATCTTTACGCTATTGGTCCTACTTACGCCCGCTTTCTGGCGTAGCTGAATCAAGCCGCAGACCCCATTCTCCTATCTAAGCACCCACCCTCTCAATAGCCGAACTAACGGCTTCAATAGAGATTGCACCGATGCAATCTTTTTCACAACTACGCCTGCGATAACAGCGCAAGCAATTCACATCGGCTCGTAATACAAAACTATTTTCGCTTCTTGGCCCCACAAGCGCCTCATCTGTCGGACCAAAGAGCGCCACTAAAGGGCGGCCAAAAGCGGATGCCACATGCATCGGGAGGCTATCGCCAGTTACCGCGAGATCCGCAGAGCTCATCAGCGCGAAAAATTCTCGAAGCGAAAGACTGCCGGCGAGATTCTTGACATTAGATGGTGAAGCAGCCGTTATCCAATTATCAATGGCCGCTTTATCATCTGGACTTCCTGTAAAGATGACGTAGAAATGATCTTTTAGTTTTTCGGCAAGAGCGAAATAATTCTCCAGAGGCCAATTTTTCGTCGGCCACCGCGTGGTCGGACAAAAAATCGCAAGCTTTCGTTTTTCAATCGGCAG
>CAUZJT010000118.1:0-8409 GCA_963580215.1 Gammaproteobacteria bacterium
GATGACCAGGATACTCTGGAGCAGTAAACCGCGCAGTACCGGGTTGAAGCGTTGGTGTGGCCCACTACGCCCGGCGAGTAACCAGGCGCTCTTAAACTGGGCAGGGAGGGTGTACGCCAGTTGTTGCCAGAAGTTGCGTTCCCGCGGTGCGCTTGCCGGGTCGGTGTCAGTCGCAACCGCCGGGTGATGATGGCGATTGTGCTCAATCGTGAAATGCAGATAAAGCGTCAGCAGCAGATTCCAGCGTCCGAGCCAGTGATTGATTGATCGTGCGGAGTTGTGGCCCAGTTCATGCGCCACGATGATGCCGCTCGAGCCACTGTTGATCCCAACACTGAGCATGGCGATCCATGTGGCAGTGGTGTTGCCATCGATTGCAAAACGCCAGCACAGCGCCACAATGACGCTGGTGTGCAACAGTACGTGTATATAAAGCAGCAGCGAAAGGCCCTGCCCATCGCTACGCACTGCCCGTGCTGGTGCGGGTCGGGCCAGGGCGAGATCCACAAGCGGGTAGAGCACCAGCACTAAGATGGCGCCAGCCGCTGGTTGACCTGCAACAATGCCCGTCAGGGTAACCAGTGGGGCGATCAGTCCCAGCAGGTGCCATGCCCCAGATTCGGGGGTCGCCGTCAGCCCCAGGGTAGCAGTTGTCGGCGCTGGGGTATTGCTCATTGCGTTTGGGCGAGCCTTAGCGTTCGTAGGACTCCCGTCGTGCGGCATCGGACAGTACGATCAGGTACTGCAGCGGGTCAGGCAGGGTCATCTCACGTGCACCGGCCAAGGATTCACAGCCGGCATAACTGACCGCCGAGCGTAGATGGCCACGAATTCGGTGGAGGATATCGACGACACCACCGCGGTAGGGCACCTGGATTTCCTGACCCTCCGGCGGTGTCGCCAGCGCTGCATCGACGGCTTCAGCATCCTCGCCGTCGTAGAGCGATTCCATCACGGCTTCAGGAGAGGTCATGCCGCGGTATATCTTCTTTTTGCTGTGGGTCGCAGGATCCTCGATCACTCGTCCTGGCGCTTCATCGGTACCTGACAGCGCGCTTCCGAGCATTACAGTGTCAGCACCACAGGCAAGTGCCAGGAAGATATCCTTGTCGTGACGCACACCACCATCTGCCATGATGGCGATCTCGCCACCCACCGCACACCAGACCTCACGAATGGCCTGTAGTTGTGGTACTCCAGCCGCAGTCTCAAGGCGTGTCCGGCAGCCTCGACCCGGGCCAACACCCACTTTGACTGCATCAGCCCCTAGATCGCGCATGAATTGAGCGCCTGCACCCGTCGCCACATTGCCGCAGACCAGCGGTATGTTGGGAAACTGCGCGCGCAAACGCTCGATCCCATTTTGCATTACCTGTGAGTGGCCGTGAGCAATATCCACAAAAAGACAGTCGGCACCGGCTTCGAGAAGTGCCTGGGCACGCTCTAAAAAATCTCCAGAACAGCCAACAGCCGCTCCTGCGAGTAGCCGGCCCTTGGCGTCTTTGCTGGCAAACGGGCGCTCGCGTAAAAAGCGCACATCCTTGCGCGTGATGAGCCCATGGATACGTTGCTCATCGTCGATCAGCGGCAGTCGCTCGATGCGGCCATCAAACATGATGCGTTCCGCTTCTTCGGTGGCCACTTGTGGTCCTGCGGTCTTTAACTGGGCTAGTGGCGTCATGAAGTGGTCGACAATCTCGTTGTCCTGCGAGCGGTCCCACGGAATATCTCGACGGGTCAGTACACCAGCGAGAATCGCACTACCTGGAGAATTTTCTATCAGGATGCCGTTGATCTTGTACTTGCGCGCGAATGCGCGGGCCTCGCCGATCGTAGAGCCGGCAGGCAGTGTACGGGGGTGTTCAATCACGGCGCTGTGGCTGCGTTTGACCCGTGCCACAGTATCACTTTGGCGTTCAATGCTTTGTCCGCGGTGTACAACGCCTAATCCGCCTTCAAGCGCCATGGTCTGTGCCATGTCACCGCCGGTGACGCTATCCATATTGGACGAGATAATGGGTAATTCCAAGGCAATGGCGTGAGTCAGACTCGAACTCAGCGGTACAGCCGCGCGGCTGGCAGTAATACCCATTTGCGGGCGAAACAGAAAGTCGTCAAAGGTTTTGCCGATCCAGAGGGGATCGAGAGGTTGCTTATTCATGGCGTGGGTTGGGCTAGTAACGCCCGATCATGACCGCTAAGGGAAAAGGAGTAATGCGGATCATAAGACCAGCTCCCTTGTGACTCAAGCGCACCAGCCGTTACCCCGGCCCCGAGTGCCTCTCCGATGGGGGTATCAGGCAGGGGCTGGGTGCCAGCCAGCATCAGCCCATAACTGGCCGCTGACCGCAGAATTTCGGATCATGAAGCAAATCGCGTCGGCGATTTCCTCAGGCTGGATTAGCCGGCCGAGTTGGGTGTTTGGGAGAATATGCTGCTCAACATAGCCTTCTGGCATACCTTGAAGCATCGGTGTGTCGACAAAGCCTGGATGGATGACTCCGGTGCGTACCCCGTGGAACATCGCCTCTTTCATTAGCGTTGAGGCTGCGCCTTCAAGACCCGCCTTAGTGCTGGCGTAGGAGACCTGGCCGCGGTTGCCTCGCGAGGAGACCGACCCTATAAAGATAATGGTGCCTTGGATTTTCTCCTCGGCCAGCCATTTTTTCAGGCCGCGGTTACGCCGGTCGACTGCGATCCGTGCGATCATTTCCATGGCCCAGTAAACCGGGTGAATCAGATTTACCTCGAGGACCTGGCGAAAGACCTCCGCCGGGTAGATATCAGCCTCTCCGCTGTCGCGATCAATTTTGACCGCCATACGGTCGCGAAAAATACCGGCAGCGGGAACCACGATTTGAACAGCGCCATGTCGACGTGCTGTTTCATCAAAGACCCGGACACGAAAATCCTCATCGGTGACGTCCCCGGCGAATGGCAAAGCAACTTCGCTGCCCGCCGCACTGTTGATCTCATCTGCGAGATTACGCAGTGGCCCCTCGTTAAGGTCTACCAGAGCAATACCCTTGATACGCTGCGCCACGAGTTCCAGTGCTGTGGCACGGCCTATGCCGCTGGCGGCACCGGTAACGACGCTGACTTTATCCGTGATCTGCATAATTCGCCTCCCAGCGTGACCCGGGCACCTGTGGATGGCTATTCAGCCTGAACCACCTTTATCTCATTTTCGTCAGCTCGAATGGTGCACTGCACAAATAAAGTTGTCAACTAGGGCATGTACGTAAAGATAAAAAATATCTGTAAATTAAGTGATTTTTATTTATGTAGATTGACTCGGCCACACGAGATTGCGCGCCGCAACAAGGTTTACCCTACGGCAGGAATAGCATTACAGGGCGACTCGTATCGCCAACGTAATCAGAATCAGGCCAAAAAGACGGTCCAGCACCCGGGCCCGGGCGCGCAGGCGCTCAAGGATTGCCGAGTGCGACAGTGCCAATGCAACGAGTGCATACCAGAGCGCATCGATGACCCCGGCGGTCAGCGCCATAATCACTTTCTCGCCCATTCCAGCCTCGGGTCGGACAAACTGGCTGAAAAGGGCAAGGAAGAAAAGTGCAATCTTTGGATTAGTGATGGCGATGGCGAAGCCATCCCGGACCGGACTAGCATGAGCGGTGGCGACTGTGTGCAATGCCTCGGTGGCGCTTGCTGTGCTGCGCAGGCTGCGGATTCCAAGGTACACCAGCAAGATCGCCCCGCCGTAGCGCATACCATCGAAGAGAGCAGGTTGCTGGGTAATCAGCAGGCCAATCCCGCCCGCCGTCAGCAGAGCCCAGATGATGATCCCAACGCCATGGCTTAGCGCAGTCACAACCCCTTGAGCGCGCCCGCCTGCCAAAGTGTTCTGTACTACCACTGCCAGGCTGGGCCCGGGAGACATCGCGCCAAGAATGCAGATGGCCGACATGGATAGCCAGAGTGACAAGGGCATGAGTATGAGCCAGCAGTAACCAGCCCCTAGAATATCCTTTCAGCTGCAAAGGTTCTATGGCTTGGGGAGAGTTGATGCCAACCGAGATTCTCGATTTGTACGTGCGCCGCGATTGTCACCTGTGCGAGGATTTGCATGCACAGCTCGTGGCACTGCAAGATGAATACCGTTTTTCTTTCAAAGTGCATGATGTCGATCAGAGTCCGGACTGGGCCGACGCGTACGGCGAGAAGGTTCCTCTGCTGATGGCCGCTGATGTCGAGGTCTGTCGGTACTTCCTGGATTTAAAGGCTTTTAAGGCCTTTGTCGGGGCTGATACCACCGCTTGAGCTTTCGCTGGCAGTGCCTGGGTTTCCCTCACCCCATCACGGATTCGGCATGGCTGAGGTCTGCGTTGGTCGGCAGTGCTGGCTCCACCCTGGCTAAGCTTTTCGGGTAACTTTGCCGTTGCATTGCAACCCGTTTTTTAATCGCCCAGACCAGCAACAGGCAAGATTTGTCGCATTACAATCGAGCACCGCAGGAATAACTATTTTCAATAGGAAAAATCGAGGAGCAGTGTCATAGCCGTCCTGTGGAGTCATCGACAAAACGGTCACTGGTATCAGGTGCGCGGTGCCGGCGCCAGCCGGCGCCTGTATACCGATGGCATTTTGCATAGCCAGTTTAATCCTCGCCGGATTGTGACGGGCAGCGTTTGGGATCTGCTCTGGCTCGGTCTTTATTTTCACCCACGTCCAGAACCCCAGCGGGTTTTGTTGCTGGGGCTGGGTGCAGGCACCGTGGTCCGCCAGTTGCAGATGTTATTTGGCGAACTGCATGTGACCGCAGTAGAGAACGACCCGGTACATGTACGCGTGGCGCGCGAACAGTTCGGCATCGAACCTGAGTTGGCGACTATTCATCTTGATGACGCAAGGCGCTTCGTCGCGCGCTACCGCGGGCCACGATTTGATCTTGTGATAGATGATCTTTTTGGTGGCCGTGGCGGCATTCCAAGTCGTGCGATTTCCTGTGATCGCAAGTGGCTTTCACAATTGCAACGCTGTCTGTCGCCGACCGGAGTACTCAGTATCAATTTTGCCGACCACGATGAGCTGAAAAATTCTGCGGTCCCGGCGATACTGGCCCGTAACAGCCCCTTTAAGAGCGCATTTGGCTTGCGCTGTCCGGCAACGGAGAACGTTATTGCAGCGCTACTGCCTTACGTGGCGCAAAGTGCCGACCTGCGCGCCCACCTGAGTGCAACGCCGATGCTGGCAGCACAACTGCAAAGTGGGGGATTACGCTACCAGGCCCGTACTCTTACATCGGCGTCATATGTCGCACCCCAAATGTAGCCCAGGCACGGTGGTGCGGTTAGACTCTCCCTGAACCCGCCTTCTTTCATGCTTTGCCCAGTATATGGCCAAGCAACCTGCAAAACGGAAAACCCATCATGAGTACGGACACCACTACCCGGAATATGGCGCTCTTTTGTGATTTTGAGAATATTGCCCTGGGCGTACGCGATTTTACCGACCAGAACTTTGACATGAAGGTGGTGCTTGAGCGACTGCTGCTCAAAGGTAATATTGTGGTCAAAAAGGCCTATTCGGACTGGGATCGTTACCAGAGCTTCAAGGCGGCGATGCACGAAGCCGCGTTTGAGCTCATTGAGATTCCACACGTCCGCCAATCTGGCAAGAACTCTGCTGATATACGTATGGTCGTTGATGCGCTGGACCTTTGCTACACCAAGTCCCATGTCGATTGTTTCGTGGTGCTAAGCGGCGACTCTGATTTTTCACCGCTGGTGAGCAAGCTGCGCGAGAACAACAAGTACGTTATCGGTGTAGGAGTCAAGAACTCGACTTCTGATCTGTTGACGGCTAATTGCGACGAGTTCATTTTTTACGATGACCTGGTACGCTCCAAACGCCCGACTCGAAAGAAAAAGGCCAAGGCCACTGCATCCAAAAAGAAATCTGGGTTGAGCGAGGACGAGAAGCGCAGCCAGGATGCCATCGATATGGTCATGGCAACGCTGGATGATCTTTTTGAAGAGCGTGGTGATACGGACAAGGTTTGGGGTTCGATGGTCAAGCAGACACTAAAACGTCGCCAGCCCGGATTCAGCGAGCGTTATCATGGCTTCCAGTCGTTTGCTGCCTTACTTGAAGAAGCCGCCAGCCGCGGCCTGTTGCAGTTACAGCACGATGAGAAGTCCGGTGGCTACATCATTACTCGTGCTCCGTAGGGTAGGGCCGGCGACTTTGCTTAAGCTTTGAAGTTATGCAGGGTATCGCGCCACCTGACCCCCAAACCGAGGCCTCGGAAGAACACTGGGCCTTGGTCTACATGCCCGGACGCAACCGCCAGCGCTACCCGGCTAACTGTGTGCAGATAGTTGATTCTGCAAAAGCAGCGCGCGCTGGTGCGCAGCCAGCGCAGCGGCTTTTCCCAGCCAAGGTATTGGGTCCATCTAAATCTTCGCAAGGGCAGATGCTCTACTACCTGGTGGAGTGGTTGTCACCCGGGTGATTTGCCTCGACAGGATCTACCCATATCATCGTTGGTTAAACTGATTAAATGCCGTTAGTGCACGCTTTCGACCTTCGGCCAGATCAATCAGAGGGGTAGGATAATTCGATCCCAACGTGATGCCGGCTCGTTGCAGCACCTCGGTCGGTGCAATCCATGGAGTATGCAGGTAGCAGTCTGGTAGTTTAGTCAACTCGGGCACCCAGCGTTTGACATAAGTGCCGTGTGGGTCAAATTTTTGACCCTGAAGCACAGGGTTGAATATTCTGAAATAAGGCGCAGCATCTGCACCGCACCCTGCTATCCATTGCCACCCTGCTGCGTTATTCGCAAGGTCTGCATCCACCAGAGTATCCCAGAACCAGGCTTGTCCTTGTTGCCATGGAATCAGCAGGTGCTTTACCAGGAAGGAGGCGGCTACCATGCGAACTCGGTTGTGCATCCAGCCTGTATGCCAGAGTTGTCGCATACCCGCATCAATCAGAGGAAACCCGGTCTTTCCAGTCTGCCAGGCTCGAAGAGCGACAGGATCTTCACGCCATGGAAACGCCGTAAAATTAGTCCTGAAAGGTTTTTCTGGTAACTCCGTAAAATGGAAAAGTAGGTGGCCGCTGAATTCCCGCCAACCCAATTCACGCTGAAAAGATAGCGTACTTTTATTGGAATGCTGTTCAGCAAGCCCGCTTGCCTCAAAAGCCTGAGTTATGCTGATATTGCCAAAATGTAGATATGGCGACAAGTGTGACGTAGCATTTTTATCTGGAAAGTTACGTTCGGTGTCATAGTGTGTTATGCGGTTCATGAGATTAGCTAGCAACGCCTGGCCATATTGTTCCCCCGGTTGCCACGATTTTCTCAAACCCTTGGACCAGTCTGGTTTGATTGGTAGCAAGCCCCAATTTGCCAGGAGATCACTGTCAGGAAGGGGGTGGTGGATCTCCAGTGTTGCCGTGCCAGATGCCAATCGCCTTTGGCCCATGTTTTGTAGGCATTTTTTCCAAAAAGGGGTAAAAACGCGGAAAGGACTACCACCCAAGTTTTTAATCGTACCTGGCTCAAAAAGTAAGTAGCCACCGAATCCTTGCCCCTCAATGCCGTGCTTTTCCAGAGCAATACGTAGCCTTAATTCGTCTTTACGTGCGTCAGGCTCAACTGCATTTAACCAGTACACGGCGCTGGCATTTATTTGACGTGCCAAAGCTGACAGAATCTTGACGGAGTCTCCGCTTTTGAGAATTAGGCGGCCACCTATTTCACTCAGGCGCTGATCTAGTTCCATGAGGCTGTGATGCAGCCACCAGCGACTGGCGCTACCGGGAGCCCACTTCTTTTCAGAGCGGCTATCGAGTACATAGCAAGGGACGACTTTTTTGCTAAGTGTGGCCGCTAACTCAAATGCGGGATGATCGCTGAGCCGAAGATCCTGGCGCATCCAGACAATGACAGGTTTTTTCATTGATGTAATTTAATCTGACCAGGTAAAAGACTCGTGAACACGGTTTGTGACCTAACTGATATTCTTGATAAGTGGTTTCCTGTTTCGACTGGTGAATTGTGGTTCACATCTTGAGTGCGAAACTCTATTTGCAAATTGGTCCAGCGCATAATAAATACAAATGTTTAGCAATCCATTTTTTCAGGCTTTTGCCGTGACTATCGTTATAGCAATACTCGGTTGGGTAATGAGCCTGGTTCGGCGAGATGCGAGTATTGCTGATTTCTTCTGGCCATGGCTAGGGGTCGTAAACGTCGTGGTCTATCTGATAAATACTACGTCTCCCACATCGGTCGCCCTAGTAGTCTTTGGTATAGTTGTGGTGGGTGCTGTACGACTGGCGTTTTTTGTGGCCATGCGATTAAAGCGTCAAGGTGAGGATCGGCGCTATGCCGAAATTCGCCAAAGGTGGAGAGTGGGATTTGCCTTGAAGAGC